>JAFUVK010000146.1 GCA_017477555.1 Muribaculaceae bacterium
GGACACCCTTTAAATAAGAATCATAGAGGTAGGCTCTTTTTGTCTCGTCTTCTGATGTCAAGGTGCAGTGGTGATAGTGATGCGGGTGCGGTGGCCCTTGAGCGGTAGTCTAGAGAGTCGAGCCATGAGTGGATGAGCGACTTTATGAGGCACAGCAACCAGGCTGTAGTGGTCCTTGACCTCGATGCGGCCAATGCGGCTGGGCGGGATGATGTCGGCACAGTTATTGGCGATGAATCCCATAATGTCGGCACGCGAGATCTTCTCTTTCTTCCCGGCTTTGACGTGCAACATCGTCATCGGAGCCAACAGACTCTTGCGGGGTGCGGTGGAGGGTAGTGACAGCCGGTTGTCGATGGTGATGAACTCAGGCAGTGCCTCGTCGGGTGCCTGTATGATGTAGACCTCGCCATAGGCATCGACACGTGCAGTGCGACCGTTGCGATGGATATAGGCCTCGGGAGATGGAGGAAGGTGATAGTGGACGATGTGTCGCAGTTGGTCGATGTCCAGTCCACGCGCCGCCAAGTCGGTGGTTACCATCACGCGCACCGCGTCGCCTCTCAGAAGCGCCAACGCCCGTTCGCGGTCGGTCTGCTCCAGCGCGCCATGAAAGCTTGCAACCGACACATGGTGCTCTCTCAAGAAGTTGGCAACCCGTGCCACCGCATTGCGATAGCCGACAAAGACAATGGTGCGTGCCGGTTCTATGGTGAGCAGCAGTTGCAGCAACGTTGACAGTTTGTCGGCATCGGGCGATTGCACGGCATGGACGGTCATGCGCGCTGCTGGATGGGCTGTAAGCGACAGGAAGTCGAGCGTGACAGGATTTCGCAGTGCCACATAGTCGGGTAGCGGGTCGAGGCGTGTGGCCGATGTGAGGATTCGGCGTGCGCCATGTGGCACCCGTGTGAGTAGCTGTCGCATGTCGTCGGCAAAGCCCAGTTCGAGGCATTTGTCAAACTCGTCAATTACCAGCACCTGCACAGTCGAGAGGTCGACGCGCCCATTCGTTACATGGTCTAATAGCCTTCCCGGTGTCGCTACCACTACGGCAGGTGTGACAGTGAGCGACTGCCGCTCGTCGCTGGCGCGGTGTCCACCATATAGGCAGGTCACCTTGTGTGTTACGGCCAGTGTGCGCAGGACATCGTGGATCTGCAGGACCAGCTCGCGTGCTGGCGCGATAACCACAGCCTGCACTCCTGCCCTATTGTGGCTCAGTGCTTCGACCAGTGGCAATGCAAAGGCGATAGTCTTACCCGTGCCTGTGGGTGCATATAAGACTAGGTGGGCCGCCGTGTCTTGCTGGATGACGGCCTGCTGCATCGGGTTGAGCGTGTCAATACCCCACTGCTGTGTCAAAATCGGTAGCCAATGCGTTTTCATGGTGCAAAGTTACAAATTTCTTTGAAAAATGTTGTCACAATACAAAAATATAACTAATTTTGGATAAATTAGGCAGCGTCTCGGAAATAAAAATCAAAAACCTTGTTTTTAATTTTGTATTTCACTCAACTTGCACTAATTTTGCATCGACTTTTTAACCTCAATTCTTATGCTGAACAGTGCTATATTAAGCTTGCCTGAATCTAGCATTGAGCAGCCAAGATTATCTAAACCTAATAATATGGGTAACACAAAGAAAAAATTTGATGCCAACGAACTGAGATACCTGCGGCTACTGTCCCGCAATTTTCCGAACGTGGCGACTGCGAGCACTGAGATTATCAACCTGGAAGCTATCCTGAATCTGCCCAAGGGCACTGAACACTTTCTGGCCGACCTGCACGGCGAGTATGACGCGTTTCAGCACGTGCTACGCAACGCTTCGGGTACAGTCAAACGCAAGGTAAGTGAGATATTCAATGAAACTCTGGGACTGAAGGAGCAGAAAGACCTGTGTACACTAATTTACTACCCTGAGCAGAAATTGGAACTGGTGAAGAGCGGTTTTGTCGACGAGGAGGAACTTGTGAACTGGTACTTTATCACGATCAATCGTCTGGTCAAGGTGTGTCGCAATGTGTCGTCGAAGTATACGCGGTCGAAGGTCACTAAGGCTCTGCCTGGCGACTTCTCGTACATTATCCAGGAGCTGCTGCATGAGAGCACAAGCGACCCCAATAAGCAGGGTTATGTCGACGTGATTGTGCGTACTATCATCAGCACTGGTCGGGCCGACAACTTCATCATTGCCATGTGCAATCTCATCCATCAACTCACCATTGACCGCCTGCACATTCTGGGCGACGTATTCGACCGTGGCGAGAGTCCTGACAAGATTATGGACATCCTGTGCACCTACCACAACCTAGATATCCAGTGGGGAAACCATGATATTTTGTGGATTGGAGCCGCATCGGGCAATGACTGTTGCATCTGCAACGTAATCCGAAATTCGCTGCGCTACAACAACCAAAACGTCATCGAGGATGCATATGGCATCAACCTATTGCCGCTGGCCACGTTTGCGCTCGATGTGTATGGCGATGACGAGTGCAAGTGTTTCTTTCCTAAAGAAGGGTTTGGCGATGGTGCTTCGTCAAGTCTGGCGCGCCTTACGGCGCAGATGCACAAGGCCATCAGCATCATTCAATTCAAGCTTGAGGGACAGGCTATCAAGCGCCACCCGGAGTTCAAGATGGATCACAGATTGCTATTTGACCGCATCGACTATGAACGCGGCATGATCACGCTGGATGACGGCAAGGAGTACGAGCTGCTCGACAAGAGCTTCCCCACCATCCTGCCCAGTGCGCCGTATCAGCTGTCGCAAGACGAGGAAGAGCTGGTGCGCAAGTTGCACAAGTCGTTTGTCGAGAGCGAGAAGCTGCATCGCCATATGCGATGCTTGTTCAGCAAGGGCGGTATGTATAATGTGGTGAACGGCAACCTTCTCTATCACGCTTCTATCCCACTCAATGCCGATGGTACGTTAAAAGAGGTGTTTGTCGACGGGAAAACCTACAAAGGGCGTGCACTGCTCGACAAAGCCGAGGAATTGATTCGTGATGCCTACTTCAAGGAGGGCGATGACCGTCACTTGGCCTTTGCTGTCGACTACCTGTGGTATTTGTGGTGTGGCCCCGACTCACCTGCTTTCGACAAAAACAAGATGACCACGCTCGAACGTTATCTCATTGCCGACAAGAAAACCTACAAAGAAACCAAGGGACACTATTACGAGCTGCGCGACAATGAGCAGGTGATGGACATGATTCTGGACGAGTTCGGCGTTAAAGGTTCACACCGGCACATCATCAACGGCCATGTGCCGGTCAAGCTCATAAAGGGTGAAAGCCCCATCAAGGCCAATGGCAAGATGATGGTGATTGATGGCGGATTTAGCAAAGCCTACCAGCCCGAGACGGGTATTGCCGGTTACACGCTGGTTTATCACTCGCGGGGATTCCAGCTAGTACAGCACGAGCCGTTTACAAGTATCGAGACGGCAGTCAAGGAAGGTCGCGATATCATCTCGACCATACAACTGATTGAGATGACTGACCACCGCATGCTGGTCAAAGACACAGATATGGGTGCCGAACTGCAGTCGCAGATCGATGACCTGAACGAGTTACTTATCGCTTACCGCGAGGGGTTGATAAAAGAACGCTCGTGGCGGCCCATCACCAACAAGGTGTAGCGACACACTAATAGTGCCTGGCAGCTACTCCCTGCAAATCTTGGCAAGGGAGTCGCTGCCAGGCTAGCTTTGTGGTGTAGATGATGGGGGCTACATGATGCCTCGTTGGCGCAGACGCTTCTGCCAGTTCCAGGCACTGAGCATGGTGTCTTCAATGGACACATGGGCTTTCCAGCCCAGCACCTCGTTGGCACGACGGGGATCAGCCCAGATTTTCTCGATGTCGCCCTCGCGGCGTCCCACAATCTTGTGAGGGACTTCGACTCCTGTGGCTCGCTGGAATGCATCGATCAGCTGAAGCACCGACAAGCCGTTTCCTGTGCCTATGTTAAAGATTTCGAGTGCCTGGTTACTCTCGTCGTGGAGCATGCGGTCGAGTGCGCGTACATGAGCTTGAGCAAGGTCTACCACATTGATAAAATCACGTATGCACGAGCCATCGGGGGTGTCGTAGTCGTTGCCGAAGACGCTGAGCATCGGGCGTATGCCTATGGCAGTCTGTGTCAGATAGGGAACTAGATTTTGAGGCACACCATTGGGCAATTCACCAATTTCGGCACTGGGGTGAGCACCAATGGGGTTGAAGTAGCGCAGCAGGATGGCCTTGATTGGGCTGCCACTCTTGATGACATCGGCTATGATGTCTTCGCAAATCTGCTTAGTGGCTCCGTAGGGCGAGGTGGCCTTCTTCGTGGGTGCATCCTCGGTGATAGGATTGTGGTCGGGCTCGCCATAGACTGTGCACGATGATGAGAACACAAATCCTTTGACTCCGTAGACGGGCATGAGATCGAGCAGATTGAGCAGGATGTTGACATTGTTGCGATAGTACATGATGGGTTTCTGCACCGACTCCCCTACTGCCTTGCTGGCTGCAAAGTTGATGATTCCCTGAATACCAGGGTTGTCGGTAAACAGTTTGTGCAACGTGTTGATATCAGTACAGTCGCCCTCGACAAAGATGGGTCTGATGCCAGTGATGTGCTCAATGCCATCGAGCACGTCGCGGTTGCTATTGCTAAGGTTGTCGATGATGACTACCTCATAGCCTGCTTGCTGCAGCTCGACAGTTGTGTGCGAACCGATAAATCCGGTGCCGCCAGTTACTAATATTTTGCCTTTCATTTTGTTAGAATTGAAAAATTGAACTAATACTTGAAGATGTTAAAGGTTGTTGATCAGATGGTCTACAATTCGTGAGCAAGCCTTACCGTCGCCATAGGGGTTGACTGCATGGCTCATAGCCTCATAGGCATCTTTGTCGGTCAGCAGCCTGGTCATATTGTCGACAATGGCATCGTAGTCAGTGCCCACTAGTTTTACCGTGCCGGCCTTCAGAGCCTCGGGGCGCTCAGTGGTGTCACGCATCACTAGCACAGGTTTGCCCAAGCCTGGAGCCTCCTCCTGGATGCCGCCACTGTCGGTCAGAACGATGGTCGACTTCTCCATCAGGTAGACAAATGACTGGTATTCGAGAGGGTTGATGAAGAACAAATTGCCCTTACCTCGAGCCAGGTCATCGCCAAACAGTTCGTAGATTGGCCGCCGTACATTGGGGTTGAGGTGCATGGGATAGACAAAGTCGACATCGGTAAATCGCTCGGCAAGAGTCTTGATAGCTTGGCAAATGTGGTCGAATCCATCACCGAAATTTTCACGACGATGCCCAGTAATGAGCACCATGCGCTGTCCACGTTCGATGCGCTCCACATCGTACCCGAACTTGGCTAAACTCTCGGCCAACTCACGCTGCTTTTTGCTATTGCCCTTAATCTTGTCAACCACCCAGTAGAGCGCGTCAATCACCGTATTGCCAGTGACTATGATGCGGCTCTCGGGGGTATGCTCATCGAGTAGGTTCTGGCGGCTCAACGTAGTTGGTGCAAAGTCGTAGGTGGCGATTCGCCCGGTAATCTGCCGGTTCATCTCCTCGGGCCAGGGGCTGTAGATGTTGTGAGTGCGCAGTCCGGCCTCGACATGTCCCACCGGTATGTGCTGGTAAAAGGCGGCCAGTGCAGTAGCGGTGCTGGTGGTTGTGTCGCCGTGCACGAGCACTAGGTCAGGTACCACTTGCTTGAACACATCGCGCATACCAAGTAAAACTCTGCTCGTGACATCATACAGGTCTTGGCCTTGTTTCATGATGTTCAGGTCATAGTCGGGTTTGATGTCAAAAATCTCTAATACCTGATCGAGCATCTCGCGGTGTTGTGCTGTGACACAAACGATGGTCTTGAACTTATCAGGCCGATCCTGAAAAGCCTTGACCAACGGTGCCATCTTGATTGCTTCGGGACGCGTCCCGAAGACGAGCATGATTGTTTTCATATTGTAGTTTTTTTCAATAGTTAGCGGAGTAGTTAAAAATAATTGCAGCAAAGCAACAATTGTGCATTATCAATTGCGATTAGTAGTAAGTACATTATGCACAATGCGTTGTACAAACTTCCATAGCACAAGACGTACCTTGTCGATAAGAATTGAACCCAGAAAGACTGACACAATCAGTAAACCAGTCAGTATGATGAACCGCAATCGCGGCTCGTGGTTGAACCATCCTAATATGATTTGGTCATAGAAGCGCGAACCAATGAAACTGCTCGACTGCGTCAAGTAGGCACCAAAGGCCGAGATAGCCAGCCAGTTGACCACACGGCTACGCAACGACAGCTTGCTGAAGAACAGCAGCAGATGCATCGATCCTAATATTACCAAAGGACAAATGTAGAAGTAGAGCGCCCCACCCCGTCCGGCATGTTGTTTGATAACAAACATAGCCACAGTGAGCACAGCCACTACTACCAGATAGATGCCCAAATCGGCCCAACGATTTAGCTGCCACCAGCGCATGGGGTGAAGCCGCATGAACCGTGCCAACAGGTATAGGCTTATGAACGAAGGCAGCGAGTAGCCTGCCACCAGCCACCGTGTGGACTCAAACGCCCAGCCATAGATAAACTGGAAGGCGAAGAAACCGATCAGTACTGTGGCCAGCTGTCGGCGTGTCGCTTGTTCGACAAATGCGTTGAGCACAGGCGAGAGTAAGTATAAAGCAATATAGGTCTTGACAAACCAATAGTCGTTCTGACCCAGCATGAGCAAGCGGCTGAATACATCATGCGATAGCTCTTGGGGAGCAAAGATGGCACAAATGCCGATAGCAAACAGCCCAAAGAACAACACTTGAAACAACAGTTCAGCCAGGCGCGTTGCCTTGAAGCGAATACCATACCATCCAGAAAGCATCACGAACAGGTCGACGCCATAGATTGAGAACGCTTCTGTCAAAAACATCAAGAAGGCCGATGACGGATTGGCATGAACATGAGTATAACCAGGTACTGGCAGAGCACGGAAATTGGCGTGAACCACCAGCACCAGCAACATCGCCACAAGCCGTAATAGCTCCATGTTGCTGTCGCGGACCTTCTTGGGCACTATGGATGAGCGTTCGTTAGTCATTTTTTCTTCAGATAACTGCAGGCCAACTGGTAAAACTCGCCGAACACCGGCAGTCGCAGTAACCAGCAGGCCGACACATAAAACAATGGACAAACAATGAGAGAGAGGCA
>JAFUVK010000147.1 GCA_017477555.1 Muribaculaceae bacterium
GAAATCAAGAACGATGGGAGGTGGCCTGAAAAGACACCTCTGAAAACAAGCCAAACCGCCGTATGCCGAACGGCACGTACGGTGGTGTGGGAGGAAAGGGAGCGAAAGCCAAAACTCTCGCTCCCCGACCTACCCGATTTGACTATCTGCGGTGGATCAGCACTTTCGGCCAAACCATGCCTTGACTCGCTTGAAACCCTCAACACCCAGTATGGTCAAGCCGCCATACTGGAAGGTCTTGGCCAGACCGAAGAGCACTACCCAAAGCACGGTCTTGGCGCTGGCACTGATGGGCAAAGCCATCTGGGCGAACGACAGGATGTAAAAGGGCACACAGCAAGCCAGCACAATCACGCCTGTACGGAACGATAGCGACGACAACCACTGCCTGACGCGCCCAAGTAGCGAGGTTTGCTCAGGGGTTGTAGAGGTCATGGTTGTAGAAGTCAAGAATCTCTTGAATGGTGCGATAGGCTTGTGCGGCCGGACCGTCGGGCTCAAGTTCCATTGCCTCCAGATAGCTGTTCATGGCCTGTCGCATGTTGCCCTGCTGTCGGTAGGCATTGCCCCGCAGGTAGTAGGCCTGGGCCATCACGGCGCGGTCGGTGCTTGTGGTTGCTAACTGGTTGGCAGCGGCTATCACTTGGTCCGACTTGCTCTCGGCGAGCATCTGTTTTAACTCTTCAATAGTCATCTTGTCTTGATTGAAAATTGTGAACTGTAGGATTTTGCAGCACGTTTTTTAGTAGGTCGTGACAGTGCCTCGGTACTAGAGCGTGATTTTCTCGGCGCTGACAGTTTCGCCCAGGAACACTCCCGCCAGCGAGTCAAATTTCTCACTGTCCTCTGTGGTCAGGAACCGGCATGTGCCGCCACGGCGGCAACGCTGTTCCATCTCGGGATGACGGTGCAGGTAGTAGGCCAGACTGTCGGCTACTATTGCGCCCTGTGGAATAACTGTGATGCCGGCAGGCATATATTGCTCAATCTTGCCCAGCAGTAGCGGATAGTGCGTGCAGCCCAATATCACGGAGTCGATCTTGGAACTCTGGCTTAGTAAGGCATTGATGTACTTCTGCACAAAGTAGTCGGCGCCGGGGCCGTTGCTCTCCTGGTTCTCGACCAGAGGAACCCACATTGGACAAGCTTGGCCATATACTTTGAACGATGGGTGCAGCTTGGATATCTCGATGTTGTACGACTGGCTCTGGATGGTGCCGGGGGTGCCGAAGATGCCCACATGGCCCGTGTGTGTAATGTCGCCCACTTTCTCGACTGTCGGGCGGATTACTCCTAGCACCCGACGGTTGGGGTCCAGCACAGGCAGGTCGTGCTGCTGAATGGTGCGTAAGGCTTTGGCACTAGCGGTGTTGCAAGCCAGAATCACCAGTTGGCATCCTTGATCAAACAAGTGGCGCACGGCCTGCAGCGTGAATGTGTAGACCAGGTCGAACGAGCGGGAACCATAGGGCGCGCGGGCGTTGTCGCCTAGAAACAGGTAGTCGTACTGCGGCAATGCCCGGCGTATCTCGCGCAATACCGACAGTCCACCGAAACCCGAGTCAAAGACTCCTATCGGTCCTGGTGTAGATGTGTTGCTAATCATGCTACAAAGGTACGCATTTTTTAATTATGAATTGAGATTTAACAATTAAGAATTGTGAATTACTTAACGCACAATTGTCCTCAGTTAGGAGGGATTGGGCGGCGCGGGCCCATGGCTACTTGTCACAACGAAGGGCTGCGCCCAGCTACTACCGCTACCTGGCTGTTTGCGCGGTGCCTAGTGCTTTACAAAAGAATCCTCGACTCGCGTCGGGGATTCTTAAACTTATTAACCTTCTAATACCATTAACATAAACCTTTTAAAGAAATCCGGCGCTTCACAGCGACTGAAATTTACTAACCTTAAAAACTAATACCATGAAAACCACTGCAAAGTTAATGACTAATTTTGATTTTGATCAAAACAGCACATCAAAAAATACCATCTTTAACAATATTTAGTCAAAAGAATAGAAAAAGTGCATAATAAGTAATGGTATATGCACTAAACGAGGCCGAATGAAGGATGTGTGGAATGATGTCCTAGCCTGGATTATTCATGGCTTTGCAGTAGTAAGGGCTATGAATAATTCAGGCTAGATAATTGACTGCTTAATGGGGCTTAAAACCGATTGATTGCAAGAGCTATCTCGCGCGCGTCATCGGCTGTAAGGGGCGAAGCGATAGGCAAACTCACCATTTCGTCGGCCAGGCGTTCGGTCACAGGCAGTGCCCCATGCTCTAAATGGCTATAACAGGGCTGACGGTGGGGTGGGGTGGCATAATGGATGTCGGTGCCAATGCCTTGCTCGTGCAAATAGGCACGTAATGCGTCGCGACGACCATCGCCCACGCGTAGCACATATTGGTGCCACACCTGCCGCATCGACGAAAAGATGGTAGGGGGAGTCATCAGCCGATGGCGGATGGTGTTGCCGTAAACGGCTGCCACCTGGCGCCGCTGGTCGTTTTCGGCCTCATAGTGACGGAGCTTGACGCGCAGCAATGCGGCTTGAATCTCGTCCATGCGGCAGTTAAGGCCGCAATAGATGTTGTGATAGCGGCGGTCGCTGCCATAGTTGGCTAGAGCGCGCACTGTCATGGCCAACTCGTCATCGTTGGTTACCACGGCACCGCTGTCGCCCAGGGCACCCAGGTTTTTGGTGGGATAGAAGCTGATGCCGGCGGCATGTCCCAATCCACCGGTGGTGAAAGTGCCGTTGATGCCGGCACATGCCGCCTGTGCCGAAATGGCTTGAGCATTGTCCTCGATCATGAGCAACCCATGTCGGTGCACGGCATCGAGCAGAAGGTTGTCGCAGCAAGGAGTGCCATAGAGGTGGACGGGCATCACAGCTTTGACTCGGCTGTCCATCACATTGTCAATCAGCGAACTGTCAAGATTCATCGTGTCTTCTCTAACATCACACAACACTGGCACCAGCCCATTGTCTGTGATGGCCAGCAAGGTGGCGATGTAGGTGTTGGCCGGCACGATGACCTTGTCGCCGCGATGCAGCCGGCCCAGTTCGACATAGGCGCGCACTATCAGTCGCAGTGCGTCGAGCCCGTTGCTCACAGCCACGCAGTGGCGCACCTGGCACAGTGCGGCTATCTCTTGCTCCAGCAGCTCGGTTTCAGGGCCGTGCAGATAACGGCCACGTTCAATCACAGTGCTTGCTGCGGCCTTTAGCTCGTCGACATAGGCCGCATGGGTGCGCGACAAGTCCAGGAAGGGGTATCTCATGTTTGCTTGTTGCTGGTTAGTGCTTTAAACTGTTCGTAGTGGCGGATGTAGTCGCTCTCGTCGTAAGGCTCACTGGCCAGACACAGGCACACCGACCCCGACGAGAAGTTCTCCAGTACTCGCCAGATACCGGGTACGATGAGCAAGCCCTGGTAGGGACGGTTCAGACTGAAGCGGCGCTGGCGCACGCCATCGTCAAGCACCACGTCAAAACTGCCGCTGATGGCTACCAGTAGCTGGTGAAGCGAGCGGTGCGAGTGGCCGCCGCGGCTCTCGCCACCGGGGATGTCGTAAAGATAATAGGTTCGCCTGATCTTGAACGGGATGGGGTTGTTGTCCTCGACTACGGTCAGGTTGCCGTTGGCATGGTGATGCTTGGGCAACTCGATGAGCCGGCAGTCATCCACATGCGAGGTCGTGTGGCTGTCAGGGGTCATGAGGTTGGGTGTTTGAGGGTGAGATACTGGTCGAAGTCCTCGATGTAGTCGGTGGGGTCGTAGGGCTGGCTCGACAAAACATACACCACGGCATTGGTCGAGAAATTGTCGATTTTGCGCCAGGTCATCGCCGGAACATACAAGCCATAGTAGCTGCGCGCCATGTGGTAGCGCGTCTCGCCAGTGCCGTCGTGAAGCACAACGTCGAAACTGCCCGAAAGGGCGATAATCAACTCGTGCTGTTGCCTGAATGCGTGACCATCGCGGTGCATGCCGCCCGGCACGTCATAAATCCAGTAGGCACGGCAGATGTCGAAAGGCACATGGCGGCCCCCCTCGACAAATGACAAGTTGCCGCGAGGGTCGCTCACCTTGGGAAGCTGGATAAGACAAGGACCGTTAAACACCATGTTCTGCCAGTTTTATCAGATATTCACCATAATGGTTCTTCTGCAACGGAGCAGCGATGGCAAGCAGTTGCTGCCGGTCGATCCACCCCTTGCGGAACGCTATCTCCTCAAGGGCAGCTACCTGCACTCCCTGCATGGTCTCGATGGTCTGGATGAAGTTTGATGCGTCGAGCATGCTCTCGGCGGTACCCGTGTCGAGCCAGGCAAACCCGCGGCCCAGCGTCTGAACATGCACTCGACCTTGCGACAGATACATCTGGTTGACCGTGGTGATTTCAAGCTCGCCACGCGCCGATGGCTTGATGTGGCTCGCTATCTCTACCACGTCGTTTGGATAGAAGTACAGACCCGTCACGGCATAGTTCGACTTGGGCTGAATGGGCTTCTCTTCAATGCTCGTGGCTTGACCCAGCTCATCGAATGCCACCACACCGAACCGGTTGGGGTCTTTGACGGCATAGGCAAACACGGTGGCGATGTTGTCGCGCTCGGTGCGAGTGAGTGCCTCCTTGAGCATCCCTGTAAACCCTTGGCCATAAAAGATGTTGTCGCCTAACACCAGGCACACGCTATCATCGCCAACAAATTCGCGGCCGATGATGAAGGCCTGTGCCAAGCCCTCGGGGCGGGGCTGCTCGGCGTAGCAGAAATGGATGCCTAACTCATCGCCACTGCCCAACAGACGCTTAAACATGGGCAGGTCGTGTGGTGTTGAGATAATCAGTATGTCGCGGATGCCGGCAAGCATCAGCACCGAGATGGGGTAGTACACCATCGGTTTGTCATAGATGGGAATCAGCTGCTTGGATATACCCTTGGTGATAGGGTATAGACGCGTACCTGATCCTCCGGCTAGCACTATTCCTTTCATATATTTCGGGTTTCGGGTTTCGTACTTCGGTTTTCGTATTTCGGTTTTCGGATTTCGCACTTCGATTGTTCGACTAATCGATTGTTCGAGCAATCGATACCCAATAATTCACAATTCTTAATTCTTAATTCTTAATTATCACCGGTTTCCGTACATCTCATCGTAGTAGCGCTGGTAGTCGCCGCTGGTCACATTGTTCACCCAGTCCCGGTGGTCCAGGTTCCAGCGCACGGTCTTCTCGATGCCTACGGTGAATGGGGTCTCGGGAAACCAACCCAACTCACGGGCTATCTTGCTCGGGTCGATGGCATAGCGCATGTCATGACCCGGACGGTCGGTGACAAACTCTATCAAGCCGTCGTTGATGTCATCCACGTGGCACTTGAGCAATCGTTGATATTCGGGTTCATCGCGCATGATGCGCGCAATGATGGCGATGATCTGGCGAACGATGTTGATGTTGCTCTCCTCGTTGAAACCGCCTATGTTGTAGACCTCGCCCACACGACCATGGCGTAGCACCATGTCGATGCCCTTGCAGTGGTCCTCGACATAAAGCCAATCGCGCACGTTCTCGCCCTTGCCATACACGGGCAGCTTCTTGCCCTCGAGGATGTTATTGATGATGAGCGGAATCAGTTTCTCGGGGAAGTGATAAGGCCCATAGTTGTTGCTGCATCGTGTGATGTTGACTGGCAAGCCATAGGTCGAGTGATAGGCCATCACTATCAGGTCGGCGCTAGTCTTGCTGGCCGAATAAGGTGAGCGTGGAGCCAATGGCGTGGACTCGGTGAAGAAGTGTTCACCATAGGTCTTCAGGTCGTGGCGCGATCCGATAACCTGGCGCAAGTCTTCAGTAACCTGGAGCTCATGTGCTTCGACATAGTCCTTGCTCAACGAGCCGTAGACTTCGTCGGTCGAGATTTGCAGGTATTTCTTGCCGGCTTGATACATCGGCTTACCTTGAGAATCACGACCGGTAAGCCATGCCTGACGGGCGCATTCCAGCATATTCTGAGTGCCCAGAATATTGGTCTCAAGAAACAGACGGGGATTGGAGATGCTGCGGTCCACATGGCTCTCGGCGGCAAAATTGACAATGTAGTCAACATCGTGGCTGAGCATCAACTGGCTCACCAGCTCGTGGTCACGCACGTCACCACGAACAAATGTCACATTGTCGCGAGCAATCTCTTGCTCTATCGACGATAGATTGCCGGCATAAGTCAAGGCATCGAGGACGATAAGGCGTATATCGTTGCCATACTTGCCTAGGACGTATTTTACAAAGTTACAACCGATAAACCCGGCCGCACCCGTAACGAGGTAGGTCTTCATACAGACTGTTTTTTGTTATAATCTGCAAAGATAATAATTCTTGCAACTTCACGCAAGGATTTAACGCAAAAAAAGGGGCCCGACAAGAGTCAGGCACCCTACAATTATGCAACCTTTTAAATGATTAGTCGACGTTCAGGTTGACGCGCTTCATGTCGATAGCGGCCAGACCCTTGCTGGCGGCCCCCAGGAACTGAGCCACAGTCTCCTTGTTCTCTCCAGCCTCATATACCTGCTCCATCAGCACGTTCTCCTGATAGAACTTGTTCAGACGGCCCTGGGCAATGTTCTGGATCATCTGCTCAGGCATGTTGGCCTCCTTGGCAGCAGCGGTATCGGCCATAAGTTTCTTGGCCTCGTCCACTTGCTCCTGGGTCATGTAGCCCTTGCGTACAGCCTCATCCTGGTGCTCCTCGGTGGCGCAGTAATAGGGGTTGAAACCGGCCTTCTTCAGTGCAGCCTCAACGGCCTTCTTCACTTGCTCAGCCTTGGTCTTGTCGATAGCCACGCGCAGCTCCTCGTCAATCACCTCCTTGGCAATCTGGTCGCGGGTAGCTTTCATCGGGTTCATCGAGGCAACCTGCATGGCGATAGCCTTAGCCACGTCACCATCCACGTTCTCCTGGTTGAAAGCCACAGCTGCCGAAAGCATACCGTTGAAGTGGTTGTACACCATAGTTGAGGGAGCCTCAAGGCACTCATAGGCACCCAGCTCCATCTTCTCGCCGGTGATTCCGCTCAGGGCGGTGATGGCGTCGGGCACGCTCTTGCCGTCGATGGTCAGCGCGTTCAGCTCGTCGAGCGTCTTCACGCGATTTTCGATGGCGGCATCCAGCAGGCACTTGGCCAGCGTGACAAACTTCTCGTTCTTAGCCACGAAGTCGGTCTCGCACTTCAGAGCCACGATGGCGGCAAAGTTACCTACGCTCTTGCCGATGGCAATGCCTTGGGCAGCATCACGGTCCTCGCGCTTGGCGGCGATAGCCTGGCCACGCTTGCGAATCAGCTCTTTTGCCTTCTCGATATCGTTGTCGCTCTCAATCAGGGCTTTCTTGCAGTCGCTCAGACCAGCGCCCGTCATGTCGCGCAGTTTCTTAATGTCATTGATTGTTACAGCCATTGTTCTTGTTTTTGTGTGATTGATGTGGGTTGGTTACTCGGCAGCGGGAGCCTCGGCAGCGGGAGCCTCAGTGGCAGGTGCCTCAGCGGCGGGTGCCTCAGCGGCATCTTCAGCGTTGCGGCGGCTCACGCGTTTGCGGCGCTGCTTGGGAGCTTCGTCGCCCTCGGTCTCACCCTCGGCGGCACCGCGGTCGATGTTCTCAATCTTGCGCTCCTGCAGGCCCTCGTTGATGGCCTCGCACACGGTGGCAAGAATGATGTCGATCGACTTCGAAGCGTCGTCGTTGGCGGGGATGACAAAGTCAATGTTGTCGGGGTTGCTGTTGGTGTCGACGATGCCGAACACGGGGATGCCCAGACGGTTGGCCTCAGCTACTGCGATGTGCTCTTTCATCACATCCACCACAAACAGGGCGCTGGGCAGACGGTTCAGGTCAGCAATCGAACCGAGGTTCTTCTCCAACTTAGCGCGCTGGCGGGTAATCTGGAGCTTCTCGCGCTTCGACATGTTGTCGAACGTACCGTCCTTGGCCATCTTGTCGATCGTGGCCATCTTCTTCACAGCCTTGCGGATGGTGGGGAAGTCGGTCAGCATACCACCGGGCCAACGCTCAATCACAAAGGGCATCTCCACGCTCTGTGCGCGGTCTGCTACAACCTGCTTGGCTTGCTTTTTGGTGGCGACAAACAGCACTTTCTTACCGCTCTTGGCGATGTTCTTCAGTGCATTGGCTGCCTCTTCAAGCTTGGCCTGAGTCTTGTATAAGTCGATGATGTGGATACCGTTACGCTCCATGAAGATGTAGGGAGCCATGGCAGGGTTCCATTTGCGCTTGA
>JAFUVK010000148.1 GCA_017477555.1 Muribaculaceae bacterium
CATCGCCGTTCTCGAAGAGCTTGCTCAGAAGAACAACCTCGACAAGATTACTGTTGCCGACCTCATTCAGGCTGGACTGGTGCGCAAGCGTCAGCTGGTCAAGATTCTGGGTGTCGGCTCGTTGACCCGCAAGCTCGATGTTGAGGCCAACGCTTTCTCGAAGAAGGCTGAAGAGGCTATCACTTCGGCTGGTGGATCAATCACTAAAGCTTAATAAGATAACCGATGAAACTTATTCAAACAATTAAGAACATCTGGAAGATTGAGGACCTGCGCCGTCGTCTGACCATCACGTTCCTGTTCATCCTGGTCTATCGTCTGGGATGCTTCGTGGTGCTGCCGGGCATCAGCCCCCAAGACCTGGAGGCGATGCGCAGCTTCACCAACAGTGGACTGATGCAGCTGCTCGACATGTTCTCGGGCGGTGCATTCTCGCAGGCTTCGATCTTCGCGTTGGGTATCATGCCCTACATCACCGCGTCTATCGTCATCCAGTTGCTCGGCATGGTCTTGCCCAGCTTCCAGAAGATGCAGCGCGAGGGTGAGAGCGGACGCATGAAGCTCAACCAGTACACGCGCTACCTCACCGTGGCCATTCTGCTGGTGCAGGCACCGGCCTATCTGGTCAACCTCCAGTATCAGGTCAACGCCGCCGGCGGTCACGCTCACATTGGTGGCTGGATGATGTTCTACTTGTCGATTGTCCTCACCGCAGGAGCCATGTTCATCATGTGGCTCGGTGAGAAAATCACCGACAAGGGCATTGGCAACGGTATCTCGATGATTATCTTGGTGGGTATCATCGCACGATTCCCGAGTGCCATCGCACAGGAGTTCACGAGCCGTCTGACCACTGCTCAGGGTGGACTGGTGATGTTCCTGGTTGAGATTATCCTTCTGTTTGCCGTCACAGCAGGTGCTGTGATGCTTACTCAGGGAACTCGCAAGGTGCCCGTGCAGTATGCCAAGCGCATCGTGGGCAACAAGCAGTATGGCGGAGCACGCCAGTACATCCCTCTGAAGGTTAATGCAGCCAATGTGATGCCCATCATCTTCGCTCAGGCTCTGATGTTCATCCCCATCACGCTCGCCGGTTTCGGTGCTCACAGCTCCGAGGGGGGCCTGCTGGGTTGGTTCTCCAACACGTTCAGTGACATGAACGGCTGGGCCTACAATGTGGTCTACTTCCTGATGATTGTCGCATTCACCTACTTCTACACTGCCATCACGGTGCGTCCCAAGGACATGGCCGAGCAGATGAAGAAGAACAGCGGCTTCATCCCGGGCATCAAGCCTGGCAAGAAGACCGAGGAGTATCTCGACTCGATTATGTCGCGCATCACCCTGCCTGGGTCAATCTTCCTGGGCATCGTGGCTATCCTCCCCGCCTTTGCACGCTACTTTGGTGTCAACCAGCAGTTCGCGCAATTCTTCGGTGGCACATCGTTGCTCATCGTCGTGGGTGTGGTGCTCGACACGCTGCAGCAGATTGAAACTCATCTGATGATGCATCACTACGATGGTCTGATGAAGAGTGGTAAAATCAAAGGCCGCGCGCAGTAATTGATGGCAACTCGATAACTTCGCAACTAGGTTTAATCAAGCTAATGATTATACTCAAGACTGATGAGGAGATAGAGTTGCTCCGTGAAGCAAATCTCGTGGTGGCACGCACCTTGGGCGAAGTGGCTCGGTGGGTGGCACCCGGGATTACGACACGGCGTCTCAATCAAATCGCCGACGAGTACATTCGCTCGCAAGGGTGTGTCCCGGGTTTCCTGGGGCTGTATGGGTTCCCCGGCAGTGTGTGCATCTCGGTCAACGAGAATGTGGTACATGGCATCCCGTCGAACTATGCCCTGAGGGAGGGCGACATTGTGTCGGTCGACTGTGGGGCGGTGACACCGGCAGGCTTCAATGGCGACTCGACCTACACCTTCTGTGTGGGAGAGGTAAGCGAAGAGGTCAAGCAGCTGCTGCGCACTACCAAGGAAGCGCTCTACGAGGGCATAGCCAAGGCAGTGCCAGGCAATCGCATCGGTGACATCGGGCATGCTATCCAGGACTACTGCGAGAAGCGTGGATATGGAGTGGTAAGGGAGTTTGTAGGCCACGGTGTGGGCAAGAAACTCCATGAGGACCCCGAGGTGCCCAACTACGGGCGACGGGGCACCGGACCGCTGATCAAGAACGGCATGACCATTGCCATTGAGCCGATGATCAACCTGGGAAGCAAAAACATCTTCCAGGAGGCCGATGGATGGACTTGCCGAACGCGCGACCGCAAGCCCAGTGCACACTTCGAGCATTCGATTGCCGTTCACCACGGCAAGCCCGACATCCTCTCGTCGTTCGATTATGTCCAGCAGGTGCTGGGCGACCGTTTCATCTAAACAAACTCAAGGAATTCATCACAATTAACACCAACACAACCGACAATTATGGCTAAACAAACCGCAATTGAACTCGATGGGACGATTGTCGAATCGTTGAGCAACGCGATGTTCCGTGTTGAACTTGAGAATGGTCATCAGATCATTGCCCACATCTCGGGCAAGATGCGCATGCACTATATCAAGATTCTGCCCGGCGACCGCGTCAAGGTAGAGATGTCGCCCTACGACCTGACAAAGGGACGTATTTCGTTCAGATACAAATAAAAAACAAAAATTCTTACACTTAACATACTCATAACTATGAAAGTAAGAGCATCCATCAAGTAGCGTACCCCCGACTGCAAGATTGTCCGTCGCAAGGGCCGTCTCTACGTGATAAACAAGAAAAACCCTAAATTTAAGATGCGTCAGGGTTGAAGTTTCAATTTTTTTGATTAATTTTGCACAAAATTTGGGCAAGCCGAGTGCAAACCAAACTTTTTTGAGATTTGTTAAGGCGCAGCCAAATTTATCTAAAATTTTTTAACAGAATATGGCAATTCGTATAGTGGGCGTTGACTTGCCCCAAAACAAGCGCGGCGTAATCGCTTTGACCTACATCTTCGGTATCGGTCGCAGCTCGGCCGCAAAGATTCTCGAGAAGGCTGGCGTGAGCGAGGACACCAAGGTCAAGGACTGGACCGACGCTGAGGCTGCCAAGGTTCGCGAGGTCATCACCGAGGACTATAAGGTGGAGGGTGACCTGCGCAGTGTGGTGCAGATGAACATCAAGCGACTGATGGACATCGGTTGCTATCGTGGCATCCGTCACCGCAATGGTCTGCCCGTGCGCGGACAGAGCACTAAGAACAACGCTCGCACCCGCAAGGGGCGCAAGAAAACCGTCGCAAACAAGAAAAAAGCTACTAAATAATATTAAAGTATGGCAAAAAAGACAGTCGCAGCAAAGAAGAGAGTGGTTAAGGTTGACGGCGTAGGTCAGCTCCACGTGCATTCTTCTTTCAACAACATCATTGTGTGTCTCACCAACGGTGAGGGACAAGTTATCTCATGGTCTTCGGCCGGCAAGATGGGGTTCCGCGGGAGCAAAAAGAACACTCCCTACGCTGCCCAGATGGCTGCCCAGGACTGTGCTAAGGTCGCTTACGACCTGGGCCTGCGCAAGGTCAAGGCGTATGTCAAAGGACCGGGTAATGGTCGTGAATCGGCAATTCGTACCATCCACGGTGCCGGCATCAGTGTGGTCGAGATCATCGACGTCACTCCGCTGCCCCACAATGGTTGCCGTCCTCCCAAGCGTCGTCGCGTCTAATGGGTTTCGCCCGATGGCGTAGTGCGCTTTACACTTTACTTTTTATTACTTTAAACATCAAGCGAATTACTCACAGTGAAATTGATTGCATCTCTTTCACGACCTCTCTGCAATCGCGGCTGCACTGTGATGATTCTGTATCACATCTTTAATAATTTTAGAAACAATGGCTAGATATACCGGTCCAAAAACTAAAATCGCCCGCAAGCTGGGCGAGCCCATCTTTGGAGAAGACAAGGTGCTCGCAAAGAAGAACTATCCCCCCGGCCAGCATGGGCAGAACAGAAGAAGAAAACAGAGTGAGTATGGCACTCAGCTTCGTGAGAAGCAGAAAGCTAAATACACTTACGGTGTGCTGGAGCGTCAGTTCCGCAACCTGTTCAAGAAGGCTTCGGCCATGAAGGGCGTCACCGGCGAGGTGCTCCTGCAACTGCTTGAGCAGCGTCTCGACAATGTCGTCTATCGTCTGGGCATCGCTCCCACACGTGCCGCTGCTCGCCAGCTGGTGCTGCATCGCCACATCGTGGTCGACGGTGGAGTGGTCAACATCCCGTCTTATCGCGTTGAGCCGGGCCAGGTGGTCGCTGTGCGCGAGAAGTCGAAGTCGCTCGAGGTCATCCAGGACGCGCTGTCGGGATTCAACCACAGCAAGTATCCTTGGATTGAGTGGGACGAGAATGTCAAGGGCGGCAAGCTGCTGCACCTGCCCCAGCGCGAGGATATTCCTGAAAACATCAAGGAGCAGCTGATCGTCGAGTTGTATTCAAAACAGTAAAAATTAACATCCATGGCTATTTTAGCATTTCAGAAACCCGACAAGGTGTTGATGCTCGAGTCAACCAACACCTTTGGCAAGTTCGAGTTCCGTCCGTTGGAGCCCGGCTACGGCGTGACCGTCGGAAACGCCCTGCGCCGAATCCTGCTGTCGGGCCTCGAGGGATATGCCATCTGCAACATCCGCATCGACGGCGTGCAGCATGAGTTTGCAACCATCCCAGGTGTCAAGGAGGACGTGACCAATGTCATCCTCAACCTCAAGCAGGTCAGACTCAAACGCATTGTCGACGACACTGAGTCAGAGAAGGCTACTGTCAAGGTTTCGGGCCAGGATGTTTTCAAGGCTGGTGACATAGGCAACGTGCTCAGCGGATTTGAGGTGCTCAACCCCGAGCTCGTCATCTGCCACGTCGACCCCACCACCAGTTTCCAAATCGAGCTCTCCATTAACAAGGGACGTGGATATGTGCCGTCGGACGAGAACAAGTCGCCCAACGACCCGATTGATGTCATCGCTATCGACTCAATCTACACGCCCATCATTAATGTGAAGTATGCCATCGAGAACTATCGTGTCGAGCAGAAGACCGACTATGAGAAGCTCGTGCTTGAGATTACCACCGACGGGTCGATTCACCCCAAGGAGGCACTCAAGGAGGCCGCCAAGATTTTGATTCAGCACTTCATGCTCTTCAGCGACGAGAAGATCGCCCTCGACACTACCGAGAGCGAGACCAACGAAGAGTTTGACGAGGAGGTGCTGCACATGCGACAGCTGCTCAAGCAGAAGCTCGTCGACATGGATCTGTCGGTGCGCGCACTCAACTGCCTGAAGTCGGCAGAGGTCGAGACCCTGGGAGAGCTGGTGGTCTACAACAAGACCGACCTGCTCAAGTTCCGCAACTTCGGCAAGAAGTCGCTCAGCGAGCTTGAGGAGCTCCTCTCGAGCCTTGGACTGTCGTTCGGCATGGATATTTCAAAGTATAAACTAGATAAAGACTGATAAAAACGATGAGACACAATAAAAGATTCAATCACTTAAGCCGCAAGAAAGCCCATCGTGATGCCCTGCTGAGCAACATGACCATCTCGCTCATCGAGCACAAGCGCATCATCACCACTCTGGCCAAGGCCAAGGCACTGCGTGGCTACGCCGAGCACATCATCAACATCGCTCAGCGCGGACTCAAGGCCGACGCACAGTTGGCCGAGGGTTGGAACAACGAGAACAAGCCCGCTCCCAAGGACCAGTCGTCGCGCCGTCTGGTGTTCAGCTACCTCCAGAGCAAGCACGCTGTCACCGAGCTCTTCGGTGTCGTCGCTCCCAAGGTAGGCGACCGTCCCGGTGGCTACACCCGCATCCTCAAGCTGGGCAACCGTCTGGGCGATAACGCCAAGACTTGCTTCATCGAGCTGGTGGACTTCAACGAGGCTATGCTCGAAGCTAAGGCACAAGAAACCGGTACTGCCAAGAAGGCTACTCGCCGCACACGCCGTTCAGGTAAGAAGGCTGCCGCCGCTACCGAAGAGGCTGCTGCCGAGTAAGCGACTGGCGCTTGCCCTATAAGTCAAATCCCTGACCATCTAGGTCAGGGATTTTTTTGGTATGACGGGCATGTTGTACATCTGTGGTGAAAGTCCACTCGGGGCGTAGTCACCGACGAACCCTATAGCGACTCGCAAGTTTCAAGTGGTGACGCTTGGGAGAGAAGAAGCGATAGCGAAATCGTGGCTTGA
>JAFUVK010000149.1 GCA_017477555.1 Muribaculaceae bacterium
AAGGGAGCGAAAGCCAAAACTCTCGCTCCCCGACCTACCCGATTAATATAATGCGTCTTTTTGCGTTATATTGTTATGTTGAACGGCGGCTATAGGGACGGCACCCCTGTGCTGTCCGCCACGACAAAAGGTAATGTTGAGGCAGCCCGAAGGTAGGGACGCGGCGTGCCGCGTGATCAGCCAAGGTGGCTGTAGGGACGGCACCCCTGTGCCGTCCGCCTCGACAAAAGGTAATGTTGAATTGTGCAGCAGTAGGGGTACCTCCCCTTGACTACCGGCATGAAACTACGTTGAGAAATAAAATTAATATAAAGTGAAAGTACTGAAATTTGGAGGGACAAGCGTGGGGTCGATCGATAGTCTGCGCAATGTCAACAATATCGTTACCGGGCAGAGCGAACCGGTGATTGTGGTGGTGTCGGCTCTGGGTGGGGTGACCAACCAGCTCATCGACATGACCGCGATGGCACAGGATGGCAGTGGCGACTACGAGACGGTGTTGGCTCAAGTGGACCAGCGCCACCGCGACGTGATTGCCGGCGTTGTGCCACAGGCCATGCAGGAACAGTGCCGCGCTATCGTGGCGCAATTTATCGAAAATCTGCATTCGTTCTACGGCACGCTGGCACTGAACCGTGACCTGCCGGAGGTGGAGCGACATCGGTTGGCCGATGCCATTGTGTGCCACGGCGAAGTGATGTCGAGTGCCATAGTGGCGTGTATGATTGACGGAGCTGTGCCGCACTTCTCGCCCAACTTTATCAAGACGCGTGAGCAAGCGGGGAACCATGTGCTGGACGACGAGCTCACAAGCCGACTCATCATCGATGAGTGGCCGAATCCCGTGACTGGTGTGCATGTTGCGCAGGGCTTCATAGCCGATGATGCTGATGAGCACTTCAAGACCAACCTAGGCCGCGGCGGTAGCGACTTTACGGCGGCGCTGATTGCGGCAGCCCTGCGGGCCGACTGTCTGGAAATCTGGACCGATGTCGATGGCTTTTACGACAAGGATCCGCGCAAGCACGATGACGCTCGCTTGCTGCCGCAGATGACCTACACCCAGGCACAGCAGCTGTGTGATGCGGGTGCCAAGGTCATCTATCCGCCCACACTGCGTCCGGTGGCTGAGTTGGGCATACCTGTCTGGGTCAAGAACACGTTCAACCCCACCGCCCCGGGCACGCGCATTGGTTAATAGTTAACAGTGTAAAGTTTATAGTTCTGTTTAATTGTGCATTGTGCATTATGCATTATGCATTGGACGATATGCTATACTACAATATCAAGAATCCCGACGAGATAGTGTCGCTAGAGCGGGCCGTCATCGACGGCGTGAGCGAGGACGGAGGCCTCTACATGCCGCAGAGCATCGTCAGACTGCCGCAGGCCTTTGTGCGCAACATGGGCAACATGTCGCTCCAGGAGATTGCTTTTGCCGTGGCCAACTTTGCCTTTCAGGGCGACATCGAGGCCAGTGTGTTGCGCGACATAGTACACGATACTCTCAACTTCGACATACCGCTGCGGCGCATCGACGATAGCCACTATGTCCTGGAACTGTTTCATGGCCCCACCATGGCTTTCAAGGATGTGGGGGCGCGCTTCATGGCGCACCTGCTGCGTCACTACCGCAGCCTGCGCCACCAGTGGCCCACCATTCATGTGCTGGTACCCACGTCGGGCGACACCGGGGCCGCCGTGGCCAACAGTTTTGTCGGGGTACCCGGCGTACACATTCATGTGGTCTATCCGCATGAGGCGCTGAGCTATGTGCAGGAGGCACAGTTTGCCACACTGGGCGACAATGTCACGGCACTGGAGGTCAATGGGTCGTTCGACGACTGCAAGCGGCTTGTGGAGCGGGCCTTTGTCGACCCCGAGCTTAACGAGGCATTGCACATGACCAGTGCCACCAGCATCAATGTGGCGCGCATATTGCCACAGACGTTCTACTACTTCTATGCCATCGCACGGTTGGCCCGGCAGGGTGTGGATGTGAGCGATGTGGTCTTCGCCGTGCCCAGCGCCAACCTGGGCAACCTTACCTCGGGGCTGATGGCTCGTGCCATGGGATTGCCTATCAAGCGGCTGGTGAGTGTGGAGAACGACAACAACATCTTCTATAACTACATCAAGACGGGATACTTCATTGCCAAGCCCTCGGTGGCCAGCATCGCGCCCGCGCTCGATGCCGGAAACCCCACCAACATGCCGCGCATCATGGAACTGCTGGGCAACTATACCGAGATACGCCGCATGATTCATGCCTACACCTATCACGACGATATGATCATCGACACCATTCGCGACACCGACCGCCGACACGGCTACCTGCTCGACCCGCACAGCGCGTTTGCTTGGCAGGGACTGTGCGACGACTTGCGGCCCGGTGAGGTGGGCGTGGCACTGGCCACGGCACATCCCGCCAAGTTTGCCGCCACCGTAGAGCTGGCCACAGGACGCGAGGTGACCATGCCGCCGCAACTGCTGCGTTTCCTCAATGGCACGCGGCGAGTCACGCCCATCAACAACGGCTACACCTCGTTCAAGCGCTATTTGATGGCCTTTGCCGAATAACAAAGAACACATTACAATCCTCACGACCATGGACAACGACCGACTTTTTAACCTCGATGACGAGCAGCTCATGCCCGTGCGTGGCTCACTGCTAGTGGCCAAGCCCACCGTCAACGACCCGTTTTTCCGGCGCAGTGTCATTCTCATGATTGACCATGATGCCAGGGGAAGCATGGGACTGATGATCAGCAACTATCAGGGATGGACACTCAAGCATCAATTGGCCGACATCGACTGCGAGCGGGGCATACCGGTGTTTCTGGGAGGACCGGTGGGCATGGACCGGCTCTTCTACATCCACAAGCTGGGTCCCCGCCTGATTCCCGAATGCCTGGCCCTGGGCGGAGGACTCTATCTGGGTGGCGACTTCGAGGCCATGCAGGACTACTTGCGACACCGGCGTCCTGAGGATGGCATAGACGGATGCATCAAGTTCTGTCTCGGGTACAGTGGCTGGGAGGCCGGACAGCTGCGGGACGAAATCAGCCGCCACGACTGGGCCGTAATCGACGCGCTGCCGCTCACCACCATACTCAACGACCGCTGGGATGACATCTGGCCCGAGGCGGTGGCGCAATTCGGCGACCGCTATCGCCTGTGGCTCAACTGGCCCCTGGATCCCTCGCTCAACTGAAAATCTGGCACTCTGGCAACCGGCCTCCCCTCCCCTTTCCCAAAGGGGAGGGGTAGGGGTGGGGTTTGCAGCCAATGCTCAATTGCATCCTCCCGGCC
>JAFUVK010000014.1 GCA_017477555.1 Muribaculaceae bacterium
TGAAGTGACCCCAAAAAGTTGGACGGGTTAAACATTAACGTTCAATGGAAAGAGTTCGGTATTGTACCGGGCTCTTTCCTTTTAACCTGGATTTGATTCTTTTATTGTTGTAATAGTCAATATATTCATCCAAAGCCTTCATGAAGGCTTCGGCCGATTCGAACTTCTCGGCATACAAAAGCTCAGACTTCATAATCCCGAAGAAGTTCTCTGCCATGGCGTTGTCAAGGCAATTGCCTTTGCGTGACATGCTTTGCGTTATGTGATGGTCATTCAGTCTCTGACGATAACCCGAGTGTTGGTATTGCCAGCCTTGATCGGAATGCAGGATGAGACCATCAAGATTGTCGAACTTATCGAACGCTTTGTCCAGCATGTCATATATTTGTTCCAGATTAGGACTCTTTGAGATGTTATAGGAGATTATCTCTCCGTTGAACATATCCAATATCGGAGACAAATACAGCTTTGTGGCACCGATGTTTATTTGTGTCACATCGGTTGCCCATTTGCGGTTGGGCGCATCGGCCGCAAAGTCCCTTGCGATAATGTTGGGGGCAATCCTGCCCACTTCTCCCTTGTACGAGCGATAACGCACCTGGCGCACCTTGCTCTTAAGGCACATGTCACCCATCAGACGCTGCACTGTCTTGTGGTTGATAACGAACCCTCTATTGCGCATCTCAGCGGTGACACGGCGATATCCGTAACGGCCTTTATGCTCATGGAAAATGGACTTGATGCAGTCTCTCTCCACGGAATACTTGTCGACCGCATTTAGCCGCTTCAAGTGATAATAGAACACGGAACGAGCCATCTTTCTCAACTTTAAAAGTAAGTCAAGTGGATATGCCGACCTTAGTTCGTCGATGGCTTTTGCCCATTGAGACGTGCTCGGGCTTGCTGTTCCTCGACTAAGGCCTTCACTTTTTTTAGCAACGCGTTCTCAGCCCTCAAACGAAGATTCTCCGCTTGAAGTCTCTCCAGTTCAGTCTGGGGAGCTCTTTTCTTTGGTCTTGCCATCGGATCTTCGGGCAGTCGCCCTCGTTTATTTTGCCTATACAATACGCTGTAGCCAAACTGACGGACTTTTCTAGCCCAAAGTCTTATGGTTGAGCAATTCACGTCATATCTGATGCTTAGCACCGGCAAAGATACATCTTTTTCAAGATGTGCTCGTACTATTTCCTCTTTTTTTTCTGCGGTGTAACCATAAGCTTTTGTCCCAAAACGCAGACCATCCTCTCCATGCAACTCATATCGGGCACGCCACATGCCTACCATATGATGGTCCAAACGGCGCTCTTTACATAACCGCTTAAGAGGATAACCTGATTTGATTAACGTTACAATTCTTAGCTTTTCTTCAAACGTGTACTTCATATACAAAACTGCACCTCAAAAGTTTTGTGTCTAACTTTTGGGGTGCAGTTCAGAACGTGGGTGGCGTGTTCTGGTTGTCGTTGTAAGATGCAGCGGCCATGGTGTCCCACGTGTTGGGGTGGAAACTGCCGCCATAGCCCGTGTCGTAGTGGTCGACCAGACCCAACACATGCCCGAACTCGTGGACAAACGTACCGATGCCCACCGGCTTGAACATCGGGCCTGTGCCGTAACGAATCTCGTTGCTGGTGGCATAACGGTTGATCAGGACACCATCGTGCTGGGGCATCTCTTGAAGCCAGTCCTGCTCAAGCTTGCCGGCATGGGGCCAAATGGTGCTGCCCTGCCCACTGTCGGCCTGCCCAAAACCAGCGTAGAAGAAGTAGATGTTATCGACCACACCGTCGCCATTGAGGTCATACTGCGAGAAGTCGACATCGGCATCGACCAACTCGCACGCCTCGATGACCATGCGGTAGGCCATAGTATCGAGCATGTTGGTGGCGTCACCGCCATAGTAGCCCTGTTCACGCGAGAGGGTGACAGGCCCCACCACATCAAACTGCGGGTCAAACTGCCCATTGCTGCAATCGTGATAGAAGTCGCGAGCCGAGCCGTTTGCCCCATTGGCATGGGTGAAGCCCTCCTGGTTGAGCATATTGTAGTAATACTCATAGGGATCGTCAACCGAGGTGAACTTGACATCGTCAAACTGAACCAGAATGACCAGCGAGCGTTGTGTGCCAGTGGTGGGGAAGTCGTTGATCAAGAACTGGCTGGGCACCTGTTGACGAGCACGACGCGCAGTGCGATGTCGAGCCACATGCTGCTGCATGGCTGCGATGTCGAGTTGCTGAAGATAGGCCACAGCCTGCGCATCACGGCGACTGGCCGGAGTAGCAACGATGCCGCTCGGCTCGATGCCACGAGTAGCCAAGCGAGCGTACTCATAATAGCCCGTCGTTGTATTTTGCACGATGGGATAGCCGTCGTCGGTCATGGCCAGATAGCCATGCTCATCGCCCTGCATCTGGATGGTCAATGTGGTGCCGTCGGGTTGCTTGACCTCGAAGGGCCAGGGATAGGCCGGGATGGCGCGTGCCGCCATGGTACAACAGCATATCACAGTTATGGTGCATAACCAACACACCGCCGAATGAGTGGATTTGGGTCTCATGATTAGTTTTTTCGATGATGAAGTGGACAACCGCCCAAGATTGCGATTGTCCACATGAAAGGTTGTTATCCGTACTTACTTGACAATCTTCTTGCCACCCACGATGATGATGCCGCGAGCAGTCTCGGGATTGACACGGCGGCCCATGATGTCGTAGGCCACGCCGTCGGCCTTCTGCTCGGCCTTGATGTCAACCACACCCGTGGTGGGCAGATCCATTACCTCGTCGTTGATGTCACTCAGGAAGTAGCGCACGCCATTGATGGTGCTGGTCACCTCATAAGTCTCGTAATCAACGATGTTTGCCGACCAGAAGTAGTAGACTGCCGTGTTATCAACAACTGCATCGGTGGCAGTAGTGGTAGCACCGTCACCCACCTTGGCACCATAGACCTTGCGGTCAGCCAGGCTAACGCGAGCCACATACTGTTCGGTCTGTGAGTAACTAACCGAGTTGACGTAGGCCACGACATAGTCGCCATTGACTGCCTTGAGGCCTGACACAGTGTAGCCGCTGCTCATGTCGGCAATGGCAGTCTCGGGCATCACGACGTTGCCGTCCAAGTCAAGTGCCTGCATGTTGAGTGTGTGACCGCTCCAGTCACCAGCCTGATAGGCCAGCACAACCTGCTGGTTGTCGGCATCGACAGCCATCTTCAAGCCCTCGATGGCCTGTTCGCTCACCTTCACTGGTTGTGCCAGTGCAGTGCCATCGGCATTGATGTGTTGCATGTAGTAGTTGGCATTATAACTAGCATCGCAGAAGACGACCACCATACCGCCATTACCATCACTCTGGCAGGTAAACATATTGCCAGTGTAGGGCAATGAGTTGATCTGAACATCGCCACTAATCACTTGTGGAGCGGCACGGAAGGCCTCAAAGTCGGCGTTGCGGCGCTCAGCATAGACCTTGCCGTCTTGGCAGTATACCATCAGGATATTGTCATCGCTAGGCACAAAACTTGCAAATGCTCCAGGCAGTGCCTTCGACTCTTCCCAAGCCAGTTCGCCAGCGGCATTGACACGGTTCACATAGTAGGTGTGTGCACTATAATCGTTGGCATCGTTGAAGGTCACATAGAAGTTGTCACCAGCAGCGATGACATGCTGCATCACATTAGCATCAACAGTAGTTGGAAGTGCCACACCATTGGCAGTCCAAAGGCTCTCGCCATTGGTGTTGCCCATCTTGTAGACGTAAGGTTTTGCATTCCAACGGCTTTCTTGATTACGCGCATCAGGGAAACTAACTACCAGATTATTCTCGCTGTCAATTGCCATGCCCAACATCGTATTATTGGCCGACGAGCCATTTGTGTTGACCTGTTGACCATCCTGGCCCAGCACATTGTAACCCTCGACATCAACCAGTTGCACTGTTGCATCATAGCCCGTGCTGCCATAGTTGGTCCAGCCCACATAGATTTCACCATTGTCGGCTTGAACAGCCTTCAGGCTCTCACCGCCCTTGTTGGCCAGGGTAATGGGGGTGCCATCCTCATTCCAGCCACCCTCGGCTTCACCAATCTCGGTGTAATAATACAGGTTAGTGTACTTGTAGATATCTTCTTGAGTTGCCGAACCGTTGTTCTGCCAGTTTACAGTCTCAAGATATTTGTACTTACGGAAGTTGTCATTGTTACCATTTGAACTCCACTTAATCATATTCTCTGGACGCATGGTGAAGTCGAATGAAGTCAAGTAGCCATAGTAGGGATATTTGTCTGTTCCTGAGTAGTTGTACAGGTCATAGCCAGCCACGACATTGCCGTCATAACCCTCAACATTGAAGACCACCCAGTCATCATAGTCATCCCACTGCCAAGTGGTAGCACCCGTACGGCGGCCACGCCAGTGGTGGGTGCCCGTCTGACGCATTTCTTCATCGTAGGTAACCAGTTCCTTGCTCGAGCCCATACGGAAGTTGGTCTCATTGGGCGTGAACGAATAAGACTCTAATCCGTGATAAATACCATTGTCATCAATGTCGCGAATTTGTTCTTCGTTCTTAATCATGATATCGGTGCCAGCAGTGAGTTTGCGCTCGCTCAGATAGTAGGTGGGAGCCGTTGCTACGGGTTTGTGTCGCTCAGTGTAACGCTTGTAGAGTTCAATGCTGCCACTCCCGATGTTGGCATAGGTACAGCGTACATTCTCTGTCTCGTTGGTCTCAGGCAACTCGGTGTATTCTATTGTGTCGTAAGTATAATAGGTGGTATAGTCCTGCTCGGCGGTGCGGCTATAGGACTCCTGACGCACCAGTCGACCCTGCTCGTCATAGTAATATAGCGTCTTGCTATTGTTCTGCACATTTCCGCTCTGCGAGGTGTATCCACCACGCCAGTCGTTGTGCTCAAAGTTCCAGTACTGCCACTCGGTCTGGGTTACCAAATTGTTTTCATCGCGAGTGTAGACAAGTCGACGATAAGCCAACCAGTCGTTATCAATCCATGCATATTGTTCCTCAAGGGCATCTGCTCCATCGCTCGTATATTCCCATCTATAATTTGATGTATTTGCATTCTTACCAACCCAAGCACCACTGTTTGCATCCCATGTATAGACGAAGTAACTAGTCATCCAGCCATGCTCCTCGTAGGTGGCTGTGTGACGCTCGGACTGATCCCAATCACCTGTTTCGGCATTGTAGAGCGAATAAACCTCCTCGATGGTGTTGCCGGCTTCGTCAAAGGTGTATTCTGCCATTTGTGCTGGCACCCATTCCTCGTTCTCGAGTGAGTAATAAATCTGATTGGTGTAGAGGTTTCCACCATTGGCATAGATGAACTCATACTTGAATGTTCCCTCATTGGGGTCGTTAATGGCCCACACAGCAATCATGTGTCCTTCGTCGTCCCACTCGTAGCCATACTCGCCATAGTAGTTCCAGCCACCTGTCTCGGCATCAGGCAGCGAGTTGATGCAACTCAGCGGGCGTCCCTTTTCGTCGTAGGTGAACACCTGCTTACTGATGGGCGCACCACTCTGGTCGCTCTCGCCCTCACGTACGACAACACTGTCCATGCGTTCCTTGACGTTGCGGGCGCGATAGGCCTTGGCTTGCTCGGCCAACTGCATGGCACCAACAAAGCGGCGATCTTGTTTCTTGCCAATGAGGGCTTCGCGCTGTTTGTCCCACTGAGCGATTTGCTCATCACCTGTGAGGTGCTTGACGGGTTGAGCGGGGTCAACAACCTCACGGGGCTGAATGCGCCAGTTGAACACCGACGGCTTTCCGCCCAACATCACTCGCTCGCCTGTGGTCTGTGCTGCCATCAGCAGTGGCAGGCAGACGCTGAGTAGTAGAGTTAATTTTTTCATAAGTGTTGTTTATTAAAAGGTGAAAAGAATAAATTGTTTTTGTCGTTCTGTTTGTAGCATTGCGATTTTAAATAAAATGCTCACGCTCGGCAAAACTCGAGCACGCTCGGTTCTGCGCTCGCTTTATTGCAATTTGACGATGCAAAATTACTACCATCCTCAAACTACCAGCAAATAAAAGCGTTCCGAAAAAAACAAATTGCTTTTTTCGGAACGTTTTGGTCGTTTTTCGGAATCGTTTTGCCCTTTTCGGAAAGCCTTGATATGCTATTCTTGCTCGGTGGGCGGGGTGGTGCTGATCATGTGGATGAACGACTTGCGGTAGGCCGACGGCGACATCCCGACACCCTCTTGAAAGAGTTTGTAGAAGGTCGATACCGATCCAAACCCGAGGTCAGTACACAGTTGCTTGAGGGGATAGTCAATGTGCTCACGGTCGGAAAGAATGCGCACTGCCTCCTGGATGCGATAATGGTTGATGAATTGCGACAAGTTCTTGCCACCCGAGCACTCGCTGACGATGGTGGTGAGATAACTCTTGTTGGTGCCCAGCCGCAGCGCCAGGCTCTCACGGTTGAGTTGCGGGTCAGTGTAGATGCGTTCCTGCTCCATCAGTCGACACAACTCGCGGAAGATGCGCTCGCTCTTGGCCGACGGCAAAGATTTGTGTTGAGCGTCTTCAAGCGCCAGCTCGTCGGACTCTCCTTTTGTCTCTTCCTCCAGTTCTGATTGAGGCTCAATTGGCTCGGTCGGCACAGCAGCCTCCAACTCGCCAATGCGCGCATTGAGTGCTTTTTCGCGCTCAATCGAGTCCATGTGCTGACGCACGATGTTGTGGTACAACTCGTTGCGCCGACGCATATTTCGTATGGTCACCCACATCAAATAGGCTAGCAGGAGCACCAGCAACACCAATCCACCAATGATGATGCTGCGGTTGCGCAGTTGCTGTTGATTGAACTCCAGTTCGCGCTGCTGCTCAATGATGCTGAACGACATGTCGCGCTCACGCTTCATGTGCTCACGGTCGCTGGCATTGGTCGAGTCGGCAAGTTCCTTGGCGCGTGTGAGGCACTCCAGGGCCTTGTCGGTGTTGCCCATCGCCTCATAGTTCCGCGCCATGAGTTCATAAATCTGCGCCTTGACCATCTCGAGCGACTCACCTCCAGCCAACTCCTTCTCCAGCCAGTCAATCGACTCCTGATAGCGTCCCTGCTTGTGACAGATGTTGGCCTTTTGGTCGTATGCATTGACAAGCACCATTTTGTTGCTGTTGGCTTCAGCCAATTCAATGGCTTTCTGGGCATAAATGTCGGCCTCGCCCAGCCGCCCCTGCTCATACATGATGCCCGACAGCGAGACATAGGCGATGGCATTGTCGTTCAAGCCATTGCGGTCGCTCACCTCAATGGCCTTACGGCAGTAGACCAGTGCCGTGTCAAGTTCGTCGCGCAAGCGGCTGAGGTCGCACACATGCAGTGCCCCGATGAACTCAAGGTGCGGGTCGCGCTGCTTGATGCCAAATTCATAGCACTCGCGCGCATAGCCAATCATGGTGGTATCGTTCTGAATCTGCGCAATGCTGCACAGGTTGCCATAGATACTGCCTTCAATCTTGGTGTATTCGCACTGCTTGGCATGCTTGAGACTTTCGGTGAAATACCACTGCGCCAGATAGAGGTTGTTGTTGACGGTTGCCTCATGAATGCCGATGGAGTTCAGTGCCAGCGACAGGATGGTGTCGTTCGAGAGTTCTTGCCCCATTTCACGAGCAGTCTGCAACTCGTTGATGGCCGAATCGGGGCGATTGCTGAACAGGCAGGCAGCACCTAGATAGAAATGGGCGAATGCTTCGTGCCGTTGGTCACCCACACGGCGGGCCTCGGACAAGTACTGGCCGGCCTGGCTGTGGAGCGTGGTGTAGTCAAAACGGTTGATGGTCGCGGCACACCGATGCATAAGCGTGTCGAGCTGCGCATGACGCGAGACAATCGCTGCACCATCACATCCCACGAGACCGACAAGCAGCAAGACAAGCACGCCCCAGACTGCCAACACAGCCCGCGATACACCTGATGTTGCTCTATGTTTCAAGTCGTTTGACAAAATCGCTATTCCACTTTCTGGACTGCAAAGTTACGATTAAGTGAGCGAAAAACCAAATTTATTTGAGTTTTTCCGAACGTGAGTAACTTGGGCGCAGCCAACGTTACGATTAAGTGAGCGAAAAACCAAATTTTGGAGCAGCGAATGCAAAGAAACGCTTGCGTTTTCTTTGCTGAGTCGTGACAAAATTGGACCGAAGGTCAAATTTATTTGAGTTTTTAAATTAAATGCTCACGCTCGGCAATCAGCGAGCCAGCTCGCATGGCACTCGCTTAATCGCATTTTTCCGAACGTGAGTAACTTGGGCGTAGCCAACGTTACGATTAAGTGAGCGAAGAGCAAAAAGAGGGCTATATACCAGTTGTCCCTTGATGCAAAGTTACAATGGCCCCAACGGGGCCGCCTGTAGTCGTTTGATAGCCCTTTCAGGGCACCAAGGGGACAACAGGTATATAGTCCCTTATGAATTATGAATTATGCATTGTGAATTGCCCTCGCTTCCCTTTTGGGAGAGGCTGCTGAAAAAGTCTTGAAATGTTAAATTTTTAACATTTAGCTCATGGTGTCATACTCACAAGCCTGCCCAATTCGGCTTTAACTCGTCCCGCCACTCTCCAGTGTCATCCGTTGGG
>JAFUVK010000150.1 GCA_017477555.1 Muribaculaceae bacterium
GCGGTGACGACGACACGAACTCGGCACATCAGACACACCAGTACGTTCCCGATGGTGTGACGTGGCAGGAGCACGTCGAACCCGATGTGCCTATCCAGTTCGGGGCATTTTCAGCAGTGAGTGATGGAGAGAAAGAGAAGTCGGGTACCGTGTTCGACAAGCTCTTTGTCGCCTTTTGGTGGGGCGACTACCTGCGCAACAAGCCGCAGTTGCCCCATCCGTGGACGGACACCTTCGACATGACCTATTCCTATGTCGCTCCCACAGTCCTCACGGACACGAGCCAGCTCACAATCATTTGGGGAGTGATATACAGCGGTCGCAACTACTCCCTGCGTATAAACAACAACGCCTACGGACAAAGCAGCGAGCGGTCAACCTACATCGAGGTTGACCAGAAGAAGAAGTACTCCTTCTCCTTCCTCGCTGATGAAATCCCCAATGTCCGCAGTCTGTTCTACATTGAGGGCAAGAAATACTTGTGCGAGAGAATAACTGCGACATTCACCGAGGCAGGAATGTCGCAATTACTGAAAATGACTTGTTACATGGTCAAGGAGTGAACTCTCTATGAATCAGTTGGAGTGTCTTCGTCATCTAGTGAACCCTTGAACTGCTTGACCCCATCATGGACGAGCATACTATGCTCTTGGATGTAGCGGTTGGTGGTACTCACATCGCTATGGCGTGCCTGGTCACGTGCCACAACCACACCCTGCTCGTTGGCAAGGTCTCGAATACCACTATCTTTCAATGAATAGAACTGGTATTCATCGCTCCAGCCCAATGCCTCACGCATCTTCTTCCATCGGCGGTTGTACTGGTCGGCATTGCATCGCTCAGGAGCAGGACGGAAATCTTTGCCAAAGAGGAAATAAGATGATGGATGAGCAAACACATTCAACTCAACCATAAGCTTCAGCACGGTATCATTGAGAGCGACCTTTGCGCTCTTTTTGTTCTTGCTGAAGTCCTCGCTCACAAAGATGGTCTTATCTTTGAGCGATATGTCGCCAACTTTTAGATAAGAAAGTTCGGTTGGGCGAATGAAAGTATAGTATTCCATGTAGCAAGCCAGCAGGAAGCATTTGTCTTCTCGCTTCAAATACTGACGCATTTGTTTGAGCTTAGTGGGCGACAAGTCCTTGCGGTGTTTCTTCTTCTCGTCAAGGGCAGGGATGTGGTCAACAGGATTGCTCTCGATGTACTTGCGAGAGACCATGAACTCGGCGAAGCTGTAGCACCAGCCACGATAGTTGTTGCGTGTTCGCTCGGTCACTCCACGGTCAAGGTAGAGCCAATCCAAGTAGTCGTTAATGAAAGCGCCATCAAACTGATAGGCGTACTTGATTGGCACTACACAAGAGGAGAGGTACTGGTTGAGGATGTTCACTCGTGACTGATAAGTATGTTTGGTTTTGGACCTCGCTTTCTTATCAACATATTCCATATATCTTTCTAAGACATCTGATAATAAAGTAAACCCTCGGCTCTCTTGGGTGTTCACCCAGGGATTCCAGCCACCACGTAATTGATGGGTGACAGTCTCGATTATTTCCGCCGCTTTTCTTCTTCGCTCGCTCTTTTTTGGAATGCCATCGAGCATGTATTTCTTTCGTCTCATTTGACCAGTTGCGGGGTCAAAAGCGAAGAAATCGACGAACCAATTCTTACCTTCATGAAGTCTCGGATAGGTATATCCGAGCATTTCAGCAGCTGTGCTACATTTTTTTTGATACGACATTTTTTTAACATTTTTTGTCGGAACTTCCGGTTCGTCTAAAAAATGCAAGCCTGTAATCATGAAAATTTACTGTCCGAATTTTGTCCGAGTAAATTTAAAAAAATCGGGCTAAATTTCTGATTTGTAGAAATTTAACCCGAGTTTGGCGGAGAGGACAAGATTCGAACTTGCGGTAGAGTTACCCCTACGGCAGTTTAGCAAACTGCTGGTTTCAGCCACTCACCCACCTCTCCGGGAGATTGCTGAAAAATTGCTTTTCATAAGCGACTGCAAAGGTACTGCTTTTTTTGATACCGACAAAGAAAAATCGCCATTTTTTTCGATTTTTTGCCAAAAAATGTCTTTTGAGCCCAAAAAATCGCTCGAATTATCTGGTATGTCTACCGTTTTTCGTACTTTTGTACTTTCGCAATCCTCAATTTAACAACAAGATGACACAGAGCAAGAAGAATAATGTGGCCATGAAGGCTATACTGCTGGCCGTACTGATTGGTGTGATGGCATTGAGCATTTGGTTGGCTCCCTATTTCGCCACTGGTGCACCGGCCGAAGGTATGATCAAGTTGCGCAAGGGGTCGACTGTAGAGCAGGCCACCGAGAGCATCGCGGCCAACATCGACACGCAGTTTGCCCAGCGCGTGGGCAAGCTGTTGAGCATGACCGGGGCCGACCTTACGGCACGGCAGGGGGCGTTCAAGGTCAGCAAGGGCGACTCGCCCTTCAGGGTGATGCGCTTGTTGCGTAGTGGGGCGGAGAGCGGCATCAAGTTCACATTTAATAATGTTCGCACGCGAGAGGAATTTGCTGATCGTTGGGGCGGCAAGTTCATGATGGGGCGGGACGAGATGTTGCGAGTGCTCAATGACCCCATCGCGCTCACTGGCATAGGCCGCACACCCGACAATGTCACGGCCATGCTATTGCCCGATAGCTATGAGTTTTACTGGGACATCACGCCCACCGAGTTTCTGGTGAAGATGAAGGGGTATTACGATAAGTTCTGGAACGAGGAGCGCATCGCCAAGGCCCGCAAGCTGGGTCTCACACCCGACCAGGTGGCTGTCGTTGCGTCGATTGTCGAGGAAGAGACAGCTAAGGCCGACGAGCGCCCCAAGGTAGCACGGCTCTACCTCAACCGCCTGAAGCAGAATATGCCGCTACAGGCCGACCCGACGGTGAAGTATGCTATAGGCGACTTCTCTATCAAGCGCATTACCAATGCCATGACGCGCACGCAGTCGCCCTACAACACCTATGTCAATCCCGGTCTTCCGCCGGGTCCCATCCGCATCCCTGAGAAGGGTACTCTGGACGCTGTGCTCAATGCCCCCGACCACAACTATATCTATATGTGTGCGGCTGAAGACTTCTCGGGCTACCATAACTTTGCCGTCGACTACGGTACGCACATGGCCAACGCGCGTCGCTATCAGGCTGCCCTCAACGCCCGCGGCATCAAGTGAACTTGCGGCGCAGGTGGCGCACGGCGAAGCCCAGGTGGCGTGCGATGGTGGGCAAGGTGCCGTAGTGACGGCACATGATGCGGTAGCGTTCCATCAGTGACTTCTTATGATATTTGTCGGTGAGCCCGTCGGTCAGGAAACTGATTACGGGCTCATCGCCGCAATAGGCGTTGCGCTCGCTGGCCTGAAGCACGCGTATGCACCAGTCATAGTCGGCACTGAAGCGATAGTGCAGGTCGTACTGCGGCATCAGGTCGCGTCGTGCCACAAAGGCCTGATGGCACACCAGCATGCCATGCTTGAAGCTGTCGGCAGTCAACGTCTTGGGGGCGGTGAGGTGCCGCATTCCCACAACCTGGCCGGTGGCATCGACCAGCTGAGTCTGCCCGTAGATGACGCCGGGGGCACCTGTGGCGCAGGCGGCCATCCGGGCCAGCGAATCGGGTGCGGCAAAGCGGTCGCCGGCGTTGAGCCACACCAGGTACTGTCCTTCGGCACGGGCGATGGCCTTGTTCATGGCATCGTATAGGCCACGGTCGGGCTCGCTGAAGATGCGTGTGCCGGCAATGTCGGCTTGTCGCACCAGCTCGAGAGTCTGGTCGGTCGATGCCCCGTCCACGACCAGGTACTCATAGTCCATGCATGTCTGTTGCCTGACACTTTGCAGCGTGGGCTCAATTACCTGTGCGGCATTCCATGTGACAGTGACAATGGTAAATAGTTTCGCATTCATGGCTGCAAAGATACGATTTTAAATTAAGAATTAAGAATTAAGATTTAAGATTTAAGAATTTTACTTGAAGTGTGTCACGGTTGGGTATGCCACGACTGAGTCGTGACTCAGGAAAGCCGAAAAACTTAAAAAATGCAATAACACCCCAAAATTTGCGTTATAGACTTTGCAATGCAAATTTTCAGACTACGACATATCGTCTTGTATTCGCTGCTGGTGTGTGCAGTTGCCTGCTTGGCGCAGGACAACGACAAGGTTCTCAACCGCCAGTACGCCGACATGAAGCGCATCCACTATGGCTTTTCGGTAGGCATGAACTTCCAGGACCTGAACCTCACCAACAACGGTTTTGTAACCGAGGACGGAGAGAGCTGGTTTGCCGATATACCCAGCCATTCGCCAGGGTTCTGCGTCAATGTCATGGCCGACTTGCGGCTGCACCAGCACCTGAACCTGCGCGTGGCCCCGGGAATGTATTTCGGTAACAAGGTGGTGCAATACCGCAACGTCTTGGGCGACCCTGATGCCCTTGAACCGTCGCACTACAAGCAGAGCCAGAACGTCAAGGCCACCTACATTGTGCTGCCTATCGACCTGAAGATCTCCACTCTGCGCTACCACAACATGCGGCCTTATGTCAACTGCGGCATCATGCCCATCTACGATGTGGGCAAGGAGCGCAACGAGCAGCTCAAGTTGTCGAACTTCGATGCTATGCTCACCGTGGGGCTGGGTTGTGACTTCTATCTGCCCTTCTTCAAACTGTGTCCCGAGGTCAAGTTCTGTTTCGGACTGCGCAATCTGCTAGAGAAGAATCGTCCCGACTTACAGGACAACCCCGAGATGATGCGCTTCACAGAGAGTGTGAGCAAGGTGCAGAACAACATGGTGGTGCTCACATTCTACTTCGAATAATCGCATGTCAATCCGTAACATCACATATCGCCTGTTCGTTCTGTTGCTGGGATGCTTGGCCACGATGGCCGCGCAGGCACAGACCGATGCCCAGTTCACGCAGTACTGGGCTGTGCCGGCCTATTATAATGCCGGGGCGATAGGCAACACCGACTTTATCCACATCACCGCAGGCAGTCGCCTGCAGTGGGTGGGCATACGGCATGCGCCCATGACCTTCGGTGCCATGGCCGACATGCCCTTCAAGTTCCTGGGACGCCGTTGGGGCGTGGGAGTGGTGCTTCAGGCCGAGACCATGGGTCTGTACCGCAACACCACTGCCGAGGCGCAGTTCGCCTGGAAGAAAAATATGCTTCATGGCACTTTGAGCGTTGGCATCCAGGCGGGCATCCTCAATGAGGTGTTCAAGACGGGGTCAGACCTCAGAACCATCGATGGCGACGATGCGCACACCAGTGCCGACGATGCCATACCCAAGAACGATGTCAGTGGTACGACCTTCGATGCTGGTGTGGGTGTGATGTTCACCCACAAGCGATTCTGGGTGGGAGCATCGGTGACCCACCTCACTGCGCCGACGATCACCATGAAGATGGGCGATGACGAGGAGCATGTGTATGAGTTTGATACCGGGCGCAACTATTATTTCATGGCCGGTGGCAATATTCCCGTGCGAAACACGTTATTTGAATTGCTGCCCTCGGTTATGGTCAAGACCGATTTCAACGCGTTCACCGCCGAGGCAACGGCACGGTTTCGCTACAACCGCTTCATCAGCGCCGGAGTCGCCTACCGCTACAACGACGCCGTTTCGGCCATGATAGGTGTCGACTACAAGAACTTCTTTTTCGGCTATAGCTACGACTATGCCACATCGGCCATCAGCCGCGCCAGCTACGGTAGCCACGAGTTGTTCCTGCAGTACAATGTCAAGCTCAACATGGGTGAGCGTAACCGTAATAAACACAAGGCAATACGCATTCTTTAAAGAGCAATTTTTAATGTATAATTCATAATTTATGCTCGTCTAGAGCTTCTGTCCCGTCGGGCGGCTCTAGTCAAGATTAATGAATATGAAAAAGTTACTTTTAATACTAGCTGTCTCGATTGTGCTGGTCTCGTGCAGTGCAGTGCGCCGCGGCAGCATGGCCGGCGGCGAGGTCACCGGCGTGGGTGCATCAACCTTCAGCGAGCCCACCCCCTACGGCATGGTGCTCGTTGACTGCGGCTCGATGCGCGAGGGACCGGCGCAGCGCGACTCGGTCTGGGGACTCGATTCCACAGCCCATGGCATCTCGGTCGATGCCTTCTGGATGGACGAGACCGAAATCAGCAACTCCAAGTACAAGCAGTTTGTCTACTGGGTACGTGACTCCATCATTCGCGAGCGTCTGGCCGACCCGGCCTATGGTGGCAACGAGGAGTTCAAAATCGAGGAGGACAAAGAGGGTAACCCCATCAAGCCTCATCTCGACTGGAGTCGTAATATCCCCTGGAAGAACCCCAGCGAGGACGAGGAGCGCGCCATCGAGAGCGTCTACAAAATCAATCCCATCACCGGAGTCAAGGAACTGGACCCCGCGCAGATGAACTACCGCTATGAGGTGTATAATCTGACCGAGGCAGCCAAGCGCAAGAATCGCTTCGATCCCACTCGCCGCGACTACAACACCGACCATGCCGTGCCCACGACCAACCCGATGATCAGTAAGGACACCGCATTTGTCGACGACGATGGCCGCATTGTCAGGCAGACCATCACGCGGCCGTTGCAGAACGAGTTTGACTTTGTCAACACCTATATCGTCAACATCTTCCCCGACACCACGTGCTGGGTCAACGACTTCGACAATGCCTACAACGAGCCATACGTGCGCATGTACTTTGCCAACGGCAACTACAATAACCACCCTGTGGTGGGCGTGAGCTGGGAGCAGGCCAACGCATTCTGCGTGTGGCGCACCGAGTACCTCCGCCGGGCACTGGGCAAGGAGGGCATCTACGTTGAGCCCTTCCGCTTGCCCACCGAGGCAGAGTGGGAGTATGCGGCACGCGCGGGACAGAACGGAAACAAGTATCCTTGGGAGGGCGATGTGCCACTGACCGAGGAAGATGGATGCTTCTATGCCAACTTTAAGCCCCAAGAGGGAAATTACGTCAAGGACGGAAGCATCATCAGTGCACCCGTGGGAACCTATCAGCCCAACGATTTCGGCCTGTTCGATATGGCAGGTAACGTGAGCGAGTGGACCTCAACGGCCTATACCGAGAGCATCGACCGCATGACCAGCGACCTCAACCCCGAGTATCGCTACAACATTGCGCAGGAAGATCCCTACAAGATGTCGCGAAAGATTGTGCGCGGCGGCTCGTGGAAAGATGTGGCACACAACATCCGCAGCGACATCCGCATGTGGGAGTACCAGAACGAGCAACGCAGCTACATCGGTTTCCGGTGCGTGCGCTCGCGCGTTGGGTTTGGCAAGGTCAAGCGCAAGAGTAATTAAGAATAAAGAACCGAGAAGCAAGAACCAACTAACAAGAACCAGCAGAGCCGTCGAAGTACATCTAGGCTCTGCCATTGGAAAAAAATAAAGAATAATGGGAAAAGTTAATGCTATAACAAAATTCCTCACAGGCGACAAGGGACAACGCTTCTTCAACTTCGCCTATAGTATCGGTGCGGCAGTCGTCATCTGGGGCGCGCTGTTCAAGATTCTTCACCTGCCAGGTGGCAACACCCTGCTCAGTATTGGCATGGGCACCGAGGTGCTTATGTTCCTGCTCACGGCATTCGACAGGCCCGAGAAAACCTACAAGTGGGAGGAAGTGTTTCCCGTGCTGGCTACGCACGACCCTGACGACCGTGTGGAAATGGGTGGCGGAGGCGGCATCTACATCAACAACGGTGCGGCTGCTACCGAAGGTGCTACCGAGGGGGGTGCCGAAGGGGTGATGAGCGGTGTGACCGCAGCCCAGGCCAAGAATGCCGTAGGACTGCCGGCTGGCATTGAGCTAAGCGAGGAGGACACACGCTCGCTCAGCGAGAGCATCGCCAAGATGTCGGCGGCCAGCGACCAGCTCAGCCGTATGGCCGAGCTCACCGATGCCACGCAGCAGTACCTGAGCCAGATGGCAACCATCAGCGAGCAGATGCAACGCCTGGCTGAGACCACCACGGCACTGAATCAGGTGAGCGAGACACTGCTCCAGAGCTACCACGCCATCACCGACAACAGCGAGAACATCACACAGAGCAGCACGGGATACGTGCAGCAGATGGAAAACCTCAACAAGAACATCAGTGGCTTGAACACCATCTACGAGATTCAGCTCAAGAGCATCAGCTCGCAGCTCGACTCAATCGACCGAGTCAACCGGGGGCTAAAGGACATTCGCGACATGTACGAGAAGTCGGCAGCCGAGAGTGCGCATTACTGCGACGAGACCGAGAAGATGGCACGCTACATGAAGCAGCTTAACAGTGTCTACGAGAAGATGATCAAGGCCATGACCGTCAACATGTACCGCCCCATGCCCGGCATGCCCGGCATGGAGCCCGACCAGACCGAGAACAGTTAAAAGTTAATAGTTGAAAGTTAATAGTTGATAGTCAATAATGGTAACATCGGACTTCCGTTATTCATTATCCGTTATTAATTATATATTAATATAGAATGGCAGTAGGTAAAAACCAGTCGGTGAGTCGCATGTCACCGCGTCAGAAGATGATCAATCTGATGTACATCGTTCTGACGGCGATGCTGGCTCTGAACGTGTCGAGCGACGTGCTCAACGGATTCAGCCAGGTCGAGGACGGACTCACACGCTCTAACCGAACCATCACGGCCCGAAACCAGGCTCTGTTTACACAGCTGCAGGAGTTCAATCAGAAGAACCCCGGCAAAGGAAAGGTGTGGCTCGACAAGGCGATGGATGTGCGCAATAATACCGACAAGCTATACAATTACATCGACTCGCTCAAGTATGAAATCGTCCACGTGGCCGATGGAGAAGAGGCCGATGTGCATAACATTCAGAACAAGGACAACCTTGACGCGGCATCGCAGGTGATGCTGGCGCCCACTGGCGGCAAAGGCAAGCAGCTGCGGGCGCGCATCGACCAGTACAGGCAGTTCATCACGTCGTTTATCGACGATCCACAGAAGAAGGCCAACCTCGAGCAGGCACTCTCCACTGCACCCATCAAGACCAAGACCAGTGGCGAGATTGCCGGAAAGACCTGGGAAGAGACCATGTTTGAGAATATGCCCACCATTGCGGCGGTGACACTGATGAGCAAGCTGCAGAACGACATTCGCTATGCCGAGGGAGAGGTACTCAACCAGCTCATCACCAATGTCGACCTGGGCGACCTGCGCGTCAACCTGGTCAATGCGTTTGTTGTGCCTCAGTCGCGCATCGTCATGCGCGGCACCAAGTATTCAGCCAACATCGTCCTGGCTGCTGTCGACACCACGCAGCGACCCATCGTCTATGTCAACGGAGTGCGTCTGGGCAATGACAAGGGACTCTACGAGGTGGGGGCAAGCAGTGCGGGCAAGCACGAGTATTCGGGATATATCGAGGTCGTGGGGCGTGACGGCAGTATCACCCGACGCGACTTCAAGAGCGACTACACCGTCATCGACCCCCTGGCCACCGTCAGTGCCACAATGATGAACGTGTTCTACGCCGGCATCAACAACCCGGTGTCGATTGCCGTGCCTGGTGTGCCCGAGAGCAGCATATCGGCTTCGATGACCAACGGCTCGCTCACCAAGGGAGCAGACGGATGGATTGCGCGTCCCACACAGGTGGGTGCTACCTGCGAGATTACTGTCACCGCCGAGATGGACGGACAGCGCATGAACGTCGGTACCACCAAGTTCCGAGTGCGCAAGCTGCCCGATCCCACGCCGTTCATTTCCTATGGCGATGGCAAGGGCAACATCAACCGCTACAAGGGCGGACGACCCTTCCCCAAGGCTTCGATTCTGGCGGCGGCCGGACTGGATGCGGCCATTGACGACGATATGCTCAATATCGACTACAAGGTGGTTAGTTTCGAGACTGTATTCTTCGACCAGATGGGCAACGCCATACCTGAAATCTCGTCGGGGAGCCACTTCAGTGAGCGCCAGAAGAATGCAATTCGCCGATTGCAGCGCGGCAAGCGTTTCTATATCACCAAGGTCAAGGCCACGGGACCCGACGGTGTGACTCGCGACATTTCGCCTATGGAGGTCATCGTCAACTAGTGCGCAAGGCATCACTGCAGTAAAGCAAGATAATTCTCAATTCTCAATTCACAATTTTCTATTGAATACGAAGAAATGAAGAAGTTAAAATATATCATCGCGTTCATCACCGTCGTGCTGGCGGCAAGCACCGTACAGGCACAGGTGGTCAAGAAGAGCGAAGAGAACGACCGCAAGAAGAAGGCCGAGAGTGGCGTTGTCATCACCGACCGCCAGCAGGCGTTCTTTGAGCAACGACAGCCTAGCGATGCCGACCTGCAGTGGATGAAGGTCATCTACCGCTCGCTCGACCTGACCAAAGGGAAAAACCCGGCGCTCTATTATCCCGAAGAGCCCAACGAGGACGGACAGAGCCTGTTCTTCATCATCATGCGGCTGCTGGCCAACAATCAGCTCACCGCCTATGAGTACCTTGACGGACGGGAAATGTTTACCGACGAGTTCAAGGTCAGTGTGAGTGAACTGCTCGACCGCTTCCACATCATGTATGAGCCGGCAAAGGGAAGTACTGAGAAGAACCCTAAGTACACTATCGAGGATGCCGACATTCCGGGCAACGAGGTGCTCAGCTACTACATCATTGAGCGGTGGGAGTTTGACACACGGAGCAACGCCATGAAGACGCGTGTCGAGGCCGTTTGTCCTGTGTTGCATCGCACCGACGAGTTTGGAGGTGAGGCCATCAAGTACCCCATGTTCTGGGTCAAGCTCAACGACATTCGTCCCTACATGGCCAATCAGTATGTCTTCACCGACGATGACAACAACCTGCCGCGTTACAGCCTCGATGACTTCTTCAAGCTCAACATGTACACCGGCGAAATCTACAAGACCAAGAACCTGCGAAATCTCTCGCTCATGCAGCAGTTCCCCGAAGAGAAAGCACTCAAGCATGCGCAGGACAGCATCGAGCGACGTCTGCAAGCGTTCAACAACGACTTGTGGGTGCCCGACCGTGAGGTGCTGCTGGCACAGAAGCAGGCGCGAGAGGAACTCGAGCGACAGCAGGCCGAGGCCGATGGTGAGACTGGTGATGAGGTCAGCGACGACAAGCAAGACGACAAGAAGTCAAGTGTAAAGCGTTCGACCAAGCGCGGTGCAAAGTCCAAAGACAAAGAGAGCACCACCAAGAAATCGTCGAACAAGAAGACCAACATCAAGCAACGCAAGCCCAAGACCACAAGCGCATCGACCAGCGCCACTCGCAGTGTGCGCAATCGTAAACGCAAATAGTGGAATTTTACAATAAATTGCGACCATTGTGGCATTGACTGTGCCGCGATGGTCGTAATTTTGCATCATGAATATTAAGCGCAACATTCTCATCCTGACCTCGCTGGCGATTTTGGGAACAGCGTGCCGCAGCGGCAAGGTGGAGCTGGGTCCCAATCCCTTTGTCACACACATCTACACCGCCGACCCTTCGGGGCACGTCTGGGCCGACGGAAGGCTATACGTCTACCCCTCGCACGACATCGACCCACCTCGCGGTTGCGACCTGATGGACCGTTATCACGTCTTCTCGACCGATGACCTGCGCCACTGGACCGACCACGGCGAGATTCTGCGAGCCAGCCAAGTGCCTTGGGGACGGCCCGAGGGGGGCTTTATGTGGGCTCCCGACTGTGCCTACAAGAACGGCAAGTACTACTTCTATTTTCCGCATCCCAGCGAGAGCAATGTCGCACCGTCGTGGAAGGTGGGAATCGCCATCAGCGACAAGCCTGACCGCGACTTTGTGGTCATGGAGCAACCCATGCAGGGAGTGGGCGGATGGGACTTGATTGACCCAACCGTGTTTGTCGACGATGACGGGCAAGCCTACTTCTACTACGGTGGAGGAGGAAAATGCTATGGCGCGCCACTGAACGATGACATGGTTACCCTGCGCGAGCCCCTCAGGGTCATGGAGGGACTCAACGACTTCCACGAGGGGACGTGGGTGCATCGCTACAATGACAAGTATTACCTGTCCTATGCCGACAACAACGAGGGAGCCAACCGCATGCAGTATGCCATGAGCGACTCACCACTGGGCCCTTGGCAGTCGAAGGGCGTATTCCTGGGACCGCAGAGTTGTGCCATGACGCATGGCTCAATCGTGCAGTTCAAGGGGCAATGGTACTTGCTGTATCACACTAGCGACCTCTCAAATGGCGAGAATGCCTTGCGCTCGATCTGTATCGACCCGCTCTACTACAATGCCGATGGCACCATCCGGTTCGTGCGTCAGCACCGATAAGATGCAGCACGTGGCAGGGCTGTAATTCTCATCTGATAAGCACAGAGTCTACCGTCTATATCGGTGTGTTCTGTGCGTTTTTTGTGGCTTTTCTTGGCACCATGCAGTGTAACTCCATGGTCAATTAATTTTAGGTTATCAATTTATTATAGTAACTTTGCAGCCAAAACCATAAATCTCTCTTTTCAGCGCATGCAACAAAAGATTATCATCCTCGACTTCGGGTCGCAGACCACCCAGCTCATCGGACGACGGGTGCGCGAGCTCGACACTTTCTGCGAGATTCTACCGTACAACAAGTTTCCGGTCGATGACCCCGATGTGATTGGTGTCATACTGAGCGGATCACCATTCTCGGTGCATGACCCCCAGGCGTTTCAGGTCGACCTCGGCCAGTTTGTGGGGCGCGTGCCGGTGTTGGGCATTTGCTATGGGGCGCAATACATCGCACACAATGGCGGTGGACGCGTCGAACCGGCCGACAGCCGTGAGTATGGCCGTGCCCACCTCACCACCGTCGACACCGGCAACCCATTGTTCAGTGGGTTCGACCAGAGCTCGCAGGTGTGGATGAGCCATGGCGACACCATCACTGCTATACCCGACAATTGCCACGTCATCGCCTCGACCGCCGATGTGCAGTATGCCGCCTATGCCAGCGACACCTTGCCCTTGTGGGCGGTGCAATTTCACCCAGAGGTCTATCACACGCTGCAAGGCAAGCAACTGCTCAAGAACTTTGTGGTCGACATCTGTGGCAGCCGCCAGCAGTGGAGTCCGGCATCGTTTGTCGAGAGCACGGTGAGCCAGCTCAAGCAGCAGTTGGGCGGCGACCGTGTGATTCTGGGTTTAAGTGGTGGTGTAGACAGTAGCGTTTGTGCTGTGCTGCTCAATCGGGCCATTGGCGAACGACTGACCTGCATCTTTGTCGACCATGGCATGTTGCGCAAGAACGAGTTCAACAAAGTCATGGAAGCCTATAAGGGACTGGGATTGAATGTCATCGGTGTGGATGCTAGCGACAAGTTCTTTGCCGACTTGGCGGGTGTCACCGACCCTGAGTAGAAGCGCAAAATCATCGGGCGCGACTTTGTCGAGGTGTTTAATGCCGAGGCAAAAAAGATTACCGACGCGCGCTGGCTGGCTCAAGGCACCATCTACCCCGACCGCATCGAGAGCCTGTCAATCACTGGCATGACCATCAAGAGTCATCACAATGTGGGAGGCCTGCCCAAGGAGATGCACCTCAAGCTGTGCGAGCCACTGCAGTGGCTGTTCAAAGACGAAGTGCGGCGCGTGGGCTACCAGCTGGGTATGCCCGACCGACTCATCAAGCGGCATCCCTTCCCGGGACCGGGACTGGCTGTGCGCATCTTGGGCGATATCACGCGCGAGCGCGTCCGCATCTTGCAGGAGGCCGATGACATCTACATCGAGGCGATGATTAACTACGTGTGCGACGACGGCGAGCGACTTTACGACAAGGTCTGGCAAGCCGGGGCCGTGTTGTTGAGCACTGTGCGCAGCGTGGGTGTGATGGGCGACGAACGCACCTATGAGCATCCGGTGGCACTGCGGGCCGTCACCAGCACCGATGCCATGACGGCCGACTGGGCACATCTGCCCTACGACTTCATGGCGCGTGTGAGCAACGAGATTATCAACAAGGTGCGTGGTGTGAATCGCGTGTGCTACGACATCTCGTCCAAGCCGCCAGCAACCATCGAGTGGGAGTGAATGAGGTGAGTTAATAGTTTATAGTTGGAAGTTATCGGGCAAAATCAGCAAGTTAACTTTCAACTATAAATTTTTAACTAAAACTATCAACTAACTCATGAGGTTGCAGCCAGCGGATGTCGGGGTCGCGGCGCAGCCAGGTGAGCTGTTTCTTGGCATAGACACGGGTGTTTTTCTTGATGCGCTCGATGGCGGTGTGGCGGTCCATCGTTCCGTCCAGATAGGCAAACATCTCCTTGAGCCCCACGGTGTTGAGCGCATTTAGATGCCGCAGTGGCAATAAGCGTCGCGCTTCGTCCTCAAGCCCAGCGGCGACCATGGCGTCCACGCGGCGGTTGATGCGGTCAAATAGTAGGTCGCGCTCCATGTTCAGCCCAATCTTGACAATATCGAAGGCACGCTGCTTCTTTTGGCCCGAGCGCAGGGTAGAGTAGGGGACACCCGTCTGGCGGCACACCTCAACGGCGTGGCACACGCGCACGGTGTTCTTGCGGTCGATGGTGGCCGACAGGGCTGGGTCGAGCTTCTCTAGTTCGGCCACCAGACTCTCCAGGCCCTGCTCGGCCAGTTGAGCTTTGACGGCCTGGCGCACTTCAGGGAGTATGTCGGGCATGTCGTCGATGCCGTTGCACACCGCGTCGACATACATCATCGATCCGCCACACAGTATCGCCGTGTCGTTGTCGGGCCATAAGGTGGGAAGCAGCGACATGACGTCCTGCTCATACTGCCAGGCGTTGTAAGGCTCGTGCAGCTCACGGCATGCGACAAAGTGGTGTGGCACACGCGACAGCTCGTCGGGCGTGGGGGCGGCGGTGGCAATGGGCATGCCGCGGTACACCTGGCGCGAGTCGGCGTTGATGATGTGGCAGTGTAGCCGCTCGGCCAGGGCAATGGCAGCGGCAGTCTTGCCTACGGCGGTGGGGCCGGTGATGACAATTAGCTTCATTTGTCGGCAAAGTTACTATATTTTTTGTAACCGTTAAATAATAAGTTGGTACTATTTAGCTCAGATTTTTAGTTCATTTTTGTTTTGTGAAGAAGGAGTTATGCGGGCATAACGACTGATGAGCAAAGCAAAAAGGGACAAAAAGATGAGTTGGAGGTATCACCATAATAAATCGTACCAAGTTATTTTTTACGGTTCACTACTGTCCACTAAAACTTTCAAACTATAGTGCTACCAGGAATTGTTTTTTTATTAAAGGCCTAAAAATCAATATGGTTTTTTTCTTAATCATTTGATTCTAAAGCAGTTTTCAATTTCAAATCGTCGCGCCCCACAAA
>JAFUVK010000151.1 GCA_017477555.1 Muribaculaceae bacterium
AATTATCATGGCAAACGTAAAACCGTTCCGTGGTCTCAGACCACCCCGTGAGTATGTACAGGAAGTTGCATCCAAGCCCTACGATGTCCTCTCAAGCGATGAGGCTCGTGCCGAGGCCGGTGACAACGAGAAGTCGCTCTACCACATCATCAAACCTGAGATTGACTTTGAGCCGGGTACTGAGGAGAATGATCCCAAGGTCTACGACCGCGCTGTGGTCAACTTCAAGAAGTTCCAGGAAAAGGGCTGGCTCGTGCAGGACGACCAGGAGAACTACTACATCTATGCCCAGACCATGGATGGACGTACTCAGTATGGCATTGTGGTGGCAGCCAACTACAAGGACTACGTCGAGGGTCGCATCAAGAAGCACGAGCTTACTCGTCGCGAGAAAGAGGTAGACCGCATGCATCACATCGAAATCAACAATGCCAACATCGAGCCGGTGTTCTGGGCATTTCCCACCAACCCCGTGCTGGAACAAGTTATCGCCGACACGGCCAAGACCGAGCCGGAGTATGACTTCGTCAGCGAGGATGGCATAGGACATACACTGTGGGTCATCAGCGACAAGAAGGTCATCGACACCATCACCGAGGCTTTTGCGGCAATTCCCGCACTCTATATTGCCGACGGCCACCATCGCACAGCCGCCGCTGCTCATGTAGGCGAGGAGAAGGCCAAGGCCGATCCCAACCATACGGGCAAGGAAGAGTACTGCTATCTGCTGGCCGTCTGCTTCCCGCAGAACCATCTCAAGGTCATGGATTACAACCGCGTCATCACCGACCTCAATGGTCTGACTGAAGACCAGTTCCTGGCCAAGGTTGCCGAGCACTTCGATGTTGAAGACAAGGGCACTGAAATCTATCATCCCGCCAAGCTCCACAACTTCTCGCTCTATCTGGGTGGCAAGTGGTACAGTCTCACAGCCAAGCCGGGAACTTACGATGATAACGACCCCATAGGTGTGCTTGATGTCAAAATCTCGAGCGACTACATCTTGCGCGACATTCTGGGCATCACCGACCTGCGCACCGACAAGCGCATCGACTTTGTGGGCGGCATTCGCGGATTGGGCGAGCTCAAGGACCGTGTCGACTCAGGCGAGATGAAAGTGGCGCTGGCACTCTATCCCGTGACCATGCAGCAAATCATCGACATTGCCGACACTGGCAACATCATGCCTCCTAAGGCCACATGGTTTGAACCCAAGTTGCGTTCTGGACTCATTATCCACAAACTTGACTAATTGACAAGTGACATAAGGGTCGCGTCCGAAAATCGGGCACGACCCTTTCTGTGTCTTATGCTAACCGCTATCTTATGAGTATTGACAATTAAAAATATGATATCAGCATCAAGCATTCAGGAAACCGTAGGACTGATTGAGTATCTCAAATTTGTACCCTACGATGTGTCGCGCAAGCAATTGTATAGCAGCGATGAACTCTACAAAGGTTATGACTGCGATAACCCCGACTCGTTTGCCACCTGCTTTGATACAAAGGTTTACAACCACTTCATCGCACACGGCAAGCAAGCATCGACCGATGCCGAGGCATTGGCTCGGGCACTGCACGATCATGGTGTGAGGATGGCTGTGGATGAATTCTTCAATCATCGCGACGAAAGAGCCTGTGTTGGTATCATGGGAGGCCATGCGCTAAAGCGCGTCGACAAGATCTTCGGCTTGGTGGCTTTAATTAGCCGGAAGCTCACCGAGATGGGATTCACTATGGTGAGTGGTGGTGGACCGGGTGCCATGGAAGCGACACACTTGGGTGCATGGATGGCGGGACGAAGTGATGCGGATATGTTGGAAGCGATTAATGTGCTGGCACAGGCACCTTGTTTTGGTGACGAGGGATGGTTGGCTACAGCTATGCAAGTCAAGCGGATGTTTGAGCAAACACAGTATCAGAGCCTAGGTATACCCACATGGCTCTATGGCCATGAACCGTCCACTCCATTTGCCACACATATAGCCAAATTCTTTGAGAACAGCATCCGAGAGGACCTTGTTCTCACGTTGCCCTATGGAGGCATCATCTACACCCCGGGTAGCGCCGGGACTATGCAAGAGATATTTCAGGATGCTGTGCAGAACCATTACCTGTCCTACGGGTTGTCGAGCCCGATGATTTTCTTCGGGGCCAAATTCTGGACAGAAGAAATGCCGGTCTATCCTTTACTTAAAGAACTTTCCGACTCAGGACGATACAGAAACCTACTGCTTACGCTCACCGACGATCCTAATGAGGTGATCGACGTGCTGCAACGTTTCAACCAATGTAGGCACCAAGAGTGATTCAGAACACTAGCCCAGTACCACATCAAGCACCATCATCAACACAAACCCGAAGGCAAAACCGATTGTACTCAGATTGCTATGGGTGCCATGCGATGCCTCAGGTATCAGTTCCTCTACCACCACATAGAGCATCGACCCAGCGGCAAATGCCAACAAAAACGGCAAGACCGGTTGCAGGCTCGAGGCGAGCAGGATGATGGCCAGACTGCCGATGGGTTCAACCAGCCCACTCAATGCACCCACAGCAAACGAGCGCGAGCGGCTGTTGCCCTCGGCGCGTAAAGGCATTGAGATGATGGCACCCTCAGGAATGTTTTGTATGGCGATACCCAGCGATACGGCCAGCGCACTGGCCGCAGTGATGCTACTACCACCCTGCAACATTGAAGCAATCACAACCCCCACGGCCATACCCTCGGGGATGTTGTGAATGGTGACCGCAAGAGCCAACATCGATGTGCGTGACAAGTGGCTGCGAGGACCTTCGGGCCGATTGTCGCCAGGATGCAGGTGAGGAGTAAATGTGTCGATGAGCAGCAAGAACCCCATGCCACAAAGCATGCCCATGGCCGCCGGCATTACCGAAGCAAAACCATCGCCACCGGCCATCTCGATGCTGGGGATGAGCAGCGACCATACCGAGGCAGCCACCATCACACCCGAGGCAAAGCCAAGTAGCATTCGCTGCAGGCGTTGGGACATTGAGTCACGCATCAGATAGACAAACGAAGCACCAAGCACAGTTCCAGCAAATGGCACCGATAGTGCTAACCACAGTCCTTCCATAATCTTGATAAGTCGAGTGAAAAAAGGGAGAGCAAAATCAACTCTCCCTTGGATTGTAGTCCTATCAGAGTTTTGACTATCAGAATGTGATAGTCTCGACAGGCTCCATGAGGTTGAAGAAAGTAGCGGTTGCCTCAGTCACACGCAGCATCACTGCGTTCTCACCTGCCTCGCCGGTGATAGGTTTGAGGCTAGGCATCTTGGCCATCATGGCATCCTTCACGGCCTGACGGTTGTCCTCAACCAGCTTGCAGGTCACACGCAGAGTTTTGCCTTTGAAAGCGCAAATCTCCGCTTTGGGATTGCTGGCAATCTGCTTAGTGGCATTGGTGCGGGCAAAAGCCATCAGATAAAGGTTGTCCTCAAACATCAGAATAGCACCATACACCCGCACGCGGGGCTGATCGCCTTCGACGGTCGCCAGATAGAAACTCTTGGCATCTTCCAGAAAATCATAAACTTTTTTTACAGCTTCCATTGTGTGAAAATTTTGATGATTAAAATTTTTTGCAAATTTACGACCATTCAGACCTAATGCAATTATTCAACACAAAACAAAATTTGTTTCAAACGAAACTTCATTTTGCGATGTACACCTCATGAAAGACAAATCACGGCAGAAAATCCCTCAACAGGGATTCTCTGCCGTGAGTGCGATGAAGTCGCTGGCTGATTATTTGTTCACCTGGAAACGGTTGAAACCGTCCTTGAGGTGAGCAACCACCTGGTTGGCGGCGGCCAGTCCGGCGTTGATGTTGGCCTCAGCGGTCTGAGCACCCATCTTCTTGGGGGTGAAAAACACGCGGTCGGCATACTTCTCCTCAAGCTCAGCTGCGTTGTCGGGCTTCACGTCGGCAATGTAGCGGAAGTCGGCACGTGCCTCCAGGGCCTCGGCCAAGCTCTCCTCGTCAATGACCTCCTTACGTGCGGCATTGATGAGCACAGCACCCTTGGGCATAAGGTCAATCAAGTGCTTGTTGACCGACTTCTTAGTCTCGGGTGTTGCGGGTATGTGGAGGCTCACATACTGGTTGTTGCGGTACAAGTCCTCAAGGTTGTGGATGGGCTCTACGCCCTCGGCCTGCATGGCTTCATCCTTGACCCAGGGATCGAAAGCGCTAACCTTCATGCCAAAACCACGGGCGATGCGTGCCACATTGCGGCCCACAGCACCGAAAGCATGAATGCCAAGCGTCTTGCCCAGCAACTCAGTACCCGACGTGCCGTTATAGCGGTTGCGCAGCAGCGTAACCATCATGCCAAGCACCAGCTCGGCAACAGCGTTAGCGTTCTGGCCGGGAGTGTTCATCACACACACACCATGAGCGGTGGCTTCGGCCAGGTCGATATTGTCGTAACCTGCACCGGCACGGACAACGACTTTCAGCTGCTTGGCAGCATCAAACACTTCCTTGTCAACCTTGTCGCTACGAACAATCAGACCAGCAGCGTCGCCGATGGCGGCAATCATGTCGGCCTTGGTTCCTTTTTCTACCAGCACCAGCTCATGGCCAGCAGCCTCGACAACTTCCTTGATACCCTTGACTGCTACAGGAGCAAAGGGCTTCTCGGTTGCAACTAAAATTTTCATACTATATAAATTAAGGTGTATTCTTTAAGGAAAGTGAGTTACGAGTTTCGTCGCAGTCGCTAGTGTTGCGCATAGTGGTTTGTGACTCGTAACTCATCATATATTATTATTGAATCAGTGCTTAGCTTCGAACTCCTTCATGGCCTCGACCAGAACCTTGACGCTCTCGAGGGGCAGTGCGTTGTAGAGCGATGCGCGGAAACCGCCCACCGAACGATGGCCCTTGATGCCCACGATGCCCTTGGTGCCGGCAAAGTCGAGGAAGTCCTTCTCAAGCTCCTTATACTCGGGCTTCATGACAAAGCATACGTTCATGATCGAACGGTCCTCGGCGTGGACTGTGCCCACAAACAAGCGGCTGGCATCGATGGCGTCGTAGAGCACGGCAGCCTTCTCCTCGTCGCGGCGCTGCATCTCCTTGATACCGCCAATCTCCTTGTACCACTTCAAGGTCTGCAGTGCGGCGTAGATGGGGAACACGGGCGGAGTGTTGAACATCGAGCCCTTGTCAACGTGCGTCTGGTAGTTAAGCATGGTGGGAACGATGCGGTCGGCGGGGAACTGGCCAAGCACATCCTCTTTGACGATGACAAAGGTGACACCTGCAGGAGCGATGTTCTTCTGCGCACCACCATAGATCAAGTCATACTTGCTCACATCGACGGGACGCGAGAAGATGTCGCTCGACATATCAGCGACCATGCGTACGGGCACGTCATAGTCCTCGCGAATCTCGGTACCGTAGATAGTGTTGTTGGTGGTGATATGGAAGTAGTCAACATCGGTGGGCACGGTGTAACCCTTGGGGATGTATGTGTAGTTGTCCTCCTTGGACGAACCCACTTCAATCACCTCGCCAAACAGCTTGGCCTCCTTGATAGCCTTGTTGGCCCAAGTGCCGGTGTTCAGGTAGGCAGCCTTTGTCTTGAGCAGGTTCATCGGAACCATGCAGAACTGGGTGCTTGCGCCACCACCGAGAAACAGAACGCGATAGCCTGCGGGGATGTCAAGCAGCTCCTTGAACAATGCCTCTACCTCGTCCATCACAGCGGTGAACTCCTTGCTGCGGTGCGAAATCTCAAGAATCGACAGGCCGGTGCCTGCGAAGTCACGGATAGCGTCGACGCAATGGTCGATGGTGTACTGGCTCAGGATCGAAGGTCCTGCATAGAAATTGTGCTTCTTCATAATGTGAAATTAATGTTGTTAGTATATAGAAGATTTTTGGTCTCCTTGCTTAAGTTGTCGCAAAGTTACAGAAACTTTGTCAATTGCGAAAACAAACCTTAAAGATTATTTTTCGTTAACTTTTCGTCAATATTGACATTTTGCAACCTTTTAAACAACTATAAACTTGCGAGATAAGCCCTTTTAACATTTATTGACGATAAAATGCCATTAATTTGTTGATTTTGAGTGAAAAATGATTATTTGAATTTTCTCAACTTTTTGCCCCAATTGTTGAAAAAAGCTGAAAAACTGAATTTTTCTTGCCAAAAATTGTGCCTACTCCAGAAATTTGCTCTATATTTGTAACGTGATTTGAAACAGTTGTAACAACTATATCAAATGATATATACATTAATTAATAAACCTTTTAATTTTTGATCATGGAAGTTCAGAAAATTATGCAGCATCTGGAGCAGAAACATCCAGGTGAGTTGGAGTTCCTCCAGGCAGTGCGCGAGGTCCTCGAGTCTGTCGAAGAAGTTTACAACCAGCACCCCGAGTTCGAGAAGGCTAAGATTATCGAGCGCATCGTTGAGCCCGACCGCATCTTCACGTTCCGCGTGACCTGGGTCGACGACAAGGGTGAGGTGCAGACCAACCTCGGATACCGCGTGCAGTTCAACAGCGCCATTGGCCCGTACAAGGGAGGTCTCCGTTTCCACAAGGCTGTGACTCCGTCGATGCTGAAGTTCCTCGGCTTCGAGCAGATGTTCAAGAACGCCCTGACCACTCTGCCCATGGGCGGTGGCAAGGGTGGATCGGACTTCGACCCCGTTGGCAAGAGCGACGCCGAAATCATGCGTTTCTGCCAGGCCTTTATGACCGAGCTCTGGAACTGCATTGGCCCCGACCAGGACATCCCCGCTGGTGACGTGGGTGTTGGCGGTCGTGAGATTGGCTTCCTCAACGGTATGTATCAGAAGCTCTCGCGCCAGTACCACACAGGCGTGCTTACCGGCAAGGGTGAGACTTGGGGTGGCTCGATTCTCCGTCCCGAGGCTACCGGCTATGGAGCTCTCTACTTCACTCAGCACCTGCTGCACAAGGCCGGCAAGGACATCAAGGGCAAGACCGTGGCTCTCTCTGGCTTCGGCAATGTCGCTTGGGGTGTCGCCAAGAAGGCTACCGAGCTCGGTGCTAAGGTCGTTGCTATCTCTGGCCCCGACGGCGTGTGCCACATGCCCGACGGCATCACTCCCGAGATGATCGACTATATGCTCGACATGCGTGCCTCGAACCGCAACAAGGTTGAGGACATGGCTACCAAGTTCCCCGAGAAGGCTAAGTTCACTGCCGGAAAGAAGGCTTGGAGCATTCCCGTTGACATCGCTCTGCCCTGCGCGTTCCAGAACGAGCTGAGTGAGGAGGATGCTAAGGAGCTCAAGGCCAACGGTTGCTGGTGCTGCTGCGAGGTCTCGAACATGGGCTGCCAGCCTGGCGCTATCCACTTCTTCCAGAACAATGGTGTGCTCTTCGCTCCTGGCAAGGCCGTCAACGCCGGTGGCGTGGCTACCTCGGGCCTTGAGATGACCCAGAACGCCGCTCACCTGAGCTGGTCGGCCAAGGAAGTCGACGAGAAGCTCCACTGGATTATGGAGAACATCCACGAGCAGTGCGTTAAGTTTGGCGAGCGTCCCGATGGTACGATCGACTATGTGAAGGGCGCTAACATCGCCGGCTTCATGAAGGTCGCACAGGCTATGCTCGAGCAGGGCATCATCTAATGTAAAGAAAAAGTGAGTGGAGACGCAGTGATGCGTACTCCACTCTTGCTTTTGTGATTGCTTAACTAATTTTTTGTGAAGGGACACACGATGTCCCGCTAAGCAGAAGGCTGGTCACCTGCAGAGCAGGCAACCAGCCTTTTGTCACTTGGATTAATGGAGCGAAAGGGTTACTCGTCGATATCGCGTTGCTTGGCTACATTGCGGAAAGCCAGCTTACCATCCTCATACTCCTGAGTGGCAATCAGGGTGGGCTTAGGCAGCTTTTCGTAGTAACGAGAAATCTCAATTTGCTCTCGGTTCTCTGATATCTCCTCCAGGTTGTCGTTCATTGTGGCAAACTCCTGCAGTTTCTTCTCAAGGTCGGCCTTCATCTCGGCGGCAATTTGGTTGGCACGCTTGCTGATGATGGCTACGGTCTCGTAGATGTTGCCGGTCTGCTCTGACATCTCCACGAGGTCGTGCACAGTCGTGGTCAGAGGCGCATTGCTTTTTTTGTAATCCATGTCTTATTGTTAGGGGTTGTTTATCAGTCGTTGTTAAGAATTCGGTTTTCGAGTGCTTTGCGATAATGTCTCTTGTCACTTGCCACTCACATATTTGCTGGCTACCTTGAAGATGTTGTCGGCTTCCTTGCGATAGTTGCTGTCGGGATAGTCGTTGACAAACGTATAGTACTCGTCAATCACCGTGCGGAAGCGGTCTTCCTTCTTCTCATCGACACTCTCGCTGGCTTCGCGGTAGCGCGACTTCAGCACCAGCATCTCAAGTTCTTCTTTGTACTTGCTGTAAGGGTACTCTTTGATGGCGTTTTTGGCCGTGATGACAGCCGACTCGTAGTTGTTGCCCATATAGTTGCCCAGGTTATAGTAAAGCTGGGCATTCTCCAGTTCTTTTCTCACCAGCTTGTCTTGCAGCTCGAAAATGGCACTTTGTGCTACCGACACTTTGTCGCTCTTGGGAAAATAGTCAAGAAACGCCTGTAGCTCCTCAATGGCTTTCAGTGTCTCGCTCTGGTCAAGCTGAGAGTCGGGAGAGTCAAGATAATAGCCATAACCAGCATAGTAGCGAGCAAGCTCGGCATACTGGCCACGGGGGTAGTGCGAGTAGTAGTTCTTGAAATAGGTGCCCGAGGTCATGTAGTCCTTGTTCTCGTAGTAGCTCATGGCCAGCAGAAACAGCGACTCCTCGGCCTTGTCGGTGCCTTTAAATACAGTGATTAGGTCTTCGAGCAGGGTATAGGCCTGCGCGTATCTCTTCTCTTCGAACGCACGCTTGGCGTACTCGTATTTGTAGTTGGCATCGTTGCTCTTGAGCACTTTGTTGTATTCGCCACAGCCACTCAAACTGCCCATCAGGACAGTGAGCATCAGGGTTATGATGAGGTTTCTTGACATGTCGTTATCCTATTTCGCTATTTTGCAGCCGACAAAATTACTGCTTTTTTTTCAACCGACCATCATTTTATTGGATTATTTTTCTTAAACCATGTGAAATGAAGCATTTTTTATAAAATATTGCCTAGAAGCTCGTTTTTTTCGTAATTTTGCACCATGACATCTTTCAACCATCCCATAGAACTTCTGGCTCCTGCACGTGATGCACATGTAGCCATAGAGGCTATCAAACATGGTGCCGATGCCGTATATATGGGCGCTCCAATGTTTGGAGCCCGTGCGGCTGCCACCAACTCTGTCGACGACATGGCGCAGGTATGCGACTTCGCTCACCAGTTCGACGCCAGGGTCTATGCCACGGTCAACACGTTGATCTATGACCATGAACTTAAGCAGGCCGAACAGATGATAGGGCAACTATGGCAGGCAGGGGTCGATGCGCTCATCGTTCAGGACATGGGCATACTCCGACTCGACCTGCCACCCATAGCACTGCACGCCAGTACGCAGTGCGACCTGCGCACGCCGGGCAAAGCGCAATTTCTTGAGGCGATGGGATTCTCGCAGCTGGTTATGGCTCGCGAGCTGTCCATGGACGAAATCACCGACATCCGAAGAGCGGTCAAGGTCCCGCTCGAGGCGTTTGTCCATGGCGCCCTGTGCGTGTGCTACAGTGGTCGATGTCAGATGAGCCAGGCCATTAAAGGACGCAGCGCCAACCGCGGGGAGTGCGCACAGATGTGCCGACTGCCTTACGACTTGGTTGATGAAAAGGGTAGGGCACTGGTCACGAACAAGCATCTGCTCTCGTTGCGCGACATGAACCGCGCCAGTCTCTTGCAACAGATGATCGAGGCAGGAGTGTCATCGTTCAAAATCGAAGGTCGTCTCAAGGATGTTAACTATGTGAAGAACGTGGTGGCCTACTACCGACAAGCGCTAGACCACATCATCAACCAGAGCCAGGGTAAGCTGCGCAGAGCATCGTTCGGCGCCAGCCATATCGTCTTTGAGCCTGATGTGTGCCGCAGCTTCAACCGCTCGTTCACCACTTACTTCATCGACCGTCGCCTACCTGACAGCGGCACACGGATGGCATCCATCGACACACCCAAGTCATTCGGGCAATATGTGGGCAAAGTTGTCCACGCGCACGGCATCGAGTTAGTGCTTGACACGAAGCTCAAGCTGACTAATGGTGACGGGCTCAGTTTTCTTGCACCGGACGGGCAGTTTACGGGAATGCGAGTCAATGTGGCGAGGGGAAATCGTGTCACACTGCGCGATCCGGTGGCCATTTCACGTGGCACCGACGTCTACCGCACCTACGACAAGGGTATGGATGACGCGTTGTCGCGCGACACCGCTACACGTCGGGTTGCTGTCGATGCTACGCTGCGCGGGGTGGGGCAGAGGCTGGTGCTCACACTGGCCGATGAGCGCGGATGTCGAGTTGTTCATGCCATAGAAGATGCTCCAATCCAGCCTGCCAAGTCGTCACAAGAGCAGCGCCAGCAGGACGTGCTGGCTAAACTGGGCGACACCATCTACGCCTTGCGTAATGTGCAGGTGATGCCCGACACCTTTGTGCCTGCCTCGCAGCTCACACGCCTGCGACGCGAGGCCGTTGAACTGCTCAACCGCGCCTGGACCATTAGCCGTAAGCGTGACCGCCGTCGCCCCGAGGACTTGATCGCAACCAGCTTCACCACTTCGCTCACCAGTGTCGACAATGTGGCCAACCATCTGGCGGCAACCCTCTATCGCGAGCATGGTGCGACATACATTGAGCCAGCCCTTGAGTGCCAGATGGCCAATGATGGCGAGGCCATCGAGTGGGCCGACAACAAGGCTCCGTCATCAGTACTCGAGGTTATGCACACACGCTACTGCCTGCGCCGCGAGCTGGGTGCATGCCTCAAGACAGAGGATGCAAAACGACTGCCCGCACGCCTCTTTTTGCGCACGGGCAGCACCCTAATCTCTATCCACTGCGATTGCACCCACTGCGAGATGCACCTCGCCCTCGATAGTTGCAATCCCCATATAGTTTAGGTTAATTCGTTGACATATTCAGCTTGGAAGATGGCGTTATTTACCGAGCATCGTATTGATGACATGATTCACGTCTCTGATATCTACCACACCATCGCCATTGACATCGTCGATGGTGTTATCAACCTCTTTGACTGTCACCTCACAAGTCGCCGACGCAACTCCAGTAGTGCTTTCGGCGACAGTGATTATAGCATTACCTGGGGCGATGGCAGTAACTAGGCCATTGTTGTCGACGGTGACAACAGACTCGTCACTTGACGACCAGGACACTACCATGTCGACGGGATTGGTGAAAGCAGTCAACTGATGGGTATTACCTACATACAATCCAATGTGTAATGGTAAGTGAATCCATGGCTGGAAGTCGAAGTCTGGTTCTAAATCATCTACAATAATTTCAAACTGGCTCCAGGGCTCGCATGCCAGATACAATTCTTTGGTGCCGCTGGGCACATGAAGCGTGCAGGTCGAGAAATCAGGACCGGAGTAGAAGATATCTGTATAGATTGTTGTGGCGGCAGGACTCATGATGTGACAATAGATGTTCTCGAGCTTGCTGCAGCCAATGAATGCATTGGAACCAATGCTCTGCACATTCTTTCCGATTGTCACGGATTTAAGGTTACTACAAGACTGAAACATAAAGCCGCCCAAATCAGACAACTTGTCAGGAAGAACAATTGATTCCAATGAATTACACTCGCAGAAAGCACCATCACCGATTTGCTCCACATTTTCGCCCAGAGTCACCGACTTGAGGTAAAGCAAGTTGCTGAATGCCCATTTGCCGATACTGATTACCGTACCGGGGATGACAACCTCCTTAAGTGGGGGATAGGAAGAAGACATCATTCCGGAGAAGGCATAGTTCTCAACGGCAGTAATTGTATATTCAACATCATCGTAAGTCACTGTCTCGGGAATATTAGCCTCGAGCAAATTCGGATAGACCGACTGGCCATAGCCACTGTTTACCGAAAGTGTAGTGACCCCTACAGTTTTGCCATCGGCATGTTTCTTATATGCCAGGCCATCCACAACAAAGTCATAGTTATTCTGCGAGAAACACGTCAGAACAGTCATAACCAGCATGAAGAGAAAACTAGTGAGCCGGTTCAGGTGTTGATAATTAGTAGTCTTCATAATCGCATGATTTTAAATGATTAATCAAATTCTCACTATAAGCTAAATTACTGAACAAGTATACAAGCTTCGTCAAAACTTGCAAGTGTTTCGTAACATTTTTGCTATTTCTATGCTTATATGCTCACATAAGCAGATAAATAGTCAACAACGTTACTAATTAATCACGTTTCCACTTTGGTTAACAATGGCAAGACAGTCAATGGGCTGGTTGACAAATGAGCTGCAATGAATGGCATTATTGAGAACATTGACATTCCCTGTTTCATCGGCATTGAGGTTCAAAAACAGAGAAGCCGACTTGAAAACACTGTTCTCAATAGATATCCTGCACCAAAGCACTCATTGTCACCATCAGGAATAAACTGGATATCATTCCCCTGAATGTCAGCGCCGACAAATTTACCTGTCCCATGAAAAACAACAGTGCTGCCATCACCAATAGTCAAGGAGCCTGTAAGCTGATGGACAGTGGTGACGTGGTAGACCATACCGGGTTGGCTGAAATTGGTGGTGTCGTTGAACTGTTCCAAACCAAGGGTGGTGTTCATCAGTTCCATCATGCCATCTCCATTCCATGAGTAGAGGCGATGGGTAAGAGCGTTCAGATACAAAACATGAATGTCAGGAATTGAATATGTGCAGCTTGTTCCCTGTAAGTCAATGATATAATGTCGTATCTTGCAGGATTCCGGTTCAAAGACCAGACAGCTCACACTTGGCAGGAACATAAGAGGAGGTGTTCCCGATGGAGTGTCGATGTTGTCAAGCGCAACACCCATCGATGCCAGTGTCACAATTTTCGGATAGTTCAATGTCATAATATCACATGTTAAATAATGAATATATTTTAAGAATTAGTGGCTCTTTCGGCTTTTAAGGATATTCTACATTGCCAGTCGCAAGCCGAAATCCTGCGCATTTATTGAAGATGATGCCATACGGCTCGACACACGACACCTATTAGAGAAATCATATACACTACCTCCACGCGTGACACGGTATTCACCAAAGGAAGGTCCGGCAGGATTGATCTGCTCATCACTACTGTAGCTGCCATACCAGTCTTGACACCATTCTCTCACATTGCCGCTCATGTCATAGAGATCAAGTTCATTCGCTTTCTTGAACGCGACAGGTTGAGGGGCGACGAAAGGATTGTCCATAGGGTTTGGTTTGCTGTACCAAGCCACATCGTTGATGTTGTTACTGCCCGAGTAGATATAGCCCTGGCTCTTGTTGCCCCCACGGGCAGCAAATTCCCATTCTGCCTCTGTTGGGAGACGGAAGTTCAAACCAGTGAGCTCGTTCAGTTCGGCAATAAACGTTTGGCAAAGGTCCCAGTCTACTGATGAAATAGGCACTTTATCATTATTAGGATGATCAGGATTACTATAATTAGGGGGTGTGCCGCCCATCACTGCCACCCATAATTCCTTGGTGACTTCGGTCTGGCCGATGTAATAACTGCTCAATGTGACTTGATGGGCGGGTTTCTCATTGTCCTCAGGAAGGTATATGCCCTGTTCAGGCGTGGCACCCATCATGAAGGTGCCTGCATCGACATGTATCATTGTGAGCACAACATCATTGACCAGGCACCTCAGGATTGACTTGGGCTTGCCTAGCATCGTGTTGATGACTTGGTTCACGTCGCTGATATCTACCCTACCATCACCGGTGACATCACAACTGCACGTTCCCTCTTGGGTTGCGTCGGAGGAGATGCCTCCCTTGCCCAGCATCATGTTGATGACTTGATTCACGTCACTGATGTCGACCAGTCCATCGCCATTGGCGTCATCATTCATGTTACCAGTATTCTTGACCGTTACTTGGCAAGTGGCTGTTGGATTGTTAGATGCATTGCCAATGACTGTGATGACGGCATCGCCAGTGGCGACGCTCTTGACGATGCCGTTCTCGTCGACTGTGGCGACGCTCTCGTCACTTGACGACCAACTCAGATCCATGTCATAGGGATTGCTGAAGGCGGTCAACTGATGCGTGCGACCTGGAAATGTCGACACGTTAGACACGTTCAAGTGAATCCAACCGTGTGAGTCGTAGTCAGCCACAAGGTCTTCAACAATGTTCGCAAATGAATTCCAATACTCACACGACTCATAGAATTCTTTGGTTCCGAGGGGGACATGTAACGAGCATAATGATTGGCGTACACCATAGAAAGGGTCATGTATTATTGTTGTGGCAATAGGATTCATGAGGTGAGTATAGATGTCCAAGAGATTGTGGCAAGAATAGAAAGCATTGACACCTATACTCTCAATATTCTTTCCGATAGTCACTGACTTCAAACTACTGCACCCCCAAAAAGTATTACCCTCTATCTTCGTCAACTTAATAGGCAGTTCAATTGACTCAAGTGAACTGCATTGGTAAAATGCAGACGAGCCGATACTCTCCACATTATCGCCAAACGTGACCGTTTTAAGATTCTGGCATTTCAAGAAAGCGTCATCACTGATTCTAGTCACAGTGTTGGGAATGACAACTTTTGTCAAAGGGATGGGGTTGTGTGAAACCCAACCCGAAAAAGCGAGACTCTCAATTGCAGTGACGGTATAAGTCATACCATTGTAGGTGACTGCCTCAGGGATATTGGCTTCAAGCAAGTTGGGATAGTTATTAAATATGTCAAGGCTCGTAACTCCCACAGTCTGGCCATCTGCGTGTTTCTTATAGGCTAGGCCATCCACAATAAAGTCGTAAGAATTCGAGAAACACGTTAATACAGTCATGACTATCATGAGAACCAAACAGGCATGCCTGCTCAGCTGAGTGTGGTTTGATGTTTTCATATTTATGTGATTTTGTGATAGGCGCATATATTTTGACACAAATAACGTTAATAATCTTTGCAAATTTACATGCTTTTGCCAAAATACGCAAATGCTACTAAGCAATTTCGATATTTCTATGATTTATTGCACACGATAAGGTGAAGAAACGGAATAATTCATTAAAAATGATACTAAATGATTACGTTACCACTTTGGTTAACATTAGTAAGACAACCACTAGGCTGGTTGACAAATGAACTGCAATGAATGGCATTTCTAAGGATACTGACATTCCCAGTGTCATCAGCATTGAGGTTCACAAATATTGCAGCAGACTTGAATATGTTGTTCTCGAGTGAGACGTTGAGAGCGTATTGACCCACGAGATTGAAACATGAGAAGCCAATGTTGCCCAAAAGAATTGAGTCAGATATACTGATTGTCGGGGTGTCCTGAACAAAAACATGACAGGAAAAGTCCAGTATGCAAGATTTTAACGTTAGACTATTACACATTGGAAAGGCGTGAACGAAGGCAACAGATTGGATGTGTGAGTTCTCCGCCTCAAAATCAATCAAATCTCCATAGTGAGTGGCAAGATAGTAGGCACGTGAGTTGTTGACTACATGGCAATTGACAAGTTTGAGGTGTGGAGTATAGAGGGAGTGTCCTGTGACTGGATCATCTGGAATAGTACCACCTGAGCAAAACAAAGCACCCAGTTTCCAATCGGCTCGAGGTGGGTCAATATTGAACTCAAAACTGCAATTTTCAAGAATCATGTTGTGGCAACGGCAGTAGATTGTTTTACCGTATTCAAATTCTGAATTTATAATGAACTTACTATTACTGATTTTAAAGCTATCATTAGTCTTTCCTAAATTAGACGACAATGCATAACGTGCTGCGTTGATAAGATTGTATCTGTCGGTCATCTCAAACAAGCAGTTATCGATAGTGTTGTTGTAAGAGTATTCTTTTAAAATCATCTCTGGTGTCTCGGTATCTTGTTTTGGACCACTGGCATTGTTGAGAAAGATACAGTCTTTTACGATGGTGTCATGAGCACATGTGGATATATCCAGACCTTGCAAGCAATAGTTTGAGAACACTCTCTCAATGGTTGTGTTTGCGCAATGCGAACCGACTGGCTGAAAATAGATATGGTCGAAGCTGCAGTCGTTCACATTAAAAGTACTCATTTCTTTAATGTCGCTGATGTTGCTATAACTAGAGATACCACATACGCCACCTTCACGCATCTCAAAATGGCAGAACTCAATGTGAATACATCTGCATGTTTCGCTAGTATTTGATAATTTCATTGCATGAATCCCAATACCAGCAAGACCACATGTAGCTTTGCCATCATGATTAATCTCATAACAACTGTTTGACAATTCGGGATGAGAAACAATATACGAAGATTTTTCATTGCACACTGTTGGGAAATCATGTATTAAGTGATATCCAACAAACTTCATGTGGTGGATATGAATGTTGTTGCAGTCCCACAATTCTAAATAGAATAGAACCTTACCGCCATACAATTCTAATTGGTTCCCGTTTGTGACTGAAACCGTGTTTTTCCAAGTATAATCATGAGTAGTATCTATGTCATTATATGAATAGAAGGCACCATTGAACTCGAACTTGATGCCATCGGAATCGCTTAAAAAAACACCTATCATGCTCCAAATGGAGTAGTTGTTTGTGCCGCTTCGTTCTTGGATATCACATGTTAGGTCAAAGAAGGTCCAGCTATGGGGTTCTCCGACAATCATGTCAGGAATGGCACCGAAGTTGGTAGCACGAAGCCATGAAGAACGTGGGATAAGGTTAGAGAATGTACATCCGGCTCCGAAGCACACATTGTCACCGTCAGGAATAAACTGAATGTTGGTTCCCTGAATGGCGGCACCGGCAAATTTACCTATTCCATGAAAAACAACAGTACTGCCATTACCGATTGTCAAGGAGCTAGTAAGCTGATGGACAGTGGTAACGTGATAGACCATGCCAGGTTGGCTGAAGTTGGTGGTATCATTGAACTGCTCCAAACCAAGGGTGGTATTCATCAGCTCCATCATGTTGTCTCCGTTCCACGAGTAGAGGCGATTGGTAAGTGCGTTCAGATACAAAGCATGAACGTCAGGAGCCGAATCTGTGTAGCTTGTTCCTTGTGAGTCAACGACATAATGTCGAATCACAGACGTGCTGGTTCCTAGGACAAAGACCAGACAGCTCTCATCTGGCTGGAAAATAATCTGTGGCGACCCAGATGGGGTGTCGATGTTGTCGAGCGCAACACCCATCGATGCCAGAGTCACAATTTTTGGATAGTTTAATGTCATAATCTTTGATGTTTAATATTGAATCACTATGGTAAAATTTCTTCGGACAGTAGTGTTACGATAAATAGAACAATGTTCGAAGCTCGCGAAAACTGGATAGCATGAGACGATTTCATATTTCTTAGTTTTTGAAGTATATAATATTATACTTGATGCAAGTAATTGACTGCAAAGATAATAAATAAAAATCAAATACACAAATAATACTACTAAAAATTGTCATAAAAATCAATTGAAAATACTAGTTAGGAATTCTGTAGCAAAAGTAATATGTAAAGTCGATTCCTCCAAATTTTTGAGCGTTGCATGAAGCAGTGCATAACTAAATAGAAATCAAAAATTTACGTAATTATTTAGAGCGTTTCCAGGTCATAACGAGGGCGAGTTCTTGATGATTTCTTTTAGATAATCAGCCAGTGGGACGGGCAAGGACAGTTTGTCAGATAGCCTTTTCCGCATCCCACGTATGGTGTTCTCGCTGGGGATGTCAAGGCAGACAGCAATATTGGCTGAACGCATTTGCCAGGCGGTCAAGATGATTAGGCCGCGTTCTTTGGTACTGAGGTTTGGGTGCTGTTTGAACAGTTTTTCCAGGGCATTGTCGTTGTGTTCGTCAATGTATTTCTGTAGTTCTTTCAGAAATTCTTCTCGTTGTGTAAACGATGAAATCTCTTCTTTGAACTTCTTCAAAAATGCTTTTTCGGGCATCGAGGTGCTCATGTCGATGATGCGACCACAAAGGCCGTGATAGGCCGACAACAACTCGGTCAGACGCTTATTGAAAGTCATGCCTTTTTGCTGGATCCTGTCATTTGAATCCTGCAGTGATTCCCGTTCGTTGGCAAGCTCTTCAACATGTCTCATTAACATACTGACACGCTCTTGCTCGTGCCTTTTCATCAAATAAATGATGAATGATGCGGCTAGTATGATGAGAACCAAAACAATGAACAGTATCCCTCGTTTCATCTTCTGTTCGTAGAGAAGCGAATCGGTCATCTTATGGCTTTCTTGATAGTCGATGTCTAGGATGTGGTGCAGCACTTGGCTCTCGCGAAGAGAATCGTTCAAGTGCTCGCGCTGTTCATTGATTTGAACAGACTTCAGGAAATCTCCTTGATTCTCAGCGATGATCTTCATGCAAAACATTCTCAATGCCGAACGCTCAACGTCGTTTTTGTCTGATTCTTGTTGGGATGCGGCATTGAGATAATACATTGCTGAATCATTGTTGCCAAGCAGGGCATAAGCGCAGGCGGCATCATAATGTGCATCGATAGTCCTTTCTTCGTTGGGATACTTGTTGATGCAGTGTAGAGCAATCTCTTTGCTGGTTTCGCAAAGCGAGTCTTTAAGGTAGCCCCGAGAAAGAAACTCCAGGCTCCTGGCGCATAATTTAGTATTGTTGATTGCTTTTGACAGATGGTATGCTTCAAGAAGATTGTGTTTTGCGGAGTCGATGCCGTAATTACGATAAAGCGCACCTGTCCCGAGCAGACAATAGATAATCTGCAAAGTGTCACCCACCTTATTATAGTAGTGCAATGCCTTTTCGTAACGGTGGAGCTCCTCGGTGT
>JAFUVK010000152.1 GCA_017477555.1 Muribaculaceae bacterium
TCGGACCGGGCCGAAACGAAATTACACTAGGTCGGGGCGGACGGCATGGGAATGCCGTCCCTACGCATTGTGGGGGCAACGGGTGGCTGTAGGGACGGCACCCCTGTGCCGTCCGCCTCGTGGTTGTCGGACCGGGCCGAAACGAAATTACACTAGGTCGGGGCGGACGGCATGGGAATGCCGTCCCTACATAGTGGGCGACGGGTGCCAGGCACGGCGCGTCCTTACCTTGGGTGGGCGACGGGTGGCAGGAATGCCGTCCCCTGCACTACACATTTGAATGACAGATTAAATGGTGTGGCACAAAATTGGAAATTTTCAATCTGCAATTTTACGGAATCAATTAATTGTCGTAACTTTGCAGCGAATTTTAGATGACGTCTAATTAATGTCTCGCTATCGCGACATAAGCACCTCAGCAGCAAGCACAGATTGCATCTGTGTGAGGCATTCGCACCCTCCCTTTCACAACGATGCCGGCGACTTGTCGTCAGATGCGCCGCAATAGGCTGATGGCCTCTTGTGGCGATTGTTGTGTTATGCCAACTAATGAAGATACAATTAAATCAATATTTTATTAACTAATCTAACAGTACAAAATGCTTAAGAGAATGAAGTTTTGGTCGCTGATGCTGGCACTGTGTGCCGCACTGGGACTGAACGCACAGGTGACCACCTCGGCACTGTCCGGCGTGGTGACCGACGAGAACAATGAGAGCATGATTGGAGCCACTGTCATGGCTGTGCACCAGCCCTCGGGTACCAAGTACACCGCCGTGACCAACCTGGACGGACGTTACACCATCCAGGGTATGCGCACCGGTGGGCCTTATCGGGTCGAGGTGACTTACGTAGGCTATCAGCCCCAGGTGGCCGAAGGCATCACCCTGCAGCTGGCCGAGACGTTCAACCTGGACGTGACCATGAGCCTTAACGCCAACACCCTGGGTGAGGTCGTGGTTACCGCACTGGGCACCAAGTTCACCACCGAGAAGACCGGTGCGGCCACCAACATCAATAACTCGCAGATCACGGCACTGCCCACGGTCACGCGCAACCTGACCGATGTGACCCGTCTGTCGCCCTACGGTGGCAACGGCATGAGCTTTGTCGGAACTGACGGACGTACGGCCAACTTTACCGTCGACGGTGCCAACTTCAACAATAACTTCGGTCTGAGCGAGAACCTGCCTGGTGGTGGCAACCCCATTTCTCTCGAGGCTATCGAGGAGATGCAGGTCGTGATCTCGCCCTACGATGTGCGTCAGACCAACTTTATCGGCGGTGGCGTGAACGCCATCACCAAGAGCGGTACCAACACCTTCCGCGGCAGCGCCTACTTCTATCACCGCAACGAGAACATGCGTGGTGATGCCGTCGAGCGCACGCAGATTGGCCAGGCACGTGAGAAGTTCCAGGTGTCGACCTACGGTCTGACCCTGGGCGGCCCCATCGTCAAGGACAAGCTCTTCTTCTTTGTCAACGGTGAGATGATCAAGCAGCCCGGCACGGTCAATGCATATCGTGCTTCGCAAGATGGTGTGGGCAATGCCGAGCAGTATGTCTCGCGCACGTCGCTGGCCGACCTGGCCCGTGTGAGCAACTTTGTACGCGACCGCTATGGCTACAACACGGGCAGCTACACCAGCTTCCCCGCCGACCAGAACAACTACAAGGTGCTGGCTCGCATCGACTGGAACATCACCGATGCCCACCACCTGGCTCTGCGCTACAACTACACCAAGAACCGCTCTTGGGTCAATCCTAATGCCTCGTCGATGGACGGTGGCACGCGCATGACCAGTGCCCGCGTGTCGCACAAGTCGTTCTCGTTTGCCAACTCGATGTATGGCTTGGACAACCTGGTGCACACCTTCTCGCTCGACCTCAACAGCCGCTTGACCGACAACCTGTCGAATCAGTTCCTGGCCACATTCTCTAAGCTGGACGACGTGCGCGGCAGCAACTCGAGCGAGTTCCCCTTTATCGACATCACCATGACCGATGCCGACGGCAACCGCGACAACTACATGGCCCTGGGCTATGAGCTGTTTTCCTGGAACAACGGCGTGCACAACACGCACTGGAACTTCAAGGACGACCTGACCTGGTACTACGGCACCCACAAGCTGATGGGCGGCCTGTCGTTTGAGCACCAGATGGCCGACAACCAGTATATGCGCAACGGCACGGGTTACTATCGCTATCGCAGCGTCGATGACTTCATCAACGGTGCAGCCCCCGAGATTGTCAACCTGACCTACGGTTACGGTGGCGAGACCAAGCCCGCCGCGCGCGTGCGCTTCAACAAGGCCGGCCTGTATGTGCAGGACGAGTGGAACGTCACCCGCCGCTTCAAACTGAACTATGGCATTCGTCTGGATGCGCTCTTCTTCAACAATGGCGACCTGATCACCAACAACGCCATTCTTGACATCGACTACAATGGTCGTCACATCGACACCGGCAAGTGGCCCACCACTCAGATTATTGCTCAACCGCGTGTGGGCTTCAGCTGGGACATCAAGGGCGACAAGACCCTGAAGTTGCGTGGAGGAACAGGCCTGTTCGCAGGCCGTCTGCCCCTGGTGTTCTTCACCAACATGCCCACCAACGGCGGTCTCGTGCAGTATCAGGCACAGCTCAACGGCAACACCAAGGTGTGGGATGGCAAGACCGGCACTCCCACCCGTGGCTTTGAGAACTACACCGGTGCCTACACCACCGACGCCAACGGCAATCGCTACATCGACATGAACCAGTTTGCCGGTGGTCTGGTGGTTGACGCCAACGGCCATGCCAACATCTCCGCCCTGCAGCAGAAGCTCTTCAGCATGGGTTATCCCCAGAACGTGACCTCTGACATGGGTACCGTTCCCTCGGCCATCTCGGCGGTTGACTCTAAGTTCAAGATGCCGATGGCCTGGAAGACATCGCTGGCCATCGACTACACGATTCCCGTGTCGTTCCCCTTCACCGCCACTGTCGAGGGTATCTTCACCAAGACCGTCAAGGCTGCCACCATCAGCGACTGGAGCATCCGCGACGTGACTGCCTTCCCGCGCTTCAACGGTGTGGACAACCGTCCCATCTACAGCATGAGCGAGTTTGAACTGCCGTCGATGCGCACGGCCACCAAGGCATTTGTGCTCGAGAACACCAGCAAGGGTTATGCCTGGACCGCCAACGTGACCCTGAATGCCCGTCCCGCCCAGTGGATCAGCCTGATGGCTGCCTACACTCACGTGGTCAACAAGGAAATCACCGGCATGCCCGGCTCGGCCGCCGAGAGCGCCTTCACCTATGTGCCCACCGTCGAGGGTCCGAACAACATCAAGCTGCACAACTCGCAGTATGTCACTCCCGACCGCATCATCCTGTCGGCCATGGGCCACGACAAGAGCGGCAACCACTATGGCTTGATCTATGAGACCTGGCGCGGTGGTTACAACTACAGCTACATGATGGTCAACGACATGAACGGCGACGGCTACAACTACGACGCACTCTACATCCCCACCGACGCGCAAGTCGAGGCCGGTGAGTTCCGTTTCGTCTCGCAGGACGACCAGACCCGCTTTATGGACTATGTGCACAACAACAGCTATCTCAAGAACCACCAGGGCAAGTATGCCGAGGGCTACAGCCTGTACAGCCCCTGGGTGCACCGCGTGGACCTGAGCTACAAGCACGACTTCTCGTTCAAGGTGTGTGGCGCCAAGCACACCCTGCAGCTGAGCTTCGACATCAAGAACGTGCTCAACCTGTTCAACAGCAAGTGGGGCGTGAGCAAGTATCTCAACCCCGCCATCGGTTCGGATGCCCGCATCCTCAAGTATGAGGGTGTCGACGCCGAGGGTTATCCCACGTTCTCGACGCCCAGCGTAATCAACGCCGACACCAAGACCTTCATCCGCAACAAGGCCATCAGTCAGTGCTGGAACGCTTCGATTGGTATCAAGTATATCTTCAACTAAATCATTTGATCTCGGAAAGCTCGGAAAACTCCGAGCTCTCCGAGAATCCTCAAAAAAACAAATTCACAACAATGAAACTCAGATATTTCATTCCCGCGATGATCGCATTGTTCACACTGGCACTGACCAGCTGTAATGATGACGACAGCGCAACGCTACTCGATGAGATTCAAGTCACCTCGTCGAGCGTGGGCATCGACGTCAATGGTGGCTCAACATCAATCGGTGTGAACGCCAAGGACACCTGGGCGTTCGACCCCGAAGAGATTCCCAGCTGGCTCACAGTAAGCCCGATGTCGGGCAATGCGGGCCAGACCGGTGTGACCTTTACCGCTCCTGCAGCTTCAGAGGCCGAGAAGGGCCGTCAGGCCATCCTGCACATCAACTGCGCCGGCAAGCAGCAGACCATCAATGTGTTCCAGGGCCTGCCGACAGTGACCGACGCCACCGTTGCCGAGGTGCTTGCCGGCCCCGAGGGCAAGACCTATCGTGTGACGGGTGTGGTGAGCAGCATCGCCAACACTGAGTATGGCAACTGGTACCTCAAGGATGAGACCGGCGAAGTGTATGTCTATGGCACACTCGACAAGAGCGGCAGGGACGGCAAGAACAATTCGATTGACGCCTGGGGCATCGAGGTCGGTGACATTATCACGGTTGAGGGACCCAAGGTGCTGTATGGCACCACCATCGAGCTGAAGAACGTCACCGTTGTCAACATCGAGAAGTCGCTGGTCAAGGTCGAGAGTGTCGATCCCGCCTACACCAAGGAGAACGGCCAGCTGCCTGTCGAGGGCGGCGATGTCACTGTCAACCTCACTTGCAAGAGCAACAACGGTATCTCGGTCGAGATTCCCGAGGCCGCCAAGGAGTGGCTGTCGATAGTCTCGATTACCGGCGGCGCAACGCCTATGGTGCGTTTCCACGCCGCTCCCAATGCCGGTGGCGACCGCAACGTGACCGTGGTGTTCAAGACCACTGACGGCAAGAAGGAGTACACAGCCCAGACCACCATCTATCAGGCCGGCTCGATTATCGAGGCTCCCATTGCCGACTTCCTGGCCGCTGAGGAGGGTGACACCCAGTATCGTCTGACCGGTATCATCACCGAGCTTTACAGCAGAGACAGCCAGGGCAAGAGCTTCTACATCCGCGACTACAGCGGCACGACGCTCGTCTACCGCGCCGAGGGCTTCATCGAGGCCGGCGCCAAGGTGGGCGACGTGGTCACCGTGGTGGGCAAGCGCAGTGCCTATAATGGCAGTCCGCAAATGGGTTCGTCCACATTTGAGGAACTGAAGTATTCGGTGCAACCGATCAGTATCGCTGATTTCCGCAATCTGCCTGACAACAAGGAGGCTTACTACCTGATTTCGGGAGAGATTGTCACAGCTACCGAGGAGAACACCAAGAACGATGTGACTCAGTATGGAAACTTCAACCTTAAGGACAACACTGGCGAGGTTTACGTCTATGGTGTGTACACCGGTTGGGGAGGTCAGAAAGGCCACTTTGGAGAGCTCGCCCTCACCTGGGGTGATCAAATTTCCATCATCGCTTACAAGACCACCTATAATGGACTGGTCGAGGCCGTAGGAACCTACCTCTCGAGCGAGAAGGCCGGTCGATAGGAACCATCCATCAACTCATCAACCGCGCTGGCAGCAAGCCTAGCGCGGTTGTTTTGTATGACGGGCATGTTGTACATCTGTGGTGAAAGTCCACTCGGGGCGTAGTCACCGACGAACCCTATAGCGACTCGCAAGTTTCAAGTGGTGACGCTTGGGAGAGAAGAAGCGATAGCGAAATCGTGGCTTGACGTACA
>JAFUVK010000153.1 GCA_017477555.1 Muribaculaceae bacterium
AACGACTGCCTCGCCGCCGTTGTCTTGCCCGCGCCATTGCACCCGGCAATGAGATATAACCGCCTGCCTGTCATCTTTTACTCCGGTTTCTTACGTTTCACTTTATGCTTCAGCTTAAGTACTGTTAAGCAATCATTTGTGCCCATAGTCAGGGTCAATCTTGCGGTCGGCAAAGTAGGTCACCACCAGCGTTGCGGCACAACAGGCAATCACCATCCAGAAGAAGTTGGCGTAGCCCAGAGCCTCCTGGATGTAGCCGGCAAACATGCCCGGAATCATCATGCTCAATGCCATGAATGCGGTGCAGATGGCATAGTGCGAAGTCTTGAACTCGCCTTCGCTGAAATAAATCATATAGAGCATATAGGCCGTGAAACCAAATCCGTAACCAAACTGCTCGATGGCAATGGCTGTGCTGATGCTCACCAGATTGGTAGGCAACAGTTCGGCCAAGTAGCAGAATGTGAGACATGGCAGCGTCATGCATGCCGCCATCACCCACAACGATTTCTTCAGACCCACCTTGGAGGCGTAGATGCCGCCCAAGATGCCGCCGATGGTGAGGAACAGCACACCGATAGTGCCATAGGCCAGGCCTACATTCTCGGTCGACAGTCCTAAGCCACCCACCTCGCGACCGGCCACCAAGAAGGGAGTACACATCTTGATGAGAAATGCCTCGGGCAAGCGGTAGAGCAGCATGAACGCGATGGCCAGCCATAGGCCAGGCTTCTTGAAAAATGTGGCGAACGACTGTCCGAACTCCCGCACAATCTGTGCCGCCGAAGCCTTCTCGCCCTCGATGTGCGACTTATCGGATGCCGGCCGGGGCACAGCAAATGTGTGGTAGAGCGTGACCAGGCAGAAGATGACCGCCGACACACCCATGGTCACCTGCCACGAGAGTGGGATGTCGTGATACTTGGTCTCGATGGCACCGGCGATGTAGACTAGCACGCCCTGCCCGAAAATGGACGACAGGCGGTAGAATGTGGAACGGATTCCCACAAAAGCTGCCTGATTTTTTTGCGTCAAGGCCAGCATGTAGAAGCCGTCGGCGGCAATGTCGTGAGTAGCGCTGGCAAAGGCCGTGATGACAAACAACATCAGCGTGACATAGAACATGCTGATGGGGGTCTGCCCACTGGCTATGACATCGGGCGTCGGTTTAGGCATGGCCAACGTGAGCAGCACGAATGCGACAGACATGATAATCTGCATGGCGATGACCCACCAACGCTTGGTCTTGATGATGTCGACAAACGGGCTCCAGAAAGGCTTGATGGTCCACGGCAGATACAGCAGACTGGTGAATAATGCCATCTGCCCGTTGGGAACGCCCATCTTGGCCAGCATCAACACCGAGATATTGTTAACAATGAAGTAGGGAATACCCTCGGCGAAATAGAGTGTCGGAATCCACAACCACGGATTGCGTGTTGTGGTCGCTGTTGCAACAGTCTTTTTATCTTCCATAATTCTTTAATATTGCTTCTCGATTTGTGCTCCCACGAAGTAGTGGAGCAGGATTTGCTTGTAGTCGTAGCCCTTGGCTCCCATCACGGCCGCGCCAATCTGGCACAGCCCCACGCCATGGCCCCAACCGGCACCACGCAGCACAAACTTGGCGGGATAGCCATCGGCACTGATGTCGTGACGCTCGACCACAAAGGCCGAGCTGTAGAGTGCGGTCTCGCTCAGGGCATAGCGTATGGCCAGCTCCTTGCCGATGACCTGCGAGCGCTTCTCGCCCACGATGCGCATCTTGTAGAGGCGGCCGCTGGTGCCACGCGCCACGGGCTGCAGGTCGCGGATGCGGCCATAGTCCACACCTGTGCGACGTGCGATGAGGTCGGAGAGCTGTTCTTGCGTGTACTCGATGCGCCAGCGATAGAAGTCGGTGGTCTCCTGGTCGTAGTCGTTGAGCACCTGGCTCAGTATCTCGGGGTCATGGGTGTTGCAGAAGGCCGTAGGGCTTGACAGAATCCACTCGGCGGCATTGTCCTCGCGCGTCAGGTCGGGGAAGTCCTGCTCGTTGTCACCGTCACGACGCGCCACGAGGTAGTCGTGATGATGGTCTTGCCAGCAGTTCTCAAACTCCTCGAGTACACCGCCGCACGACTTGCTGAAGCGCGCGTCGCACAGCTGGCCGCCGTGCATGAGCACCTCGCCCCAGGTCTGGGCTATCGCTTGCTCCACGGCCGGTGTCGAGGCACGTGTGATGCCCTGGTAGCGCTGGCAGTGGTCATCGGCACACACGTCGTAGTTCACATGGTCGTCGCGGTCCCACCAGCGGATGTTCTCATCGTTGTCACCACCGCCCAGCGAGGGCTGCAGGTCGCTCATCACCGAGTCGGCTTTAGAGGACTCGGCGGGTTTGTGCTGAATCTGCGCCAGCAGCCAGCTGCGCGAGATCACCGCATGGGCCTTGAGCAGCTCGAGCGAGGCCTTGGCACTCATCTCGCTGCTGATGACGCTGGTCAAGTAGTCCTCGACGGGCACAATGTTGATGGCCGTGAGTTTTCCGTTCTCGACAATAAACTTGAGGGTGCCTTTGAAGGTCTGATCTTCCTTGCGCCGCCAGTGAAAGCTCACACCAATGGTCACACCATGCAGCGTGAACGAGCAGTTGTCATCCAGCGGTTCAAAGTAGAGTGCGTCCCAGAACCATGTCTGAATTCCGTCTATGTCAAACTGCACCTTCTCTTGGCTGTTCCAATTGACACCAAAGTGTCCTCCACAAGTCCTCCAATCGTCACGCTCCCAAATCTCACCGTTAATGACTCCCCAGATCTTGAACTTGCCATGCAGGGTGATGTCAATCAGTACATCGGACATGATGCCGACGCTCACTGTGGGTTGTTGCTTTTCCATATTCGTTCAGTTAGTAGTTCATTCGTTTCATGTATTGCCAGCTCCAGCTCCCCTCCTAAGATAGGAGGGGTTAGGGGTGGTATGACCGGCTGCCTTAGCTCCCGGGAGCTGGGTGTCTGATATGCCCTTATTTCATTATCCATCGCATTTCAGGTTTGATAGAAGTGGTCGATGATGCGCACCAGGGTGGCATTGTCGGCACAAAGCTCGTCGTAGAGGGCCTGCAGCTGCGAGGCGGTGAGGGTGTCGTAGTCGCGCCGCAAAGCGCAGGCCCACACGCCACCCAAGTCGACCGAAGCCGGGCTGAGCAGCAGCTGCCCCTCGCCTTCGCCATAGCAGTCGGGGCGATGCTTGCGGCGCGGGAACACCACCACGTTGCAGTAGTCGCCATCTTGCCAGCAAAGCAGGTTCTGCATCGGCTCGTCGCCGCTGCCACTGGCCTGCATCATGGCCAGCTGCAGTCGCGCCAGATAGAAACCCGCCAGTTCGCGCCGCTCGCAACGGATGAAAAACAGTGGGCGGTCGAGTCGCTGTGTCATGCCGATGAAGCCGTCACCCGTGGCCTCGATGCGCTCATCGTCGGGCCACAATGCGGGGTCAAGCACCTCGTCGCACAGGGGCAAGAAGCCCTTGCAACCGGCCTGGAAATGCATGTGATCGGGGGCCGACGCACCACAGTGCGGGCCGTTGTAGAACAGCACCCAGTCGGGCAACAGCTCAGCCAGCTGCAGCATGTGGTCGATGCGACGCGGCAACAACCGCTGCGGGGTGTGCTCGAGCGATGCGATGGTCAGGTGCAACGGGAAGATGGGATAGGGATTGACCTGAATCTTGTAGGCACCGCCCCACTCCACCGTTTCCTGCTCGATGGGCTGGTGCTCACGGCACAAGAAGCAGGGCCGCGCCGCCAGCGAGGCGGCATCGACCCGGGCGGCACTCGAGCGGCGCCGCTCCGGGTTGTGCTGCAAGATGACCTCGCTGTGAGCCAGCGACACACTGCGCAGTGCCGCCCGCTCAAGGGTGGCATAGTTGTCACGCACCAGCGGCCATTGGCGCAACTGGCGGTCGATCAATGCGTCGATTTGCTCATTCAGCTTCATGGGTGTTTTCGTTGTTCTAGAGGCTCTAGATTTTCTAGATGTTCTAGACAATCTAGACAATCTAGACAATCTAGACAATCTAGAGTTTCTAGAGTTTCTAGACTAGCCTTTCTTGTTCATCTTGATGCGTGCCTGCAACTCCCAGGTGCGGATGCGGTCCTTGTAGAGGTTGTTGCGGTTCATCTTCTCGACATCGAGGCTGGCATCGCTGTTGTCGTCCCAACGACGGCACAGATACACCGGCTCGTAGACACGCCCAATCTGGTAGGTGCGCGAGATATTCAGGCCCAGTGCATAGTCCTCGCCGTAGCTCGTGTTAGGTATTTTCACGGCCCGCAGCACCGGGGTGTAGAACGCGCGCGGCGCACCCAGGCCATTGATGCGCAGAGCATTGTTACGGCCGTTCTCGGGTGTCCACTCCTTGTGGTCAATCACGCCCGGCGGAATGGGGTTGCAGTCGATGTCGGTCATGAGATAGGTGCCCACCACCATGGCCACATTCTGCTCGTAGAAGGCGTTGACCATGGTCTGCAGGGTATTCTCGTCCTTGTACATGTCGTCGCTGTCGAGCTGCACAACAAACTTGCCGGCCTTCTCGTGATGTGCCGCCAGGTTCCAGTAGCCGCCGATACCCATGTCATAGTAGTCGGCAATGATGTGAATCAGGCGCGGGTCGTCATACTCGGCGATGGCCTCGCGTGTGCCGTCGATCGAGAAGTTGTCCACCACCATGAGGTTGAACTTGAAGGTGGTTTTCTGCTTCAAGACACTGTCGATGGCGTTGCGGATGGTGCGGATGCGGTTACGCACCGGTATCATCACCGTGGCCTCGACCTCAAAGTCACCTTGATTGAACTCGATGTGCCGGAAGTTAGGCTTGCCATCGACCTCAGGAGCCAGATAGCCGCCAATCTCCTTGAGGTGCTCGGTGCAGGCGGCCTCCATCTCAATCTGTCGGCCACGGTTGCGCGGGTCGACATAGTCGAAAATCTTCTCGCCACTCTTGCGCGTGTCAAGCTCGACATCGCTATAGAGATATTCGTTGATATGGCAGATATCGGCAAACTGCGACAGTTTCAGACGCAGGTCATACAGGCCGGCGTGCTCATAGTCGGCCTTCATCGCCTGGGCGGCTTTCTTCATGCAGCAGCCGCAAAACAGCAGCACCGAGCCGAAATCAAAATCGTCGCGCAGCGAACCGAACTGGTAGTCAATCACCGGGGCCTTGACGGCACCCTTGTCGGTGACGTTGTAGTGGTCGGCATAGAGCATGCCCGCACCACTGTCGTCGGCCAGCTTGACGAAGCGCTCCACGGCAAACGGCGCGAACTTGAGCGTGTTGTACTTGGTGTAGAGCATGGCATAGTCGCTCTGCACATGGCCGGCGATGACGCGCATGGTCTCGCTGGCCGTCAGGTTCTTGACCTGGAGCACGTGGCACCCCTCGACCGGGGCCTCGGCATTGTCGCCGGCCAGCAGATAGATGTTAGCCACCAGGCCCTCGGCCTTCAGGTTCTCGATGGTCTGTCCGGCCTGTTCGGCGTTGACAAACGGGATAAAGCAATCAATTCTTTTCATTATGTTTGAGTTGTTAATCGATATCATGGGATACTAGAGTCTCTAGAGTTTCTAGACCATCTAGACTATTTGTTGAAGTAGTTGAGCACGGCCTGCATCAGGTGGTTGCGCTGGGTAGCGTCGGTCATGACCTCAAAGGGGAAGCCCATGACCACCGTGCGGTAACCACCACGGTCGCTCACCACGCCGGCGGGGATGTTGTTCTCGCTGTAGCGCATGAAGGTGTAGCCGCGGTCGTCGCTGGCCTTGATGGCATCGGGCGACTCCACAGCATAGAGCTTGTCGTTGAGCTGGTTGCAGAACCGGAACGTGTCGCCGTCGGTGAGCAGGTTGCCAGGGGTGGGCACGGTGTAGGCCTCGCCACGCAGCGTGGCCGAGCGGTCGACCCACTGAAATCCCAACACATTCTTAGCAAAGTTGGTCTCATCGCGGTTCACACTGTCTTTATCCCAGATGTCGGTCCCCACATATGCCCCACTGACCAGCACGCTACCGCCCTGCTCGGTAAACGAGCGCACGGCATCCATCAGTGCCGGCGTGAATGCCTTGAAGCGCGACGGCTTGACACCGCGGCCGGTAGGAATCTCCTTCTGTTTGCCCAAGATGAGGTCGAGCATACGGTAGCCGCTCAACAGCGTGGGCCGCTCCTCCAGTGCCTGCACACTGCTCGAGACAAACGAGTAGCCGGCCTGCATGATGGCCTCGCCGTGGACGGCGGGATAGTCGAACGTGTTGCCGGCAATCACCTCGGTCTCGTGGTTGCTGCGGCAGGCCCCGAAGCCCGGCGCGTCATCGTCGCGCCAGTCGAGGTGACGGCGGAACTCATGCTGCGAGCCCAGGTAGTTGATTTGCTGCATGTAGGGAACGCCGTGATCCTTCTCGTCGTAGAATCCGGCTATTTTCTCGCCGTCGAACCAGTCGGGGCCGCTCACGCGGGTGAAGCCATTGACCACCATTACGGTGCCCTTGCTACCCGGGGCTACGCCCACCGACAGGGTCTCGCTCGGGAAGCTGCGGCCGCCATCGTTCATAGCGATGATTTTATAGGAGTGAATCTTGTTGTCGTTGACACGGGCCAGGTACTGCGGGTCGGGCGTGACGGCCACCTCCTTGAAGCCGCCGTCGCGGCCCACCTGCTCGAGCACGACATATTGCTTGGCGTCGGCACCCGACGAGAGGTCATCCTTGGTGGGTTCCCAGGTGAGCAAGAACGAGCCGGGTGTGGCTTCGCTGATGGCGAACGAGTGCACCGGCAGGGGCTGCACCACATAGTCGCGGTGGTCGCGCTTGGCTATAAACTTAAGGATGCCCTTGTAGATGGCGCGGCTCACATCGAAGCGGAACATCGGGTCCAGACCATACTTCATGTCGGCAAAGTTCTGGTGCGAGAGCAGCTCCATGAGCAGGGCGGGCACCTCGGGCACACGCGCCTCGTAGTACGACTTGTCCCACATGCCGCGACGCGTCCAGTTGGGCTCCCACTTGGCGCGGATGTCGCCCACGACCTCGGTCGAGACGATGTCGGCAAACTGGCGCGATAGCTCGCGCGGTGTGCCGTTCTCATATTTGCTGAAGCGCTTGCCGTCTTTGGTGGTGCAATAGATGAGCAGAGTGCCGATGATGTCGTCGTTGGGTGTGGTGCCGGCATCGGTGTGCAGGCAGAACGACACATCGACCGGGATGTTCAGGCCCGGCTTCTTGGGAAGCACACTGCTACCGCCGGCCAGGTAGTTGACCCACTCGCCACGGCTGCGGTAGTCATCGACATAGTCGTTGATGCCGTCGCTGGTCGAGTAGACCTGATGAGGGAAGCCGGCCCACTGCAGATAGTAGCGCGAGCCGATGTGGAACCAGGGATGATCGCCACTGCCCACATACTTGTATTCCATATCCTCACGGCCCAGATATTTCTCGTCCTTGTTCTTGGCGGCAATGGCACGGTTCTCCTCGGTGGGCAGCGCCACGCGGCGCACGATGTTGCCCTTGCCACCGCCCACGCGTATGGCGTCGGCGGTGATGATGCCGTCCTTGTCGTCGCTGTAGTTGCTCAGCACCACCACGTCCTTGTTCATGCCCTGTGCCAGCTGGAACGACCCCAGATAGACCCACACGCCGCCGCCCATAGTCTGGTCGACCTTAAAGGTGCGCGCGCCGTCGAGCGAGTTGACCGTATACTGCGCGTCCTTGACGCTCTTGGGCAGGGTCTTATAGCTGATATAGAGGGCATAGGTGCCGGCCTCGGGCATGTCGACGCTCCAAGAGGCGGTCGAGACCTTCTTCTTGTCCTTGATGGCCTTGACCTGGCGGAAGGTGCCCTCGTCAAAGGGGTTCTCAAAGTCCTTATAGGTAGCCCGGGCGAATGAGAATCCGGTTCCTTGACCGGCTTCCCACTTCTGCTTGCCGTTACGCTCGGTGTAGCCCGTCTGAGCCTGGCCACCGTCGTTGTCGACCACTGCTCCAAAGCTGTGGGTGTCGCGCTCGCGTGCGTCCCACACATAGGCTCCGGCATTCTCAAGCATAGGCATGATATAGGGAATCATGTAGCTGTGGGTATACATGTCCTCGACCGTCTGGAACATGCGGGCACGCTGCCACTCCCAGCGGTTGAGCAGCGGCTCGAAGTACCAGCCGTGACTGGGCCACACGGCCACGATGTTGCCATCCAGGCCTTTCTTGTAGTGCCGGTGCTGGTCGACCTCGGTGATGAATGGCGTGTGGCTGCGCTTGTAGTCGGTGTCGAAGTCGGCAAAGTAGTTGTCGATATCGCTGCCGGCGATGAGTAGACGAACATCACGATCGGTGCCCAGGGCGCGCTTGATGTCCTCCCTCAGCTGCTCAATCGAAGCCTTGGTGAATGGCACATCGGCAAAATTCTCGCTCAGGTCCACCACCACTTCATCATCCTCATCGACCACGGCGTTGGCCTTAAGTTGCCCTATACCCATATTGTCGGGCAAGAATGCCCGCACCACCTGCTGCACACTGTTCACTTGCGCCTCGTCGATGACATCCTGTGCCTGCAGCGCGCCGCACCCCACTGCGGCGGCCAGTGCCAGTGCCATCATCCGACGAGTTGTTTTGGTCCTATACATTGTCATATTCTTTAAGATCTTTATTTCAATCTACAAAAATACAACAATCTCAACGAAATTAAAAAGCAAACACCTTATTTAATCAAAGATTTAAAGATTATTTAATATTTAACCACAAATTTTCAGATTTTTGTCACAAATAAAATCAAAGATATGAGCAGACTGGACAGGGGTGGAGCGACAGCGCTCACCCCTGTGTTTAGGGTTTGAAGACAATATGGACAATCGAGACTTGTGGATGTGCCAACATGTCGTTCGTACCTCAAGACACAACCTCGCGCTGCTCACTTCTTGCCGAGCATGATGTTGATGATGCCGTTGAGATCAGTGATGTCGACGATGCCGTCACCACTGAAATCGGCCACGGCAGTGGGCTGAGCCTTGCCCAGCATGATGTTAATCACAGCATTGACATCGCTGATGTCAACACTGCCATCGCCATTAACATCGCCCTTGAGACCCTCGTTCGGGCCACCTTGCTCACCGGTGTAATAAACGGTGAAGTTGTCGACATAGACCGGAACCGTCTTACTGCTAGAGTTCTGAACGACACGAATCTGAACGGCTTGCTTGTTGGTCACAGGGACAAGCCAGTTGCAGGAAGTGCGTGTCGAGGCTGGTACCGAGATGTCGGTACTTCCCATGACATTCTTAGCCTTAGTCCAAGTCGCACCCTCGTCGAGTGAATAGGCCAGCCCCATCTTGGCCGTAATTCTCGATGTGTTGTAGATGTCGTAACTCACCTCTTGAATGTTATAATAAATGGGTGCAGCCATTGAGAACTGGCTAGGATAGACCATCTCGACGGCTTTGGTGCCCGTGCAGTAGTCACTGCCCGGTTCCTTGACAAAACTCTTAGCAAAATCCCATGTGGTGAACACACCCTCGGCTCCCTCGTAAGGACTGGTAGTCATCACAGGCATGCCCTCGAAGGTTTCGACCAGCGACGACCAGATGTGATCGCCATTGTCAACGACATCAAAAGTGACGATGCCATTGGCCTCGCGGATGTTCACAATATTATACTTGTTCTGCGTCTTGTCCCAAGTGCGCAGGCAGGGATAGGTGTCATTGGTGATGTGAGTGACACCCAATGTGCCCGGAAAGGGGTCACTGACCGACTGCTCATACTCTGAATTGCCGGCACGCAACAGTTCCAGATAATTATGGCTAGGGTCGACATTGACTGTATTGGTATTCCAAACATTGGCGTCGGTCGAGTCAACACGCCAAATCAGCATGCCATGACCCGGCAAATACTGGTCCCAGCCGGCTTGCTGACGGTTCTCAAGCATGAACGTCTCGTGCGCGACCGGCGTGGTCAAGATATAGCCATGATTAGCCTCGTTGACCGCGCCCAACTGATAACTGCCGGTCTGACTGACCACCGACGCACTGCCAAAGCCCAGGGCATGGCGCTCAAAGATGCTATAACCCGCCGGTGTGATTGAGTAGTTCAAGTAGTTCCCGCCGGCCATGATATCCCATTCGCCGGGAGTCTGGCTCCCGCCTCCCGAACCGGCGTTATCTGTGTCGTAGTGGTCGGCCAGCCCCAGCACGTGGCTGAACTCATGACAGAAAGAACCGATGCCGCCAATCATCGAATAACTGGAATCATACAACAACTCGGTCGTACAAGCATAGTCACGCAAGTCTTTCCCATCAAACTTAGCGGAGGTGTAAAAGCTGGAACGATAGGGCCACAAATTGCCTGAATCATTGGGACTGGAGTTTGCTCCGGTGCCGGCGACCAGAAAAAACACCAAATCGATCTTACCGTTATTGTCGACATCATACTTGCTGAAGTCAACAGTAGGATTAATCTCTTTCACAACATTCATAAAAATACTATAACTATTCGACCCAAAATCATAGGCCGGATAGCTGACCTTGATAGGGCCGACCACGTCAAAGACAGGCTTGAAGATTCCCATTGAATTGTCTTCATAATAGTCTCGGACCGAGCCCGTACAATCGACCCATTCTTTCTCCAGAGACCAATCCGTCCCCTTGGGATGATGATAACCAGTAAACCCCTCTGTGTTAATCATGTCGCCGTAGAATGCAGCGGGGTCGGAAGCCAAAAACTTCACATCGCTGGGCTCGACGAGCACCACCAGCCCACGGAAGTTGCCGTAATCGATAACACGATGCGAGCCGAGCGCATCACGTTCGGCACGCAACACGCGCCCCCGATCACACTGCTCACGGCTGAACAGATTGCGAGGCAATTCGGCCAACAGACGCTGCTCTGCCACGGTGCGCTGCGCCTGGTCGTGCGCCACGACACCCGATGCAACCAGCACGCCGTCGCGCAGAGTCGCATACTCATAAGCACCCTCGTCGGTGCGCACAACGGTGAATCCGTCGCTCGTGCGCACATAATTGAAATACTCATCACCCACGATCTGCAGGGTGACTCGACTGCCATCAGGCTGCTGCACGTGGTGCAAGCCCGGCCAGGCCGGAACGGCACTAGCCACACAGCAACACATCAGCGCCACCAAAAGCGACAAAATATAGGACTTGTTCATTGTGAATTGGGAATAACCTCTATAAACTTCAAGTTTCTGAAACTTGAATTAATGAGTGTGATAGGTCACCAGTCCGGGCATCGAGCTGCGCACAATCTTCTGGATGCGCACACCATAGCGCTGCGCCACGTCGAGCAGCAGCTCGCTGTAGGTCGTGGCCACAGCACCCACAAAGGCCACAGGCATCTTGTCGTAGTCGGCATACTGGCACAAGTTGCGCTCAAAGAAGCGGCACAACTCCTTGTCGACCAAGTCGGTCACATAGCCATTGTCGAGATGGTCGCTCAAGAAAAAGGAGTAAGTGCTCAGGTTGCGGTTGGCCGACGCGTTGTTATACACCGCATCCATGATGTCATCGGGTGTGACCCGAAAGCGGTCGAAAAACGCCTCGCTGAGCTCCTTTGGAGCCAGCCCCTTGAGCACATCGCCCAGAAAGATGCGCCCCAGCGCCGAGCCGCTGCCCTCGTCGCCCAAGATAAACCCCAGCGAGCGCACGTTGCGCACGATGTCCTGCCCGTCGTACAGGCACGAGTTGCTGCCCGTGCCCAAGATGCATGCCAGTCCTGACTCATGCACCAGCAGGCCCCGAGCCGCACCCTGCAAGTCGCTCATCACCGTGACCGGCGTCTTGAACTGCGCCACCAGCGATGACTCCACGATCTTGTTCTTCTCGGGATTGGAGCATCCCGCACCATAGAAGTAGACATGCGCCCACCGCCGCTTGAAAAACGACTCGGGCAGCTCCAGACGTATGTTGTGGCTGATTTCGCGGCGCGACAAGAAGTAAGGATTCAAGCCCACGGTGTAGGCATGCTCAACCACCACACCATTGTCTACTAGCGACCACTCGGTGCGTGTGCTGCTGCTCTCCCCTATTACAATCATGTTTCGGCTATTGTTTGCGGCCATGCGGTAAAGTTTTTGAGGTTAATATTTGCTCAAATTTGTTAAATTCACAAGAATTAGCCCACAAATTTACAACAAAAACGCAACACAACACCCATCCACCACCACCAAACCGACAAAATTACAGCATAATTAACATATCGACACATAATTTTAGAGTTGAACAATTCACCCTCTAAGTTAGGGGGAGATACAACACCGTCCAATTTGATATAATTTTTAGAGACCACTCTGTTTAATTCTTCTAGGTATGGCGGTAGGGACGGCACCCCTGTGCCGTCCGCCAGCAGGGCTGAGAAGATGCCTTTGGTCGAGGCGGACGGCACAGGGGTGCCGTCCCTACAGCCTTGACGCAGGCATGATGTACGCTCCCCATGCAACAATCTGCTTATCAACACCGTGCAAGAGTGTTACATGGTAGCGATTGGTTACAGCGAGCCTCCCCTCCCCTTTGAGAAAGGGGAGGGGAAACGCACAATCGCTGAACAGATAGGGTGACAGCATCGATGTATAAATCGGGTTAAACTTGAGTTAAACTTGTTAAAAGCCCGATGATATAACCAAAAATACTCCCTAACTTTGCATCGAACAAACAACCACTTAATCAACAACATTACTAAACCAATTAAAACACAAGAGATTATGAGAAACATCCTACTCATGATGGCAACAACGATGTTGCCCATGTGCGCAATGGCACAAGCAGAACATTCACTCACCGTCAACGTCGAAGAACCCGGCACACTAGCTAGCTACATCGCCGAGGACGCCCGCATGAACATCACCGCTCTCACCGTCAAGGGCAGCATCAACGGCACCGACCTGGGCATCATCCGCACCATGGCCGGCAACGGCATCGACGGCTATGCCACCGATGGCAAGCTTGAGACGCTGGACCTGTCGGGGGCGCGCCTGGTGCGTGGTGGCGATGTCTACTACAACGACCCTCAGGGCTACGACGCCTACTCGCAGACGTTTAACGACGCCATCTGCTCCAACTCGTTCTGGGAGTGCAAGAGCCTGGTGAAGGTCATCCTGCCTGAGGGCATCACCCGCATCAGCGACGACGCTTTCTCGGTGTGCACCAACCTCAAGAGCATCAACATCCCCTCGACGGTGACCAAGTTTGGCAGCGCTTTCTATCACTGCTCGAGCCTAGAGTCGATCACCATCCCCGAGGGCATCAAGAAGATTGACGACCTTACCTTCTCGACCTGCCGCTCGCTACAGGCAATCACCATCCCCGAGTCGGTGACAGAGATTGGCGCGGCCGTGTTCCGCGACTGCGACGCGCTCACCGAGGTAGTCATCCCCAATGCGGTAAGCTCCATCGGCAATTATGCCTTCCAGTGGTGCGACAACCTGACCAACGTCACCCTGGGCGAAGGGCTGACCAGCCTGGCCGACGGCGTGTTCTACGGCTGCACCAAGGTGACCAGCATCACCGCGCTCAACCCCACGCCCAGCTACTGCGGCACCGATGCCTTTGGCCAGATTGACAAGGAGGCTTGCACGCTCTATGTCCCTGCCGAGTCGGTGGAGGCCTACAGCAATGCCAACGGTTACAAAGACTTCATGCACATCCTGCCCATATCCATGAGCGGCATCGACAGCAACCTGGCTGGCGACACTCATGAGGTGGCGCGCTACAGTGTGGACGGCCGCCAGCTGAGCCAGCCCACCCAGGGCATCAACATCGTGCGTTACAGCGACGGCACCACCGCCAAGGTCATGGTCAAGTAGTGGGGGTTACTAACCATCCGCATCACGTCAGATAGAAGTCAGGGAGAACTGTCGTTGCACAGTTCTCCCTGAACTTTTTTGGGTTGCGGGGCGTATCTATCCCTGCCCCCTCCTGGCTTGGGAGGGAGCCGTGAGTTTAATGGACGACGACGACCTTGTGGGTGGAGATGAGGCCGCCCAGGTAGACGCGCAGCAGGTAATGGCCTGCGGGGATGTCGGCGACATTGATGTAGTTGCCGGCATTGCGGGCCACAGTACTGCCACCGAGGTCAAGCAGCTCCACACCGTGGATGAGGCTGCCGGCGCTGGCTACGATGTAGTCGCTGGCCGGCACGGGACCGACCTTGACGTCGGGCAGTGCGATGTCGGCCACTCCGGAATTGGGCAGGCCATGACGGTAGAGCACGTCGTCGATGAGCAAGGTACCGCTCTGGCCCATACGCGGGTCGGTGGGTTCGAGTCGGAACCCGGCAAAGCGACTACCTTCGGGCAGCACCACCTGCACATATTGCCAGCCGTGGAAGTCGAGGGTGCAGAGATCCACGAGGTTAATGCCGGGCAGCGCTGGCTCGTCGCCCTGTCCGGTGGGAAGGAACACGGCCTGCAGGCGGTTGCAGCTCATATCGCCCCACACATGCACGGCCAGGGTGTCGCCGGCGGCAAAAGTCTGGTCGCAGTCGATGAGCAGTTGCACCTCGGGCTCATCCACGCCAGCAAAGTCCCACTTGAGCTGCAACGAGCGCGAGCCGAACAGGTGGTTAGTCGACGTCGACACAGTGGCGGTCTTATACAGCCCGTCGACACTCACCGCCGCGGCATCCTCACCGTCGCAGAGCAGACGGTCGCTGTTTTTGGCGGTGCCCATGTCGGCCGCCACAAAGTCCACACTCACCGTGGCAGGCAAGTGGATGCCGGCCGTGTCGCTGACCAAGCGGTCGACGGTCAGGGTGTAGGTCTGGCCCACGTTGAGGTTGCGCAACAGGGGCAGACGGATGTAGCCGTAGGGGTCGCCCATCTTGTTGTTCTTGATGCTGCGCTTGCTCCACTCCAGTTCGTTGCCGTCCTTATCGTAAACATGGAATAAGTTAAACAAGTCCTTTGAGGCCAGCAGCGAGTCGGTGCGGAACTCGACGTAGGGAGCGGTGTAATGCACCTGGCTGCCCTCGCGTGGCCACAGTGCCAGGGTGTTGAGGTGGCTGCGCTGCTGGGTGGTGAACTGGAAGGAGAAGTCGTCCTGCATGGGTGTTCCGCCGCCATGCTGGGCGCTCTTGCGCAGGGTTACGGTGTAGAGTGTATTGGTCTGGTAGGCATCATCGGGGATGAAGACCATGCGATAGTTGGTGTCCTCCCAGCGGAAAGTACCCTCAACGGCCGGCTCAATCTCAAATGCGGCTTCGGTCGAGGCGATGTCCATGTCCCAGTTGAACTGGAACACGATGGGCTCGACGCACAGCACGGCGGGGTCGCCGTCGCTCCACACGGGCGAGTAGCTGAGCACCTGGGGTGGCGTGTTGCGCACGCGCTTGAGGTCAAGGTTGCAGTAGGTCACCGCGTTGGGCATGACCTCGACCTGGTGTGTGGCGGTGAAGTGCTCGGGCTCGCTGGCCTGGACGGTGTAGATGCCCGGTGCGACATATTTGAAGAGATAAATGCCATTCTCAATGTTGTCGGTGGTGGTAGTCTGCACCACGTTGCCTTCGCTGTCGAGCAGCTGCACGGTGGCTCCATTGATGGGCTGCCGTTTATCGTCGCCAAACATCACATAGGTGGCGGCACGCAGCAAGCGGTCGTCGCGCAGGTTGCCGGTGACGATGCCGGTCATCTGGTCGCCATACTGCTCGAGCCGCCCGAAGTAACGGTCGGCGCCGAGCGAGAAGTTGAAGCCCTCGACCCAGTCATAGTCATGGTTGATGAGTCGGTAGGTCTCGGGGATGTAATCGTGGAACGACCCCTCGTCGAGCATCGACACCGCGCGGTTGCCGCGCAGCACGCCCAGGCCCTGGTTGTTCCACTCGGGATAGAAGGTCCAGTCGCCGGCTATGCGGTAGTTATTCTCGCTCCACACGGTGCTCTTGTTGGCCAGCAAATACACGCCCAGGTCTTGCGCGAGCTTGTCGCTGCCAGGCACCACAGGCGATCCGGTGTAGCCGCGGTAGAGTCCCAGCGGGAAGTTGATGCGGTAGTTGTCGCCGGCACCGGTGGCGTTGCTGTGTATCGAGTAGAACACATCGGCTCCGCTGGAGTTACACAGGGCCACGATGGTGGAGAGGTTCAGGTCGTCGGCGCTGGTGTTGCGCACGCGCGATATGCTGGTCTTGTAGCCCTTGTGCTTGAGCATCTCCTGCAGGGCAAAGCCCTTCCACAGGTTGGAGTTCGACTCCCAGAAGCCCATGGTGTCGCCCTGGGCAAACGGTGCCACCACCACGTTGCGGTCGTCGGCATCGTGGCCTCCGTGGCCGGGGTTGATGTAGACGTGCGGCTGCTGTGCCAGCGCGCAGTGGATGCCCATGACTGCCACGAGCATCGCCAGGATGGATTGGGTGTTGATCGGTTTCATTGTCGTGAGCAGTTTAGGGGTTAATCTGGATTTTCATCAGGCTCATCTGCCCGTCGATGGTGGTATAGACGATGCAGCCACCGCCACAGGTGGGCTGCATGGTCATCGAGGTGGGCCGGGTGAGCGCGTGGCTGAAGGTGCCATCGGCCTTGAGCAGTACAATCTGCGACGAGGTGAACTGGTGTCCGTCGTCGGTGGCATGCTGCGCCACGAGGTAGTCGTTGTCGTACCAGCAGGGCATCTCATAGTTGCCCAGCTGCGCCAGCACGTTGCCGTCGAGGTCGATGATGACGATGCCGGTGCCTGCGGCGAAGAAGGCCACTCGGCTACGGTCGGGCGAGAGGCTGGCCCACAGATATCCGGCGTGCGACTCGATGGGCGAGAAGCGCCGCTCCCTGCCATCGATACTGAGCACGACCTCGCTGCCCTGCGTGCCTACCGCCATGCCCATACTCGGCGAGGCAAAGCTGGCCCCACCTCGCAGAGCGGCTCCGCGGGTGGCGGGCATGGGCCGCACAGCACCATGCTGCGCCTCGAGCACCACCTGCCCCTTGCCGTCGGCCACGTCATAGCAGTGGCCTGTGCGATAAATCAGATTGTCCGGTCTGCGCTCTTGCGTCACATAGTAGACTTTGCCGTCACCGCCCCAGCAGGCATCGATGCCTGCACCCGGTTCGTCGCTGACACGCGTCACCACATTGTCGTCCAGCGAGTAGAGCTTCAGCCCGCTCTGCTGCCCGCTGCTGAAAAGCAGTTGCCGGCCATCGGCGCTGAGCACGGGGTTGTAGGCGGGACCCTCAACGCCCTGCAGCAGTCGCGTCCGCTCAACCACGGTCACCTGCTGCGCCGCCATTGTGAGGGTCGCGCAACATAACAATAAAGGTAGAAATTGTTTCATATCGTTACGAGTTTAGTGATTTTCGACCCCCAAAGGTAGTAAAAATTAATCAACAATGCCAATTTTTCAGATTTTTTCACACTCTACAGCAAGTAGGTGACTCTTCACCGATTGGTAACAGCGGCCTCCCCTCCCCTTTCTCAAAGGGGACCAATGGTGCAAGCCGAATACAATGTCGAGCTAGCTCGAACATTGTTGAGGCGCAGCCCACTGACGCTGGAAGAGCGGCAGGGGTGGGGTTTGGATAATCTTGGCTGCACTCGGCAGTCCATGCAAGCATGACTGCGCTCATTAGCACAAGATTTTTACCCATCAGGCCGAACAGGGTGGAGCCGCGCGTCATGCGCATGGAAGCGACGCTTGGGTGTCTGCCTGTACCGGGGTTGCGCTGGCGCTTCACCCTGGCCTGTGGTCTGCCGCCCTTCGGGCTTGCTGTTGGCTGGTGTCCTTTCAGGGCTTGGATGGTGGGGGGACAGTTGTACCGGGGTTACGCTGACGCTTCACCCCGGCCTGTGGTCTGCCAGCCCTTGGGGCTTGCTATTGGGCAGTAATTATAGGTCACAGCTCAAAGTGTGGGATGGGCTTGAGCTTGAACAGGTTCTTTTCGTGCTTGTCGTCGATGAGGGCTTTGACGCGCGGGTCGTCGCACTGGCCGGTGCGGATATAACGGTCGAGCACGGCGTAGGTGAATCCCAGGTTGTCCTCATCGGTCTTGCCGCAGAGGCCATCGGACGGTGTCTTCTCGACCAAGTCGATGGGCAACCCCAGCTCCTTGCCCACGGCGATGACCTCGGCCACGGTGAGTCCACCCAGCGGCGCAAAGTCGCCAGCGGCATCGCCATAACGCGTTGAGTAACCCACCCAATCTTCCGAGAGGTTGCAAGTGTTGGCCACGCGACCGTTCATCGACTGAGACACAGCATAGAGCGCAGTCATGCGCACACGTGGCGGCAGGTTGATGGTAGTCTGTTCGCTCACCTCGGCACCCAGCGCCGCCAGCTGTTCCTTCACCGCCGCCATCAACGTCCGTGTGGTGTCGCCAATGTTCACGTTACAATAACGTATGCCCAGATGCTCAATCAGTCGCATACTGTCGCTGATGTCCTTCTGCACACCGTTGGGCATCGTCACCCCGATGACGCGGTCACGCCCCAATGCCTCGACGCACAACGCCGCCACCACACTGCTGTCCTTACCTCCCGAAATGCCCAGCACGGCATTGCAGCCCTTTCCATTCACCTCAAACCAGTCGCGAATCCACTGGACCACCTGGTCTTTTACTTGTTTAGCATTGAATTGTTCCATTATGTAAGTATTTATTGTCATAAACGATCGTGCATTATATCACGCAATTCTTCATCTGTCAAATCTCTCAAGTCTATTTCATTTGGGTCAAAACAAGCATGTCCATCTTCCCATATACCACTATACAAAGGTATATCTCCACCATATTCATAGACACCACCATAACTATGTGGAACACCATTTCTAATTTCTCCTTTATAGTATTGAGAATACCCATTATGAAGGTCAAAATCACCCCATGGAATTGTCCCTATGTAGGAGTCGCTATTTTCTCTCGATTCACGAAGGGTTTTTTCCTCTTTTTCCGACTCCATCATTTTAGACCAGAGTTCAGACTTCATCTTCTGTTTTTCCTTTCTGCCCTTGCGCGATGCCATCACCACGCCACAGATAAAGGCCGCAATGCCCATTGCAATATAAAACGATATATC
>JAFUVK010000154.1 GCA_017477555.1 Muribaculaceae bacterium
AATACTTGTTATCGTCACCACGATAGATGATAGACTCTTGTTTATCACGCTTGATTTTCTTCTCTTTAATCAAGCGTTCCTTTTCTTGCTTGATACGTTCAAGCAAGAAAGAAGCCGGTTCATCATCGGGGTTCTGCTCTACCAACTTGCCTTGAATTGCTTCCTGCAGTATAGACTTGCGTAATTTATTCGACAAATTTGCGTCGAGTTCTGTACGGGTCGCTAATAAAGCCGTAAGTTTCTTTGTTAATGCCATGCTTATGCGGATTTAAGGCGACCGAATTTCTCATAATAGGAACTCTGTGAATTTGTTTCAACATAATATTAGCGTTTTTATTCATCAAATTTATTCACTTATGATTGACAAATTCAAAGAGTTCCTGGTTCAAGGAAACATGGCGAAGAATACGATTGACGCCTACATCTATGCCGTCAATGCTTTCTTCGCACAACATTCTGTCGTCAATAAGAAGAACTTGTTAGCTCACAAGTCTTATCTTATTGATAAGTTCAAGCCCAAGACGGTCAACCTACGTATTCAAGCACTCAACAAGTACCTTGATTTCGTAGGCAAGAAGAAACTGCGCCTTAAATCTGTCAAGGTGCAGCAACGCTCGTATCTTGAAAACGTAATCAGCAATGCTGACTACGTTTTCTTGAAGAAGAAGCTAAAGCAAGAAAGAAACCAAGAGTGGTACTTTGTTATTCGCTTTCTTGCCGCCACGGGTGCTCGCGTGAGCGAGTTAATTCAGTTTAAGGCCGAGCACGTCTTTGCCGGTTACTTCGACATCTACACTAAAGGAGGCAAAGTACGCCGCATCTACATTCCCAAGACGCTGCGTGAAGAAACTGTCGTTTGGCTCAAAGCCACATCACGCACTACCGGTTATTTGTTCCTTAATCGTTTTGGTGAGCGCATCACAACGCGCGGCATTTCACAGCAGCTGAAGAAGTACGCCGAGAAGTTCGGGCTAAACCCTAAAGTAGTTTACCCTCACTCGTTCCGACATCGTTATGCCAAGAACTTTCTCGAAAAATTCAACGACATTTCGCTTCTCGCCGACCTGATGGGCCATGAGAGCATTGAGACCACTCGCATCTATCTGCGCCGAACAGCCAGCGAGCAACAAGCAATAGTCGATCGTGTCATAACGTGGTAGCGTTTCTTGGAGGGACAAGTTGCTGTCTCTGATGGTAATAGGTTAGGCGATTAATCTTGCTGTGACTCTCTGTCCCTCCCGATTACCATGCCCGAGAGGAGGCAAAGGTGCTGAAACTTGTGACGGGGTGGGGGAAATAGGCAGAACTCTGTTGTAGGTTACAAATGATGAATTTTGAGAAGGTGATTTAGATAATCTCGGCTGCACTCGCATAGCCCGAGCCAGCTCGGCTCTGCGCTCGTTGGCACGAGATTTGTGAAAGTTATGGGGGAAAATGGCCGATATTGTGGAAAATTTTTGTATCTTTGCAAAATATACGCTGGTCGAATCAACACTAGTGGAACTTATCGCACTGACAATCAGAATCTTTAAATGTGTCTTAAGTATAATTTAAACTTTCTAAAGCAGATGAAATTCAATTTTAAACAAACCAAAAGATGGGGCCGCTCCCTCTTCGTGGCACTGGCAACGCTCACGCTCGCTCTGTTGAGTGCTTGTGACGAGGATAATGGCCTGCGCTACTACGACGAGAATTCGCTCGACGTGCCCTTCCTCTTCACCGAAGGGTATGAAGACCAAATCCAGTACCCCTATGAGTTGGCCGCGCCACTCAGCGACTGGCTGTCACTTGTGCGCGACGATGCCAAGGTGTGCAAGCTTAGCATTCCGGGCACACACGACTCCATGACGGGTATGGGCTTCTACACGCCTGTTGTGAAATATTTCTCCAACATTATGGCCATCAGCCAGGTGTCGACGTTTGCCGAGCAGATGTCAAGTGGAATACGCTTCTTCGACTTCCGACCCGTCGTGGCTATCGACACGCTTGCCAAGAAGCCCGAAGACCGGCAGATCTTGCGACTGGCACACGGCTTTACCGAGGTGAATGTGTCGTTCGAGGAATCGATCGACTGGATGCACGACTTTCTCAAGTCGCACCCGTCGGAGTTCTTTATCGTCAAGATTCAGGCCGACAATGGCATGGAGAGCCAGCAGAACTGGACCGTCTTGCTCAACAAGGTGCTCTCGATGCCCAAGTACCAGGGGCTGTTTATCGAGAGTTGGCACCCCGACATCACCGTGGGTGAGATGCGAGGCAAGATATTGTGGCTCAGCCGCTACGACCTGCGCCCGGTCAACCAGGCATTCCACTATCCAGTGGCCTACTGCGACTGGCCCGACGAAGACCCCGACGTGGACGAGGAGGTGCATCCCGAACAACAGCGCAGCTGTGCCATCTATAATATGGAGGACCCGACCATCAAGGCCACACTCTACAAGCAAGACTACTACAAGACCACGAGCGAGAAGCGAATGGCCACCAAAATCTCCACTGTGCTGGCCATGATGAAGAGCGCGCGAGAGGCAACGGCCAGCGACGAGAACATATGGATCGTGAACCACTGCTCGGCTTACACCGAGGTCTCGGCACGTGGCTACATCACCAACGCGTCGAATCTCCACCCCAAGGTGATTGAAGACCTGCTGCAGGGCGAAGGAACTGTGGGTATCATGCCCATGGACATGGCATGCCATGACTATGTGCACTGCATCATCAACGGAGGCACGCCCTATACCAGCGACTACCTCTATGGCTTCTATCCGCGCAGCCAGTCGCTGACCAACCTGCTCGTGATGTCAAATAAGAAGTTTTTTAAGGTGGGTTCTAGTAATTAACTTGAGATGTTTTTGATTTATTTTCGAACAGATGCGAAGTTAATGCAGCAGTGGCATAGTGGGCTATGGCGCAATGCTTTAACGCAGCAGATGCCGGAAAGAAACAAAAACAGCCAAGAACCCATCACAATATCTTATTAATTTCTAGAACACTCCTTAAATAATCCTCAAGGTTTGAATCGTTATGAAACAGTATAGACTTTTAGTGACACAGTTTTGCCGTGGGCTGATGGCGATTGTAGCAATAGCGCTATTGACACCTGCCATGGGCGCACAAGAGAGCGCTAACCTGAAACTTCACAGCCAGAACGGCATGCTCAACCACCTGGCCGTGGGACTGCAGGTAGGACTGGGCGGAACGGGCATCGATGTGGCCATGCCACTGCACCGCATCGTCACCGTGCGGGCTGGCATCGCGGGCAACGCCTTCGGCGACATCAAGTTCAAGGCCATCAACACCGCCACCGACATCACGCAGATGCAACTCGTGGAGGACGACGCCATCAAGCAGGCCAAGATGGTCGACAAGGTGCAGCTGGCCATCAAACCGCGCTTCTGGAACGCCTTTGTCATGGCCGAGGTGCACCCCTTCCCCACGCCATTCTATTTTGCGGCCGGACTGTTTGCGGGCAACCGAACTTTTCTGCACTTCCGCAACACCAACGACGGGGCCCTGCAGACACTCTACGATGCCAACAAGAAGGTGGAGGACTACAACGCATCGTTTCGCACCAACTATCCGCCTGTGGGACTCAAGTTTGGTGACTATGTGTTCACGCCCGACGAGAACTACAACATCGACGTGAAGATGAAGACATGGGCCGTGAAGCCCTATCTGGGCATCGGATTCGGACAGAGCATGGCGCAGCACCACCGCCTGAGCGTGGCACTGGATGCCGGACTGCTCTTCTGGGGCAAACCGAAATTTGTGTTTAACAACGGCAAGAAAATCAAGTCGACCTCTAAGGAATCGGGCATCACACACTTCATCTCGTGGTTCGATGCCTATCCGATGATTCAGATCCGTCTGGCCTACAAAATCTTCTGACATAGGCAACGAACACATTATCTCGCACAGAGTATACACAGAGGGCACAAAGATACTTAGGATTTCTTTGTGCCCTCTGTGTTCTGCCATAGCGGCCCTTGTGATTAATAGAACATTTCCAACTAACAATGCATACGTCTTAACCCCTTTAGCTTCTTAAATCACTCAATTTCCTGATAATTAGCTGTTTGTTTTGGATGACTAAGTTATGAATCGCATTGGCCCTCGTGCTGCAGAAGCCAGAGCTTGCGGTCGAGGCCGCCACCGTAGCCGCCCGGCTTGCCATCGGCGGCGATGACGCGGTGGCAAGGCACGATGATGCTCACGGGGTTGGCATGGCAGGCCTGAGCCACGGCGCGGTAGGCGCGGGGATGGCCGACGAGTTCGGCCAGCTGGCGGTAGCTGACTGTCTGCCCGTAAGGGATGCGCTGCAGTTCGGCCCACGCCGCCATCTGGAAGTCGGTGCCGAACAGGTGCAACGGCAGCGAGAACGAGCGGCGCTCGCCGGCAAAATACTCGTCGAGCTGGCGGTGGCAGTGGTCCAGTAGGGGAGTGGTGCGCTCGGAGAGCTGTAGCCCCAGCCGCTCGGCAATTTTTGTCAATTGTGCATTGTCCCACGCCACGAGCACAATGCCGTGCTCGCTGGCGCCCAGCGTGAGCTGCCCCAAGGGCGATGGCATGGTGGTGTGGCACAGCTGGCCACGCAGGGCGGGTGTGATGCCCAGCTCGGCTGCGCGCCGCATCATCAGTGCATAGGCCTGGGCGTAGTCGTTGGGGATGTGCCCGTCAAGGATAGCGTCCTTGATGACATCCTTTATCTCGCCCACCTCGCGGCTGGGCCGCAGCCCGAAGGTGTCCATGATTTCTTGGCCCAGGACAGGTGGCTGGAAGTTGCGCACGCGGTCTTTCTCCTCGATGTCGATGAGCTTCTGTTTGACCAGGTCGAAGTTCTCCTTGAAGCGCGTCACCTTCTCCTGGTTCTTGCTGGTGATGTCGGCCTTGCACAGGGTCATCAGGTCGTCGATGTCGTCGCCGGCATCGAAGAGCAGTCGGCGCACGGCCGAGTCGGTGACCTCGTCCTCGACCAGCGCGATGGGGCGCATGTGCAAGCCCACGAGCTTCTTGACATATTTCATGTGCTCGTTCATGGGCAGCCGCATGCGGGCAAATATCTTGGGTATCATGCGTTCACCCACAAAATTGTGGTTGTGGAACGTCCAGCCCTGCTGCTCGTCCCATCGCTTGCAGATGGGCTTGCCGATGTCGTGCAGCAGTGCGGCCCAGCGCAACCACTCGTTGTTGCTGGCGGCGGCCACGTTGTCCAGCACTTGCATCGTGTGCCGGAAGTTGTCCTTATGTGCCCGGCGGTGCGAGAGGTCTACCCCTTTCATGGCGGCCAGTTCGGGGAAGATGATGGGCAGCAGTCCCGACTCGTCGAGCAGGGTGAAGCCGCGCGACGGGCGAGGCGACCGCATGATCTTGCCCAACTCGTCGGCAATGCGCTCACGCGTGATGATGTCGATGCGTCGGGCGTTGCGCTCGATGGCGCGCATGGTGTCGGGGAAGATGTCGAAGTCGAGTTGGGTGGCAAACCTTATGGCGCGCATCATGCGCAGCGGGTCATCACTGAAGGTGATGTCGGGGTCGAGCGGTGTGCGGATGATGCGGCGAGCCAGGTCGCCCATGCCATCAAACGGGTCGAGCAGCTGGCCGTAGCGGTCGGCGTTGAGGCTGATGGCCATGGCGTTGATGGTGAAGTCGCGGCGGCACTGGTCGTCGTGGAGCGTGCCGTCCTCCACTATGGGGTTGCGGCTCTCGCGTCGGTAGCTCTCTCGCCGCGCGCCCACAAATTCCAGCTCCCACTGGCGGGTCTTGACCTGTGCGGTGCCGTAGGTCTTGAACACTGACAGGTGCGCCTTGCGGCCGATGCGTGCAGCCACAGCTTTGGCCACCTCGATGCCGCTGCCCACGGTCACGAAGTCGATGTCGTTGCTGCGACGGTCCAGGAAGATGTCGCGAACATAGCCGCCCACCACGTAGCATTCGCGCTGCAGCGAGTCGGCCACTTCGCCCACCAGGTGAAACACCTCTTGCGACAGGTGGCGGGATATGTTTAATTCGTTATCCATAATTTATAATAGATGCTATACTTTCGATGCAGCCGGGCTGCATCTGAAGTCTAACGACTAACGTCTGAAGACTAAATTTTAGGACTGCAAAGGTACTATTTTCTTGCCAAATAGAGGAGTTTTTGGGCGGTTTTGCTTTTTTTAGCGATACAAAATTTGCCAAATTCAAGATTAATGCCT
>JAFUVK010000155.1 GCA_017477555.1 Muribaculaceae bacterium
CAGGGTCAAGGGAAGCATCCCGTATCCCGAAATGATCTCCATCACACCAGCAAGCGAGAATGACGGAACTGTCTTCAAGCGAGATTTTGCCCACGCACTGTACAATAAAAATGTATTTGGGGACAAAATCTACAAAGACAAGGAGTTCTATACGGATCTGGAACACAGTCAGAACCTGAGAATGTTCACACCCTGCAAAGCAGTCAAGGAAGAGCACTTGGTCATCAAGCAGCATGAACAGGCTTACCGGGATTTGTATTCTCGGGCTGTGTCCGCCGTAAGACAACCTGTTGAGTCATTCTTCAACTGGCTGAACGAGAAAAACATCAATTCAAAGAGCGCATTATGTCCGTTCAACGGACGGCCTTATCGTTCATGTGATGGGAGCTATCGCCATCGCATTCACGTATTTGATTTTCAACTGCTGATTCGCATTATTAATAAAAGTTTGCCGCAAATATAGCACAAATTTTAGTAATGTGCAAATTTTTTCAAAGTAAAGTTATACTTATTATTTTTCAGTCAACAAAACTGTTGGCCGAAAAATTTTGCACAATCATTGCCCAGCCTGGCGCGTCGTCGGCTGGCAGGACTTTTTGGACCGCTGAGGACATAACCCCATGGCCACGGACCCAATGTTCGCCGGCGGGGGCTAGTCGTCGTAGATGGGGTCGTCGTCGCCGAGGAAGAAGTCGAAGTTGCCTTGGCCTAGGGTTTTCTCGAGCAGGGGGAGGTAGCGGCTGGCTTCGAGCTGGGTTTGGGTGATGAGGCAGTGCCTGCCGTTGCGACCGTACTCGTACTCGATGAGCGGGATGTGCTCGTCGTCCTCGTCGAGGATGTACTGCGTGAGGGCGAAGTCTTTGTGCGGGGCGATGCCGGCCTCTTCGGCAAAGGCGATGGAGCCATAGATGAGGTTGTGGGCCTCGTCGTAGGTGCAGGTCTCAAACGCGTCGTAGGATGCGATCAGCTCTTCGAACTCGTATGCCTCCATGCCGAAGCGGTAGTAGGTGTCTTTTACTCCGGTGCAGTAGAGGTCCACAAGGTAGAAGCCGATGGTGAGCTTGCCGCCGGTGTGGCGACGGGTGACGATGACATTGCCCTCGCCATACTCAAACATGTCGGTGGTGCGATAGCAGGTGCCAATCTCCAGGGCGCGGGCGCGCTCGCGTATGTAACGTTTCTCGGAGAACGGCTGCCCTCCGCCATTTTTGTTCTTTTTTGCCACTTTTTTAAGACTTTAGACGTTAGTTGATAGATGTTTATTCGAAACCCGAAACCCGGAACTCGCACCCCAGCCCCCAAGTCCCTACAATCCCAGCTGCAAAGTTAATGCTTTCGGATGAGAAATCAAAGCGATGAATACTGTTAGGGCACAAAAAGGATCGTGAATTATAAATTATGAATTATAAATTATGAATTATAAATTATGAATTATGAATTTCGAAAGTGTGTTCTCATGGCCAGTGTGATGGCCTCACCCACTAGAGCAAAGTCGGCGAGCCAGTAATGGCTTTTGTCGCCCCATGTGAGAGTAGAACCGGCAATCTCAGCCGTCTTCAGCAGATTCCGTCTCACCTCGGCATCGTCAAAGCGGGTTGCGCAGCCGATGGCAAAAGCCGTCCCCGATGGCGAAAGGTTGCACACGATTGGCCCGGCATCAATGTCCATCCCCAGCCAGCACGAGCGGTCGTGATACTCTCTGATGCCCGTCAATGGCGATGTCTGTAGCAAAGCATCCTTTAGCCGCTCGTATTGCTGACGTGCAAGGTCAGGGTCAATGAACGTCAAGTAATAGCAGTTGAGTGCCGAATAAGACCCCTTGATAGCTCCTGTTGGCTTGCCGTCTTCGGTCAAGCACGAGGCCAGTAGGCCCGTCTCATCGTCAATCCACTCACGCTTTGCCCGGTCGAGCCATGCCTGGACGGTGCCGGCACAGTCACCTCGGTTCAGCTGCGAGTAGACATCGAGTGCCACAATGGCCACGAGCATGTCGGGGACGTAGATGCTCTCGCCGGGGTAGGTGGGCAGATTCAGCGCATCGCTCTGCACGATGCGCCTGTTCATTGCCTCGCACACAGCATGGTAGGTGTCATCATATTGCTTGCCGCCACCCACCTGCTTGTAGGTGCCTATCATCCATGCCAGGTGGCTCAGATAGGAGACATGGCTGTTGTCGCCACCGAGGCTCTCAAGCGGGTCTTCGCCCCATCGCAGTTTGTCATACAGCCTGATCTCGGGTGCCATCGCCACATCGATGATCTGCTCGATGTGCCGCAGCGACGAGTCGCGTTGGTCGGGATACAGCCTGGCGATGTTGGCAAGCGCCATAGTTGTCATCGAGCAGCTATATAATGCCCATTCGCCACGAAACTGAAAATCGATTGCGTCGGGCATCTCATGCAGCAGTCCGATGGGTGTTGTCGCCACTTTCGACACCAGGTAGTTGGCCCGCCGCAAAATCTCGCTCCGCTCGCTGCTGGCACTGCCATGTCCCCATGTGGCGCACACCACCCACAGCGCCTTGCCGACAAGCAGCAAAGCAACCCCCACGGCTATAATCAATATTTTCCTCATGTTACGTTTTATTGTCCATACATTCTCAACCCGAATAATCTGACTCTAAGATGGGTGGCACCATGCTATTGTCAAAATGCGGTCGCTTCATGCAATATAAGTACAACTGGCGATAGCGAGCATAGGCATATTCCAACTCGCAGTGCTCTTCGTCATCATCATAGTGGTGCTGCAGCATCTCAGACACGTCGATTATTTCCGGCTCGATTGACATCACAGTTGTGCAACTGCCAATGAATAGTCATCATGTCCAATAAGGCCCTGCTTATGCAACCGTTTTAGATGACGTTTAAAGTTGGTGTGGTGCCCGATGCAATTCACCAGCTTGCCAAGGACATCGTGTTCGAAGTCCATTTTGCGGGCAATTGCCGCTTGTTTGACTATTACACTGTTCTTGCTGTGTGCTGCGATGGCCTCGTCTATTTCGTCATGATGAGAATCCCGGTGTGCGAGTAGGTACATCATTATGATGTAATGCGCTAGGGTGTCACTAGCAACGAAAAATAGCGACGAATGGCTTAACTCAAATGTTCCGGCGCGGAATCCATCGACATTGAGTGGGTCTTTGCAATTAATGAGATATGGAGGCTTGTTAAATTCGGCCAGTCGCCCAAAGGTATATTCTAGAACCTTTGTTTCTCGGTTATAATGGAACGCGACACTGTCACCATAGGTCATCCAGCAAATCCTATCCTCACATGGCCACAATGCGGCCAGTGTGGCAAACGAGCCTTCATCGTAGAATTTCTTCAAGAACATCCCGTCTTGCAGTCTTTTGGCCCACTGCTCACATTCGTTGTAGAACGGTTCCCAGATTTGTTCAATCCAGCCGTCCAGTGCCTCAAATGTCGTGATGGGTTGGCTTGGTAGGTTAGACACCAAATACAGCGACCAACGTTCAGCAAACACACCACCACCGCCAGCCCCGTCGCTCACCGCGATGCAGTCGGGTCGGGCCAGCACAGCATCCTCGTTCAGGACTCCTGGCTCAAATTTTGTGATACTGATTCCCTTTGCTTTCATCGGTTCTGGCTGATGTTTGTTGGTGTCCCGATGTCCATGAGTTGTATCAGCGTCGACATGTCGGCATTCACAGCCATAGCGACATGTCTCATGCCACCATTTGCGTCATTACGGACTTTGGAAATGTCTTGGTTATACCTTGTCGGCAGCAGACTGGACAGATTGAAGAGTTTGACACCAAATTTGTCGGCAGACAACTCGTCCTTGTTGATGGGAAACACGATGCGGCTGGCATTGCCGGGAGCGATGTGTATGTTGAACAGCAGCACGTTGCCGTCGTTAGTGAACATCGATTTCAGTTCGTTGGCTGCTTGTTGCATGGTTTCATAGGTGCATCCAACATATTCCCCATCGGTGATGTTAATGATTGTGGGTGGGTAGCAATCCTTGTCGTGGTGTTTCTTCATCCATTCTTCGAGCAGTGCTTTGGCTCTCTTAAAAGCCAAGTCCATACGGGTCTGGCGACCGTCGTGCCGTGCCTCCAGCCACTGCACTTTCTCCACTTCTTTCACTGTGGTACCTCGGCGGGTGCGCACTTCCTCGCGTGTGATGATCTTCTTGAATGGGTTACATTTGATCTCTTCAGGCGAAACGAAATCACGGCCTTCCAACTCACCATTCCATCCACTGTACACCTCATGGCCGTAGCCGATGACAGCGATGTCGTAGTAGTGTCTCACCTCGTTGGTCTTGATGCAGCGCAGCACCAACTCGTTGATCTGGTTGTTGACGATGCGGGCCACAGCCTCGGCAAGTGACATGTCTTCGCCATTGAGGGTCGTGGTGCGGTTCATCGAGATTGATTGGTCAACGAGGAAGATGAACGCCGTGGGGGTGCTGCGTGTGATTTGGGCGGTGTACGCGTCCTTGCTTTGTAGCTGTTGAGGCTGCGAGGGGATGGGAATGCCAAAGTTGCCGATGTTGGTGATGTACTTCAACGGAATGAAGTTTTTGACCAGAATCTCGGCCTGAAAGTAAGGTTGCTCGTCATCAGTCAGGTCAAAGTGTTTGCGAGCCTTCACGCTCTGGAAGTGAATGCGCTTGAAGTCGGCGAGAGTTCCGCCCACATGGGCACCGTTGCGTGTGGCATTCATGTCGGCAAAATGCGTTTCTGAATCGTATATCACCGCAGGGTCAATCTCCAGTATCACCGGATTGCTGATGCGGCCATCATTCATTGCCACAAACATCATGGGGTGCTCGGTCGTGAAACTGACCCGGACATAGTGCTGCAAACCGTCACGCTTGTCAAGCTGCCTTGATAAGTCGCCACCGCCTGGCTTGGGTATCTTGATACCCTTGGATTCGCAGTCGGCCCATGAGTAGAGCCCACCATGACGGATGATATTCTCTAGGTTGTCGCGGTCGGTGAAATGGTATAGTTTTGTTATTCTGTGTTGGTCAAGAATTGCCTTAAATTCCTGCCAGTCGCTTCTTTTGCTCATTGGTTGGAGGTTTGTTGGTTAATCAAATAGCCCGCTTGAAAAAGTCATGAAATTATTAAACTATCAAGAATTAAAGAATTTAAGGAATTTAAATAAAATATCTCATGCTTAAATATTTAAATTCTACTGATTCCAGAAAATAAAAATCCATAATTCCTAAAATTCCTGATAAAATAAAGAATCTTGACTTTTTAAAGTGGATTCATCAAATAGGTTTAACTCTTTAGGTTCCTGCAAATCTTGTGCCACCTTGTCGCCGTATGGGTAGAGGCCCTCGACGTAGGCCTTGATGAGCGAGGCGTGCGAGAGTGGTTTGGCAGCGTTCTCCACATCGGCGTTGGTGTCATAGTCCAGCAGGATGATGGTCTTAGCCTTAGACTTAGACGCTTCGCGCAACCGATCGATGATGGCTTGCACCTTGTTCTCCAAGACCCATCGATAGGTTGGGATGTAGATGAGTTTGCGGGCTTCGATATAGCCAAGCAACTCAGTGCCATGCACGCCCTTGCGATGGCCAAGTGGCCGGCCAAATCGGCGCACAGTGCGTTTCAGCCCGCGCATGGTGGTGTTGGTAAACAGCGAGGTGTCGACATCGCAATGTTCAAACACTTTCAGTCCTTGCCAGATGGCTTCGACACAACTGGCCGTCATCCCCTCGGTGAACGGTACCGGGATGCCGCCATGCGGATAGAACGGACTCAGTTTCACCAGTCCATCTTTAGCAGAACTTGTCACGTCTGCCAATATCGCCCCAGGATACTTTTTAAGTATCGTTGCTGGCTTTTTGCGTTTAGATTCTATCACGATCATTGCTCAATAAGTTTGGAATGTAAATCACTTGGCAACATTCGCTCAAACTTGGCGCGACTGCCTCTTGGGATGGTGATGGAGGTCAAACTTTTGCACCATGAAAAAGCACTGTCACCGATATGTATCACTGAATCAGGGATGGTGATGGAGGATAAACGATCGCACACGTAAAAAGCCCAGTTACCGATATGTGTCACCGAATCGGGGATAAAGAAACGTGGAGCACTTTTGTTGAAAAACGAGATAAGAGTTTTCTTGCCTTTGGTGTATAAGGCGTGTTCATCAGCCTCGAAGGCAGAATTATAACACTCAACTTTGCTTACACCACTGCCTGCGAAAGGATTCGCTCCGATATGTGTCACCGAATCGGGGATGGTGATGGAGGACAAACTTTTGCTCCCTGAAAAAGCACTGTCACCGATATGTGTCACCGAATCGGAGATGGTGATGGAGGACAAACTTTTGCAGCCCAAAAAAGCACTGTCACCGATATGTGTCACGGAATGGGGGATAAAGAAAAGCGTAGTACTTTTGTTGAAAAACGAGATAAGAGTTTTC
>JAFUVK010000156.1 GCA_017477555.1 Muribaculaceae bacterium
AGAATTAAGAATTAAGAATGGTGGTTCGAGTGTACGGGTCTTAGTCGAGCTTGAGTACGGCGAGGAACGCCTTCTGCGGCACCTGCACTGTGCCAATTTGCTTCATGCGCTTCTTACCGGCCTTCTGCTTCTCAAGCAGTTTGCGCTTTCGGCTCACATCGCCTCCATAGCACTTGGCTGTCACATCCTTGCGCACTTGCCGCACCGTTTCACGTGCTATGATTTTGGCGCCAATGGCCGCCTGGATGGCGATATCGAACTGCTGACGTGGTATCAGGTCTTTGAGCTTTTCACACATGCGCCGTCCCAGCGACACAGCATTGTCGACATGTGTGAGGGCACTCAGTGCATCGACTTGTTGTCCGTTGAGCAGGATATCGAGTTTTATGAGCCGCGACTCTCGATAGCCGTTGATATAGTAGTCGAACGACGCGTATCCCTTACTGATGCTCTTGAGCTTGTCGTAGAAGTCAATGACAATCTCGCCCAGCGGAATGTCGAAAGTCAGTTCCATGCGGTTGCCCGAAATGTACTCCTGCTTGGCCAGCTCGCCGCGCTTGGCCAGACACAGTGTGATGATGGGGCCCATAAACTCACTCAGGGTGATGATGCTTGCCCTAATATATGGCTCCTCAATCTTTTCGATTACTGTGATATCGGGCAGCCCAGCCGGGTTGTGGACCTCGGTCATGTTCCCCTTCTTGTCGTAAACCTTATAGGACACGTTAGGCACGGTGGTAATGACCTCCATGTTGAACTCACGGCTGAGGCGCTCTTGCACAATCTCCATGTGCAGCAGCCCCAAGAAGCCGCAGCGGAATCCGAATCCCAATGCCACACTCGACTCGGGAGTAAACGTCAGTGCCGCATCGTTGAGCTGCAACTTCTCGAGCGAAGCCCGCAGGTTCTCGAAGTCCTCGGGTTCGATGGGATAAACGCCTGCAAAGACCATGGGCTTGACTTCCTGGAATCCCTCAATGGCGCGGTCACAAGGCTGCTGCACATGTGTGATGGTGTCGCCCACGCGCACTTCGACCGAGTTCTTGATGCCCGAGATGATATAGCCCACATTGCCGGCACTGAGTGTGTCGCGTGGCGAGAGCTGCAACTTAAGTACTCCCATCTCGTCGACGTGATACTCCTTTTGCGTATTGACAAACTTAACAAAGTCGTTCTTCCGCAGTGTGCCGTTTAGAATCTTGAAGTAGACGATAATACCTCGGAAAGGATTGAACACCGAGTCGAAGATAAGTGCCTGTAGCGGTGCCTCGGGGTCGCCCTTGGGAGCCGGTATGCGACGCACAATAGCCTCCATAATCTCGGGTATTCCCACACCTGTGCGGGCACTGCATCGCAGAATCTCGCTGGGGTCGCATCCCAGCAGCTCGACAATCTCGTCCTCGACCTCGTCGGGGTGGGCGCTGTCCATGTCAATCTTGTTGATGACCGGAATGATTTCCAGCCCATTGTCGATGGCCATGTACAGGTTGCTGATAGTCTGGGCCTGCACACCCTGTGTGGCATCGACCACCAGCAGCGCGCCCTCGCAGGCCGCAATTGATCGCGACACCTCATAGGAGAAGTCGACGTGTCCCGGTGTGTCGATGAGATTGAGCGTATACTTCTCGCCGTCGAGCACATATTCCATCTGTATGGCATGGCTCTTGATGGTGATGCCTCGTTCGCGCTCGAGATCCATATCGTCGAGCACTTGTGCCTGCATGTCCTTGCCCACCACTGTGTTGGTGAACTCGAGCAGTCGGTCAGCGAGTGTGCTCTTGCCGTGGTCGATGTGCGCAACGATGCAGAAGTTTCTTATTTTGTCCATATTAAGAAATTGCGGTGATACCAATTCAAACTGCAAAATTACTGCTTTTAATTGAGAATTAAAAATTGAGTGTTGAAAATTAAGAATTATTTTCGGCACATTCGGGTCTGACCTCACCGAAAGACAACGCGCCGCGCCCACACATTGTGTGAACGCGGCGCGCCAAGCCGTAGCGATGCAGACTCAGGGCCTACTTAATGGCAATGTTCTCCAGAGCGGTTTTGACGGCAGCGATAAGTGCTTCCTTAGCCTCTGCCTTGTCCATGGTGTGTGCACCATTAAATGCCCGCACAGTCAGCGTCTTGTCGTCAAGAGCCGTAGCGGCATCAAGCATCTGGCTATTGCTTGGGTTATGCTACTTGACCTTCTTGAGCACCTTTTTGTCGATGGTGACCGGGTAACGAGCCTTGAGTTCCTGAATCCATCGCTTCTCGAGCACGTCCTGATAGTCACTGGTGACCTGTCCGCGGATGTCGGCCAACTCCTGCGGTTGGTTGATGAGTCCACCGTTCAGCACCATGGCGCATGGATACTTGCCAGTGGGTACCGGTCCGTTGAAGAAGAGGTAGTCGACAGTGGGGTTCTCTCCCTTTGCCATAATCATGCGCTCCATCTTGATGTTGCTGGCATACTTCCTGTGCAGTGAGGCAGTGACCGAGTCAAGTGGCTCGCTGGTCATAGCGGCGATGTCGGCCTTAGCAGCCTGGAGGGTACTGTCGTTGATGGCATTGAGTATGATTCCCTTGAATCGCGGGGAGTCCCATACATACTTGTCGCGGTTGGCCTCGAAATAGGTTGTCAATCCCAGGGTATCTTTCCCGGCAGCCTCCCATACACGGCGGTTGCTGATTTCGAAGAGCAGCATGCCGTCGCGATACTCGTTGAGCAGACTAGCGAACTCGGGGGTGTCGTTGATGATATTGTCACTGTAGTAGTTCATGACCTCCTGCTGTGCGGTGGGCTCGATAAACGACTCGATGTAGCCCACGGCAGCCTCATTGTTAAGTACGGCCTTACGGTTGACCTTGGGCAAGAGGGTGGACATTGGCACCGACTTCTTGGCAAAAGTGAACAGAGGCACCTTGCTGTTGGCAATATAATCGGCCACAAATGCCGAATCATACTGTCCGTGCTTTGCCAGCGACTCGGTGATATAGTCGTGCAGCTTGGGATTGACCTGGTAGTTATATTGCTGCTGGAGCTGGCGAATGCGTTCACGTCGGGGCTCATCCTTGCGCTTGTCGCGCATAATAGCCTGCTCGATTCCCTTGCGCGAGTCTTCGAGGCTGGGTGTTCCGCGTGTTTCGAGCTTCTTGATGATGTGGTAGCCATAATTGGTCTCAAACGGCTCACTCATCTCTCCCACGGCCATGTCGAATGCATGCTTCTCAAACGGCGGCACCATGCGTCCTCTTCCGAACCACGGCAGTTCGCCGCCATTCTTTGCCGACCCGGGATCCTCAGATTCTTTCTTGGCCAGCTCAGCGAAATCGGCACCAGCCTTCAACAAGGCATATACCGAGTCGATGCGGTGCTTGGTGGCCATCTTCATGGTGTCGGTGAGCATGCGCACCCGGGGGAAGAGCTTCAGGATGTGCTGGCATCGCACCTCTCCCTGGTCGTCGCGGATGGCGTTGACACGTATCATGTGAATGCCGTAGTCGGTACGGAACGGCTTGCTGATTTCGCCCACGGGGGTTTCATAGACTACCTTCTCAAACTCGTAGGGGAAAGTGCCAGCCGTAATGAACCCATAGTGACCCTTGTTGTTTCGCACCGATGGGTCGATGGAGTATTTCTGTGCCAGGTCCTCCCACTTCTCGCCATTAAGAATGCACTGCCTGATGCTGTCGACAAACTGCATGTGCTTGAGATTTTCGCCCGGGTCACGTCCTATACTGTACATGAAATGGTCGATGTCGACGTTTTTGAGCTTGTGGCTATATGCCTCTCGCACCTGCTTGTCGCGCACGGTGGTGTCCTCAAGGAATGGCTTGATGATATCGGCCTTGTAACCGTTGAGCTCACGCTGGAATGATGCCAACGTATCGATTCCAGCTGCCTCGGCATCGGCTACCTTGAGCTTGTAGGTAACAAATCGGTCGACATACTGCTCGAGAGTCTCCTTCTCGATTTGCTGCTGACTGTTCTTGTGATAGAGATACTCAAACTCTGAGAGCTTGATTTGCTTGCCATTAATCTTCATCAGCACCGGGTCTTTGGCTGCTGTGGCTAGTAGCGCCGACCCCAGTATTAACGAAGCGATTAATACTTTGTGTTTCATTTCTATTGCAGTTATTTCATTGAGTTATTGTCACATTATTTTGTTATAACGCAACATGTCGAAATAAATTGTACGGTCATACAAATTATTGGTGACAATAGGCTTGCCGGCAGTAAACATTGCTTTGCAAGCCCCATTGAACCGCTTGCAGCAACAGCTCCCCATCTTATTGAATGGGGAGCTGTGAGTGTTTCCTATCGCTGTTCAGCTCAGGTGGTCGGTGTCAACAACTAGAGCAACGCGTCGATTTTGGCCTTGAGGTCATCGTAGGTGATGGTGCCCACCTGACGGTCAACGAGTTTGCCATCCTTGAAAAACAACAGTGTGGGGATGTTGCGCACGCCGTACTCGATGGGAGTGTCGTCGCCCTCGTCGACATCAAACTTGCCGATGAGCACGCGGCCCTCATACTCAGTGGCCAGTTGCTCGACAGTGGGTGCGATGGATTTGCAGGGTCCGCACCATTCGGCCCAGAAGTCAACGACAACGGGACGCCCCGATTCAATCTCTCGCTTAGTGTTCTCTTCAGTGAATTTGTAAGCCATAATGTGATAAGAATTTATTTGATTAATTGTCCTTGAGAAAGCAGAATTAGAAACTATCGCTGAAAAAGTCTAGATGTCGACATTGACCTCGAACTTAATGCCCTGCTCGCGCAGCACGTCGAGCAAGTGCTTGCTGATGGGCAGTCGCACCTTGGACTTGAGGTTGACATGCCTATGATGCTCCACATCGACCACGCGGAAGTAAAGGTCGCAACGGTTGGCAGTGGACTGCTTGAGGTAGTCGGTGATGACTTTTGTCTTGTGTAACTCATCGTCATTGATGATGATGAGTATGTTGTGCACCACCTGCCCCTTCATGTCCTCGAGCAGTGAGATGGACTGCACATTGAAGCGGACATCGCCGCCATTGAAGCGTTGTTGGTAGGCACCACGCAGCATGATGGGCGTGCCGATGATACCATACTTGTTAAAATCGATGAAGCTCTGTCCAAATAGCATAAACTCGTATGATCCCGAATAGTCCTCGACCTTGAGTATGCCGAATTGTCCGCCCTTCTTGCCCATGCGTGCGGTGAAGCCCACCACCAGTCCAGCCAAGGTGAGTTCCTGATTGACCAAATTGTTCTTACCGGGCAAATCGGCCATAGTGGTATTGCAACCATATTTGACTTCAAGGTAATAGGGGTCAAGTGGATGAGCCGAGAGATAGATACCCACCAGCTCCTTCTCTTTGCTCAGGCGCTCCATGATATTCCACTGCTCGGCGTTGGGTATCTCGGGCTTAGCCACCTCCAGTGGCTCGACGTCGCCGAACAGTGAGTTCTGCATCGACGACAGTCCTGTTTGGTAGCGCTGGCCAAACTTAACGATGACCTCACTGAATGTCTCATCGCGCAAGTTTTTCTCAAAGAAAGCCTCGCGTGTCACCTCGGGGAAAGAGTCGAACGCTCCCGACAGGGCAAACGACTCAATGGCCCTGCGGTTGCATGCTCCCAGGTTGACCCTCTCAACCAGATCGAAGATATCGGTGTACGGCCCATTGGCTGTCCGCTCCGACACCACGGCGTCGACGGCATTTCCGCCCACACCTTTGATGCCTCCCAGGCCAAAGCGTATGTCACCCTGCTTGTTGGCACTGAACGATTTGAAACTCTCGTTGATGTCCGGCCCCAGCACACGTATGCCCATGGCCTTGCACTCGTCCATAAACTTCGACAACTTGTCGACATCGCTGAGGTTTCGGCTCAGCACGGCTGCCATATACTCGCTGGGATAGTTGGCCTTGAGGTATGCCGTCTGATACGCTACCCAGCTGTAGCAGGTGGCATGCGACTTGTTGAAAGCATAAGATGCAAATTTCTTCCAGTCTTCCCATATCTTGTGCAGGGTATCGTGGTCATGCCCGTTTTTCTCTCCACCCTCGTAGAAGAGGCCCTCCAGGTGGTTCATCTTCTCAATCTGCTTCTTTCCCATGGCCTTGCGCAGTGTATCGCTCTGTCCGCGGGTGAAGCCGGCCAGCTGGCGTGAGAGCAACATCACCTGCTCCTGGTAGACGGTGATTCCATAAGTGTCCTTGAGGTACTTCTCCATGCATGGGATGTCGTACTCGATGGGCTTTTCGCCCTTTTTACGCGCGATAAAGTCGGGGATGTAGTCCATGGGACCCGGCCGATACAGCGCATTCATAGCGATGAGGTCCTCGAATGTGCTGGGCTGCAACTCGATGAGGTACTTCTGCATGCCAGCCGACTCGAACTGGAAGGTACCCGTTGTGCGTCCTTCGCAGTACAGCTGGTAAGTCTTTGGGTCATCGATGGGAATCTTCTCGATGTCGAGGTCTATGCCGTGAGTGATTTTGATGTTCTCAAGTGCGTCGCGGATGATGGACAGGGTCTTCAATCCCAGGAAGTCCATCTTGATCAGCCCCGTCGACTCGATGACACTGCCCTCATACTGCGTGACCATCACCTTGCTGCCATCGCTGTCGGTGGCCGTGCTCACCGGCACCCAGTCGGTGATGGGGTCTCGGCCAATGATCACGCCGCAAGCATGCACACCGGTGTTGCGCACATTCCCCTCAAGCTTCTCGGCCAGTCGCACCGTCTCGGCCACCAACGGGTTGGAGCTGTTGAGCTCGGCAGCCAGTTCGGGAAAGCATTTGATGCAGTTCTTGATGGTGATTTTGTATTTCTTACCCGGTTTCTCATCGGGCATGTCGTTGGGACGGCTGGGAATCATGCCGGCCAGGCGGTTGCTCTCGTCAATGCTCAGGCCCTCGACACGCGCCACGTCCTTGATGGCCGACTTGGCCGCCATGGTGCCATAGGTGATGATGTGCGCCACCTTGTCGGCTCCATACTTGTCGGTGACATATTGCAACACCTTTGCTCGCCCGTCGTCGTCGAAGTCGACATCAATATCGGGCAGCGAGATACGGTCGGGGTTAAGAAATCGCTCAAACAGCAGGTCGTACTTGATGGGGTCGATATTGGTGATGCCCAGACAGTAGGCCACTGCCGAGCCTGCCGCCGACCCTCGACCCGGCCCCACCGAGCAACCCAGCCGCGGCGCAGCCTTGATGTAGTCCTGCACGATGAGGAAGTATCCCGGGAAGCCCATGTTCTTGATGGTCTCAAGCTCGAAGTCCAGCCGTTCGCGGTGTTCATCATCGAGTTCCGGCCAGCGCTGCTTGGCTCCCTCGTAGACCAGATGACGCAGGTAGTCGTCCTCGTTGTCAAAGCCTTCGGGCAGTGGGAAGTCGGGCAAAATGGGGCCGTGGTCAATCGAATAGAACTCCACCTTGTCAAGAATCTCGTTGGTGTTCTGCAGCGCTTCGGGAACGTCGGCAAACACCTCGTTCATCTCGGCTTGTGTCTTGAACCACTCTTGCTTGGTGTAGAGCATGACATTTTCGTCGTCCATTTTCCGTCCAGTGGACACGCAGATGAGACGTTCGTGCGCTTCGGCATCATCCTCATTGATGAAATGCGAGTCGTTGGTGCACACGAGCTTGATTCCCAGTTCCTGTGCAAACTGCAGCAACACGGCGTTGACCTCCTGCTGGCGCGGGAATGTGTCGTGTGCGGCTCGCTCCACCGTGGCCTTGTGACGCTGGAGCTCCAGATAGTAGTCATCGCCAAACACCCCTTTGAACCACTTGACCACCTCGCGCGCCTGGTCAATCTGCCCGTTCATGATGAGCTGCGGCACCTCGCCACCGAGGCAAGCCGAGCAGCAGATGATGCCCTCGTGGTACTTCTCGAGCTGACTCTTGTCGGTACGCGGGTGCATGTAGAATCCTTCGGTCCATGCGTTGGACACAATCTTGATGAGGTTCTTATAGCCCTGCAGGTTCTTGGCTAGCAAGATGAGGTGTCGGCCGATGTCGCGCTTGTCGACATGCTCGTGCATGTCGGTCATGGCTACATACACCTCGCATCCGAAGATAGGTTTGAACTTTTCCTGGTCTTCCTTTCCGCTGTTGACCTTGAGGCAGTAGTCGTGCAGCTCTTTGATACCGAACATATTGCCATGGTCGGTGAGGGCCATGCCGCGCATTCCGTCGGCCATGGCCTTGTCCACCATGCCCTTGACTGATGCTTGTCCGTCGAGAATAGAGTATTGCGAGTGAACGTGGAGGTGTACAAAGGGTACCATATATGTCGCGTTGTGTGTCGAAAAATAGTGGTTTGCAAAAATGTGGCTCAAAGTTACAACCTTTTTGCCACATATCTTACAAAGCGGCACACAAAAGTTATTAACAAGTCGCGAAAACTTATCTTAATAACTATTGCTTAGTCACGTAGGTATCGTCGTCGCGGTGGATGAGGAAACCCTCGTCGACAAGAAACGACACCATGCTCAGGATCTCGCCCTTGGTGAAAGCCAGTGTGCGAACAAACTCGTCGAGCCTTCGAGGCTTGAGCTGGGCCATATAGAGGATGCCACTCTGCACATCGGCCGGCTGAGTGGTGGCGCGCTTTCGACGGTCGATGCACACATCACAGTGTCCGCAGTCGTCATCGGCCTGCTCGCCGAAGTATCGCAGCATGCATCGTTCGCGGCACTTTCCCTCGCTGAAGGCATAGTCGATGACCGCCTCAATGCGTTGCTCCATGCGTTGCTTGAGGTCCTCGTAGACGGCTTTGGGCAGCAGTATGTGCCGGGGTTCCTCGCGCGAGGTGGTGTATATAATATAAGGAGTGCGCTTGCGTGGTATGTAATGAAGGACGTGCATTCGCGTCAGCTCCAGCAACGACTCATAGACATTCTGGCGGTCGACATCGCTGCGCCGGCTGATGACGTCCTCGCTGATGAAGACATAGTCGGCAAACAGGCCGCTATACTGTCGGAGGAGGGTCTGGAGGACACGGTCGGCTCCCGGCGTGGTGGTGCGCAGGTCGTAGAGGTCTTGCTTGTCGGCCAGAATCATGACACGTGACTGCGAGTCAATCTCCTCGACAAACTCAATATATCCCGCTGCCGTGAGGATGTGCAGTGCGCTGTGGGTGGGCAGGACGGGCAGTTTGAAAGTGTTACAAAACAGACCGAAGTTGAAGTCATACATGCGCTGGTAGCCCTCACCTACAGCCACCTCAAGAAAATTGCCCACTCGCTCATATACATTCTTTATGAACTCACGCGGCGGAAAGGCATCACTGATGTGCTTGTGCAGTGTACGACGGTCAGTGGGCGTGGTGAGCATCACGGCGTAGGAGCGCTTGCCATCGCGCCCTGCCCTACCCGCCTCCTGGTAGTACTCTTCGATTGAGTTGGGAATATCAACGTGGATGACTATGCGCACATCGGGCTTGTCGATGCCCATGCCGAAGGCATTGGTGGCGACCATGATACGGCACTGATCATTTTTCCACTTGTTTTGCTTGTCCTCCTTGTCTTCAACGGCCAGCCCGGCATGGTAGTAGTCGGCCACCAGCCCCCGCCGGTTCAATTCGTCACTTATGAGCTTAGTGCGCTTGCGGCTGCGCACATACACGATGGCTGTCCCTGGTACCGACTG
>JAFUVK010000157.1 GCA_017477555.1 Muribaculaceae bacterium
CTAGCTCGGCATTGTTGAGGCGCAGCCCATTGGTCCCCTTTGGGAAAGGGGAGGGGAGGCTTGTGGCTGCATTTTATGATTTAAAGGCGATCTCGCCGCCCGTGGCATCGATGACGATGGGACGGTCGCGGTTGACGCGCTGGCCGATGATGGCCTGGCTCAACGGGTTGAGTACCAGGCTCTGGATGGCACGCTTGACGGGACGGGCACCGAACTCGGGGTCGTAGCCAGCCTGGGCCAGCAACTGCACGGCAGCATCAGTCCACTCGAGCGTGATGCCGTTGTGTGCCAGCATCTTCTGCACACCGGTCATCTGCAGGCGTACAATCTGGCTGATCTGCTGCTCGTCAAGCGGGGTGAACATGATGGTCTCGTCGATGCGGTTCAAGAACTCGGGACGGATGGTCTGCTTGAGCATTGCCATCACTTCGTCACGCGTCTTGCTAATGACCTGCTCGCGGTTCTGCGGCGTGAGGTGCTCAAAGCGCTCACGTATCAAGCTCGAACCCAGGTTGCTGGTCATGATGATGATGGTGTTCTTGAAGTTCACGGTGCGCCCCTTGTTGTCGGTCAGACGGCCGTCGTCCAGCACTTGCAGCAGCACGTTGAACACATCGGGGTGGGCTTTCTCGATCTCGTCGAACAGCACCACCGAGTAGGGCTTGCGCCGCACTGCCTCGGTCAGCTGGCCGCCCTCGTCATAGCCCACGTAGCCCGGAGGCGCGCCGATGAGCCTCGTGGCCGAGAACTTCTCCTGGTATTCGCTCATGTCGATGCGCGTCATCATGTTCTCGTCGTTGAACATATAGTCGGCCAGGGCCTTTGCCAGCTCGGTCTTGCCCACACCCGTCGTGCCCAGGAAGATGAACGACCCAATGGGACGGCGCGGGTCGTTGAGGCCGGCCCGGCTGCGGCGCACGGCGTCGCTGATGGCCCGGATGGCAGCGTCCTGGCCCACCACACGCTTGTGCAGCTCGTCCTCCAGGTGCAGCAACTTGTCCATCTCGCTCTGCAGCATCTTGGTCACCGGGATGCCTGTCCAGCGGCTCACCACCTCGGCGATGTCGTCGCTGTCGACCTCCTCCTTGATGAGCGCCTTGTCGCCCTGCATGCCGCGCAGTTGCTCTTGCAGCGACAGGTTCTCGTCCTGCTTGCGCTTGATGAGCGAGTAGCGTATCTCGGCCACACGGCCATAGTCACCATTGCGCTCGGCGCGCTCGGCCTCGAAGTTCAGTTGCTCGATGTCGATCTTGTTCTGCTGGATGCGGTTGATCAGCTCCTTCTCGCTGCGCCACTTGGCGTTGTACTCGTTCTCGCGCTCGCGCATCTCGGCCAGCTGCTTGTCCAGCTGGGCGATGCGCTGCTCGTCGCCGTCGCGCTTGATGGCGGCGCGCTCAATCTCGAGCTGCGAGATCTTGCGCGAAATCTCGTCCAGCCCCTCGGGCACACTGTCCATCTCGATACGCAGTTTGGCGGCGGCCTCGTCCACCAGGTCAATGGCCTTGTCGGGCAAGAAACGGTCGCTGATATACCGCTGACTCAACTGCACGGCGGCGATGATGGCATCGTCCTTGATGCGCACCTTGTGGTGGTTCTCGTCGCGCTCCTTCAAGCCACGCAAGATGGCGATGGCGCTTTCCTCGTCGGGCTCGTCGACCATCACAATCTGGAACCTGCGCTCCAGCGCCTTGTCTTTCTCAAAGTACTTCTGGTACTCGTCGAGCGTGGTGGCACCGATGCTGCGCAGGTCGCCTCGGGCTAGGGCAGGCTTCAGGATGTTGGCGGCATCCATGGCACCACTGCTCTTGCCGGCACCCACCAGGGTGTGGATCTCGTCGATGAACAGGATGATTTCGCCTTGGGCCTGGGTGATCTCGTTGATGACGGCCTTGAGTCGTTCCTCAAACTCGCCTTGATACTTGGCGCCGGCAATCAGCGCTCCCATGTCGAGCGAGTAGACTTGTTTCTGCTTCAGGTTCTCGGGCACGTCGCCGCGCACGATACGCTGGGCCAGTCCCTCGACAATGGCGGTCTTGCCCGTGCCGGGCTCACCGATCAGGATGGGGTTGTTCTTGGTGCGGCGGCTCAAGATTTGCAGCACTCGACGTATCTCGTCGTCGCGGCCGATGACGGGGTCGAGTTTGCCTTGCCGGGCGCGTTCGTTGAGGTTGATAGCATACTTGCTAAGTGCCTGGTACTGCTCCTCGGCCTCCTGGCCGGTGGCCTTGCGGCCCTGGCGCAGCTGGGCGATTGCGGCCTGCAGGTCCTTGCCGGTGATACCGGCATCCTTGAGGATGGTCGAAGCGGCCGACTTGACCTCAAACAGTGCCATGAGCAGCACCTCGACGGTCACATACTGGTCGCCCTGCTTCTGTGCCAACTCGTTGGCTTTGTCCATCACTTGGCTGGTGGTGTTGCTCAAGTAGGGTTCACCGCCTGCCACTTGCGGCAGACGCGACAGTGCGTTCTCCAGGGGGCGTTCAATCATGGTGGGGGAGATGTCAAGTTTCTGAAGCACAAACTTGACCACCGAGTCGCCCTCGCTCATCACGGCCTTGAGCAGATGCTCAGGCTCTATGGCTTGGTTACCATTCTGGCGGGCTATCTGCACCGCCTTCTGGATGGTCTCCTGACTCTTGATGGTAAAATTATTGAAGTTCATTTTATTGTAATTTAGAATTGTTGTCTTTTCATTGAGAATTGAGAATTATCTGACTCGCATTTGCTCTTATATCTCGCATCTCGCTTCAAAATGTCGATTAGCAAACCTTATGCCTTGCTAAATAACCGCCTGATTGTCATTGTGTTGTATATAATTGTCAGTAAAACTGACAATTTGACACAAATTAGCTGTGGCCGACATCCATTCCACTGGTGTCGGCCACAGCTATTGTTGATTGAACTGGAGAAAGTTTAGAGTCTATTTTTGCCCAGCATGATGTTGATGGCCTGATTGACATCGGCCACATCCACTGTGCCGTCGCCCGTCACATCGCTGGCGGCTGTCAGCATTTCGCCCGACTCCTTGCCAAGCATCACATTGATGATGATGTTGACATCGGCCACGTCGGTCGAGCCGTCGCCGTTGACATCGCCTGGTTGTTGTGGAGTGGGTTGAACGTCTTCCTTGACCTGGAAGGGTAATTCAAACGCCGAGACTACCACGGCCCATTCGTTGGTCTCATGTCGCAGGTCGCTGCCGATGGGTTTCAGCGCCCACTCGGGTGTGTCCTTGTTGGTGCCGCGCGACAGGGTGTAAAGCCGGTTGCCTGTGGCTATCATGTCCTGTGCCGTCGACATGCTGCCGCCGGCGATGAGGCTGCACATGTCGGTCACTTCCAGCGACAGCGCATCATGTTCGACCAGCAGTACGCCATAACCCTCGACCTCGATGTCGTCGTCGGTTTCAATCATGCGTGAGGCAAATGTGTATCCGTAGGCATAGAACTTGCTGCCGTCTTCGTTCTCAAAACCACCCACATAGCCGCAGATGCCGTTGAGAGCGGCCATGGGGCCCTGCTTGCTGCATGCACCCTTGAGCCATTGGCCGGTGGCCTTGTCGCAGCAGATGACAAACCCCTCGCGCACATTGCCGGTCAGGGTGGCGATGCTCTGCGTGCCGTCCGGGCTGGTGAGTGTGAAGTTGCCCATGCCTGTGATCCAGATGTGGTCGCCCACTGCCAGCGCGTGATTGCTCTGGATGGCGCTGTTGCGGTTGCCGCACTTGTTGCCGGCAAATAGCTGCACCCAGTCGACGTTCAAGTCGCGGTCGAGACGGGCGGTGAGCAGGCTGGCCTGGTTGGGTAGTGTCAGTTGGTGGCCATCCAAGGCGATGGTGCTGCCGCTGGCCTGGCCGGTGACCACACCATTGAGCAGAAGGCCGTCGTCGCATCGGGACAGTGTCATCGAGGTCTCGACCTGGGCCACGCCGGTGGTGGTGAGTGTCTTGACCAGATAGCCATCGGCATCAAACTTGGCCACAAACAGGTCGCCACGCGACTCCTGCGAGTCGCCGCTCCAGCCTGAGGTGTTGTGCGGGACGAGTGTGACGCTGGTGCCGTCGGCCCGCTGCAGGGTGATGGGGTTGACATAACGTCCTGCGACATAGCAGTAGCCCTCGCTGTCGCTCTCCATTCCGTCGATATAGAATGCCGAACTCGTGTGTGTGACATTCTCGCCCGTGGCGTTGGGCTGTGGAGCATTGCTCACAGCGATGGTGCGCGTCCACTCGATGGCACCCTCACGGCTCACCTTAATCAGGAAACCCTGCCACCAGCGTTTGCTCTCTTGGCTGTCGAGCCGCCAGTTGATCACCGTCTCCTGTCCTGTGGCATCGACCAGACGCAGCGGCTCGGTGCGCAGGTTGTCGGTCTGGCGCATGACCACCGACACATACACGCCGCCATCGCTCGCCGCGACGACACCGCCATTGTTCGACGACATGTCGCCACTGGTCGAGTAGACGCACCACTGCAGTGTGCCGTCCAGGTCGGTCTTGATCAGGTTGAGGTTATTGTTATAGCTAGCACCCTCGTAGGCGGCACCAGTGGCAATCTGAGTGCCGTCATAGTTGACCGCCCGTGTCGGGTCGGTATAGTCCTTGGGAAACCCGCTGCCGCCATCACCGATGGTCGACCCTGTGCACGACAGGATGAACAGGGCTTGGTCGTGCATCAGCATCGAGCAGCCTATGTCGGGTGGAGCGGCATCGAGCAGCTTGCTCCACTGTGTGACCGTGCTGGCCACCTGGGCGTTCACGCTCAAGGTCATAAATGCAGCAATGGTCAGTAAAATTGTTTTCTTCATTTCTTCTTTGATTTTTAATAGAATAACCAAACCCCATCCATCTGCGATGGGGTTTGGTTCAAGTCACACTTGTTGCTTGTCGCTCACATCTTATCTGACAACCACCTTCTTGCCGCCGGCGATGTAGGGGCCAGCGGGCAGACCCTCGACGCTGGTGCTGCCTTGCTTGACCAGACGGCCGTCGATGGTGTAGACATTATGATTGTTGACATGGTTGTCAGCCTTGATGTCGGTGATGCCCGTCGTTTTGTCGACGATGACCTTGACACTGGCCTTGACGTTGGGGTTGCTGGCGCTGGTGGCGGTGATGATGGCGCTGCGCTCGCAGGTGGCATCGGCTGTGCGGATGCGGGCCGGGGCAGACTGCGTGGCGGCGGCGGTCACCATTCCATTGTTGTCGACGGTGACCACATTCTCATCGGTCGACGACCAGATGATGTCGCTGTTGGCCACATTCTCGGGTGTGATGGTGGCTGTGAGCATCAGTGTGCCGCCTGCATTCAGGTGCTCCTCACCATCGACGTCCAGGGTCACGCTTTTCACGGCACCAACTGGCACGGCAAAGGCCGACTGGCCCCAGTTGAAGGCTGCATTGCTGTGCGTGATGTCGCTGTTGTAGAATTTGCATTCCTCGTTCTTGTTGGCAAAGCGGTTCATCACATAGACGCGGGTGCCGTCGGTCACCAGCGACTGGCCGTCGCATGAGCCGGTGGCCAGTTCGACCTGGTCGAGAACTTCAAGTGTCGCGGCGTCAAGCTTGTACAAGATCAGCTCGCTGCCAAACGAGGTACCGGGTGTCAGGCCGCGCTCGATGGCATAGAGCTTGCCATCGGTGCCCTCATAGCCGCCAAAGAAACCATGTTGCATCTGCATCTTGCCCGTGGCGAGCACTGTGGCAGCCTGGGCGGTGCCGTCGGCCTTGGCGAACTGGATAATCCAAGACTGGCGGGCCTTGTTGGCCGGAGTGTTGGTATAGGTGGTCTCGCCAATCTGGATGCCATATTTTGCTGTGCCCATCAGGTAGATGTTGTCGCCAGCCACGACCAGTGTCGGCATCTGCCAGGCACTGCCGCTGATGGACGACTCATAGAATTTTAACCAGTTGACGTTCAGGTCGGTGTCCAGTTCGGCCAGACACCAACTGCCGTTGGTGGTGGCGGGGGTCACGCCCTTGCCGCCAATCGAAAACTCGGTGCCTGCCACACCGGCAGCCCAGACCGACATATACAATTTGTCGCCCACCACTTTCAGGCCTTGGACGTTCTCTTGGGTAGCCTCGCCCTCACTGACCAGGTGGCTGACATAGTTGCCGTCGGCATCCAGCTTGAGGACATACATGTTGCCTGCCGTGTTCTGGCTGTTGCCATTCCAGTTTGCCACATTGTGCGGCTCGATGGTCACGTCACCGATGGTCATGGTGGCGCACATGATGCCACCCACATAGATGTTGCCCTCGTTGTCGACATCCAGTGCATAGGTCTTCAAGCCCTGGCCGATGTGGCGACTGCTCTGGCTCCATTTGGGATAGGTGGCCTCATCGGCAGTCTCGTTCATGACCAGCTCTCGCACCCACTCGATGCTGCCCTGGCTGGTGACCTTGATGACAAGCCCGCGATAGCTGCGCTCGCCATTGGTTGCTGTCCAGTCGATGGCATAGCTGCCGCCGGCAGCGTCGGTCAGGGTGATGTTGTCGTTGGGATAGCCCTCGGTGTGGCGCACATTGGTCAGAATCACTGCGCCACCGTCGGGCGTACAGGCAATGCGGCTCTCGTTGTTTGAGGCCTCACCGTTAGTCTGGTTGATGCTCCACTGAACGTCGCCATCGGCATTGAGCTTCATCACCAGCAGAGCCTGGTTGGCACTGTTGCCACTATAGGCGACACCCGACGCCACGACCTTGTTGCCGAAGGTGAGGCTCTGGTCGGTTGCTGTCGAACCCACTTGCCCCACTACATAGAGGTCGCCGTCATCGGCCAGAACCATCTGGTTGCCTTGTGTGGTGAGTGACTGTTGATTGGCGCTGTTACTGACAAATTTTGCCCAGAGGGTCTCGGTGTCGCTCAGCGACTGTGCGCCGGCCAGCATTGATGTCGATGCCAGCAGCGCGAGGGTTAATGTGTAGATTTTCTTCATTGCGTTTAGAACTATTTTGGTTTCATTTTTCGCTGGCAAAATTACTGCTGCAATTCATATTGTGAAATCACCTGTTTTTAGGATTTTTGCTACCGAAATTCCCCAAATGTTGGTATTGCTCACTGCATGAGGCAGTTGTAACTTTGCACATTATTAATTACATCATTTAATGAGAATTTCGATTCTTTATATCTTGTTGGCAATCAGTGCTTTTCGACTATTTGCTGCCGATGTGTTGCTGCAGGGAACGGTGAGCGATGCCACGTCGGCCCAGCGCATTGAGTTTGCCACGGTCTCAGCTCAGCCAGGCGGCAAGTCGGTGCCCACCGATGCCGATGGCAGATACTATCTGCGTTTGGTGCCTGGGACATACACCATCACGGTGAGCTACGTGGGCTATAAGACTGCCAGCCAACGCATCACCCTCGGTGCCGATCGCACGCTTGACTTCAGGCTCAAGGAGAACTCGCTTGTGCTGGGTGAGGTCGTGGTCACGGCCAAGGAGTCGACCGGCATGACCAGTAGCAGCCGCATCGACCGTGACGCCATGGCCCACCTGCAGCCCACCAGTTTCAGCGACCTGATGGAGCTGCTGCCGGGCAACATCAGCCACGACCCCGACATGGGCAGTGTCAATGCCATCAAACTGCGCGAGACGGGCGCCCTGGGGGCTAACGGAACGGCCAGCGACAATCCGGACTACAACATCACCTCGCTGGGCACGCTCTTTGTCGTTGACGGCGCACCCATCAACGGCGATGCCAACATGCAGAATATCCCTAATGCCAGCAGCGACATGACCTCGCCGGAGTACAAGAAGGACATGACCAACAAGGGTGTGGACATGCGCTCGCTCTCGACCGACAACATCGAGAGTGTCGAGGTGGTGCGCGGCATTCCCAGTGCCGAGTATGGCAATCTCACCAGCGGCATGGTCAACATCAAGCGCATTCGCCGTGCCACACCGGTCACCGCACGTTTCAAGGCCGACGAATATTGCAAGCTGGTGTCGCTGGGCAAGGGCTTCAGCTTGGGCAACTCGGGGCATATCATGAATGTAGACGGGGGGTATCTGGACAGCAAGGTCGACCCGCGCAACAACCTGGAGAACTACAAACGCCTAAACCTCTCGGCGCGCCTAAACCTGCGGTGGGAGCGACCTGCGTTCAACACAGGATGGATTACGGGGCTTGACTACACAGGGTCGTTCGACAATGCCAAGCAGGACCCCGACTTGAGCTACCTCAAGCTAAACGAGTACAAGTCATCCTACAATCGAATCAACTATACCAGCGACCTGACGTTCACACTCAACCACCTCGCATGGCTCAGCACCATCAACCTCAATACCAGCGTCAGTTACCAAGTTGACCGTCTTGAGCGGCACAAGGAGGTGGCACCGCAACGTGCCTCGGTGGCGCCTACATCGATGGACGAGGGTGTACACGACGGGCAATACCTGCTCAACTCCTACATCGCCGACTATGTGAGCGACGGCAAGCCGCTCAATATTTTTGTCAAAATCAAGGCCGAATGCAAGGCTGGGGTGGGGCAGTTGCTGAACAATTATAAAATAGGTGGAGAGTGGACCTTGTCGAAAAACTATGGCGACGGCCAGGTATATGACCTTACTCGTCCGCTGGCGGCAGCATGGGTCACGCGCCCACGCGCCTACAAGGATATCCCCGCCCTGAACGTGCTCTCGTTTTATGCCGAGGACAATGCCACTCTGACGCTGGGTGCCCATCGTCTGGAAGCTCAACTGGGACTCCGCACGATTCAGCTGGCAGGCCTGGATGCGGCCTATCATCTGTCGGGCAGACCTTATCTCGACCCGCGGGTCAACGTCAAGTGGACGTGGCCCACCTGGCGACTGGCCGGGCGAGACATGCAGCTCTATCTGGCTGGGGGTTATGGCATCACCACCAAGATGCCCACGGTCTCCTACCTCTTCCCTCAGGTGCATTACAACGACTTCATCCAACTCAACTACTACGACGTACTCAATCCGTTGGAGCACAGTCGCATCAGTCTGCGCACCTACATTGACCCGACGGTCAACCATCAGCTGCGTCCCGCCACCAACCGCAAGTGGGAGGTGCGACTGGGGGGTAAGTGGGGCAAGAACACATTCTCAATCACCTACTTCCGCGAGCGGTTGCGTTCGGGCTACCGTTACAGCACACTCTATCAGCCCTATGAGTACACTCGCTATGATGCGCAGAACATCCATGCCGAGTCGCTCACCGAGCCACCGATGCTCGATACCATCCCTTCTGCGCTGGTGCGTGAGCTGAATGGATACAGCCTGGTGACCAATGGCAGCCGACTCGACAAGGAGGGTATCGAGTTCACCCTGACCACGGTGCGGTGGCAGCCCCTGCGCACGGCACTCACCATCACGGGCGCATGGTTCCGCTCGACCTACAGCAACTCGCAGATGCTCTATCAGACCGTGAGCGATGTGGTCGACAGCGAGCCGGTGAGCAACCGCTATGTGGGCTACTACAACAGCAATGACGGGCGTGTGAACAACCAATTCAATACCAATTTTATGTTCGACACGCAGATTACCCGCTGGGGGCTTGTGTTCACCACATCGGTGCAATGTCTATGGTTTGTCAAGACACGCCGATTGTGGCAAAATGGTGTGCCCGAAAGCTATCTTGATGTGGCCGATGGGCAGTTGCACACCTACACCGAGCAGATGCGAGACGATGCCGTACTGCGCTATCTAGTGAGGACCTACAACGACGAGTTGTTCAGCACGCAGACGGTGCCCACGGCCATCTATGTCAATCTCAAAGCCACCAAGCAGATTGGCAAGCACCTCAAGGTCGCTGTCTTTGCCAACCGACTGCTCGATTACCTGCCCGACTACAAGAGCAATGGCCTGACCGTGCGACGCATCAGCGATCCCTACTTCGGCATGGAACTGAATGTGAGTTTATAGTTTATAGTTTAGATTTTAATATGAAAAAGATATTATTGTTAACAACCATTTTACTTGTGTTAACTGCTTGCGACGACAAGTTGAGCGACAGTGTGACTCTGGTCCAACCTGTGGTGCGAGTGACATTGCCCCAAGGCATCAGTGGCGAGGTCATCAACGAACGCTTTGAGGTCAAAAATGTCACTACGGGCCGGACAGCCATCTATCAGGCGAGAACCGATCTGGAGCTCAAAACGGGACTGTACGACATCAGCTACGAGGCCGATGTGGTCACTGTCGATGACACCGACGGCAAGCAGGAGACACGGCATGTACAGGCCTATACGCCGTCGGTCGAAGTGACAAGTGGCAAGGCCGAGATACTACTGACCTGCTACGAGGCCATACAGAACGATGACTTTGTCATCTCCGAGATTTTCTTTACCGGCACCTTGCGGCCCAATGGCAGCCAGTATTATGGCGATGATTACATCAAGATTTACAACAACACCGACCATGTGCTCTATGCCGATGGACTGACTCTGCTGGAGTCGAAGTTTGTCACCACCGACAAGTATAACTACCGCCCTAATGTCATGGACACGGCAATGACCGTACAGGCACTATACACCATTCCCGGCAATGGTAACGACTCTCCCGTGCAACCCGGCGAGGAGCTGTGGATTGTTGACACAGGCATTGACCACCGTGTGGCCAACGAGAACTCGTTTGACTGCAGCAAGGCCGACTTCGAGTGGTACGATGTGTCGACCAAGCCCGCCCACATGGATGTCGACGGCCCTGCGGTGACCAATCTGGACAAATGGTACTGCTACACGCTCTCGTTCTTTGTCCTGCACAATCGTGGATTCCGTGCCTGGGCCCTGGCACGAATCCCCATGGAAAAAGAGCAGTATCTGGCCGACCCCAACTATTACTACACCTATCGCTATGTCATCATCACCGAGGCAGGAACCTATCCCATGAGCCAGCAAGCCTTCATGGTGCCCAACCGATGGATTGTCGACGCGGTCAACTGCAGTGTTGCCGCCGAGTATGAGTGGAATGTGACATCACCCGCATTGGACCGAGGCTGGACCCATTGCGGCACTATGGATCACGACAAGTCGCGATACTTCCACAGCGTGCGGCGTAAGATGCTCTATCTGCGTGACGGCAAGGCGGTGCTCAAGGACACCAACAACAGCAGCGAGGACTTCAATCCCTACTGCACACCCAGCGAGATAGAGCACCAAGGCACTGCCATCGACATCGCTGGCACCCCCTGCACCCAACTCACCTGGGATGGCATCACCCCACGCAATGCACAGTAGCAGTAGTAATGTAGTAATGTAGTAGGGTAGCATGAACTGCCAAGGCGACTGTAGGGACGGCATCCCCTGTGCCGTCGCTGCACAGCCCCCACTCCTAACCACTTTAACTACCGAAAAGGAGCCACTTTAGAAATCTAATTCTTGATGAATCGTTATTTACTATCGATATTATGCCTGACGGCACTCACCGCATCGGCTCAGACCGACACAACGGTTGTCGACCGCATCAGCCGGCACAGCAGCGAACGTGAGTCGTTGCTGCAACTGGCATGGCAGAATCCTGCCATCAAGCAGTGGCAGCATGGCTATTCGCTGAGCCATGTCGGGCTGTCATGGCAACTGCGACATGAGGACGAACCGCTAGTCACACAGCTGGGCAATCACGAGACCACGCTGGCTTTCGACGCACGAACCTACATCAAGCACCGGTCCAGCACGCTCTGGGGACGCGCCTACTATAACAACGGGCGCCAGCGCGGCATCCGCTGGAACGAGACAAGTGACCTCGATGTAGTCTATCCCTATCTGCTGGCCGACAGTGCTGCCACGCAGGCCATGAAGTTGGAGCGATACAGCTTCATGGGAGGGTATGCCGACGGCCGTGGCCGTCTGGCATGGGGCGCGACCATTGGCTACACCGCAGGGCTCTACTACCGCAACGTCGACCCACGTCCACGCAATGTCACGGCCCGCCTCGATATCACCGCAGGTGTGGGATGGCACCTTGGCCACTACATCGCCGCCGCATCAGTCGCCTTCCTGAAGTACAAGCAGACCAACCATGTGACGTTCTACAGCGAGTTGGGCAGCGACAAACTGTTTCACCTCACCGGACTGACCAATGACTATGGCCGATTTGCCGGCACGGGCTATAACACCTATTATAAAGGCAATCGCTGGACCGCATCGCTCAATGCGCATCCCGTCGACGGCCGGGGACTGAGTGCATCGGTGCAGGCATCACGATTTGCCTTCGACAATGTGCTCACCTCGCTCAACAAGCTGCCCCTGGCTCACGTCACCCACAATGCCATCGAGGCCGAGGCCGCATGGCTGGCATCGACATGGGCTGTGCGAGCCACGGCATCAGCCTCACGGCGCGTGGGCACCGAGAATGTCTTTGGCGACCCTGCCGCGCAGGTCTACCAGCAGATGGGCAGTCACGACAACTTCCACCACAATCGGTTCTGTGCTGGAGTCGATGCAGTGTGGCAACATCGGTGGCAGCGTTTTGCCCTCGACCTGCATCCTGCCATCAGTTACAACCATGTCAACGTCATCTATGCCGACCCCCAAGGGCAGTGGCAACTCAACGACCTCGACCTGACGATGCGAGTCAAGGGCGGCGCAGAGCTGCGACGCGTTTTCGCCACGCTCACCCTGGGCGTGCAGTGGCAGCACCCCATCGCCCACACCCTGATGCTTACCGGAGTCAAGGACGAGATGAACGGGCTGCAGCGACTCATCGAGCATGACTATGCCTACTGGTCACACGGGCGCATCATCTGGACCACGGCACTGGCAGTTCATGTTGCCATCAGCGATGCCTACGCACTACGTGCAGGCATCGACTGGCAATGCGGGAACTATACCCAAGCCAATCGCACCCACAGCCTACTGACCTCACTGGCATTCGTCTTCTGAACATATAAAACATTTAAAACAACATATCAAACCTCATGAGTATCAAGCATCTTCTTGCAGTGGCGGTAGCCACATTGGCATTGAGCGGCACGGCTGCCGACGTTGTGCCCGATGACCCGACTGTGCGGCATGGTGTGCTGCCCAATGGGCTGACCTACTATGTGAAGCGGAACAATTATCCTGAGCATCACGCCGACTTCTTCATCGCCCAGCGTGTGGGGTCAATCCAAGAGGAGGAGAACCAGCGGGGTCTGGCCCACTTCCTTGAGCACATGTGCTTCAATGGCACGAAGCACTTCCCGGCTGGCTCGCTCATCAGCTACATGGAGTCGATTGGCGTGAAGTTTGGAGCCAATCTCAATGCCTACACTTCGACCGACGAGACGGTCTATAACATCAGCAACGTACCCACTGCCAGACTCACAGCCCTGGACTCGTGTCTGCTGGTGCTCAGCGACTGGAGTCACGACCTGTTGCTCAATGGCAAGGACATCGACCAGGAGCGAGGAGTGATTGAGGGTGAGTGGCGACATCGCACGGCGGCCAACAATCGCATGCTCGAGCGTGCGCTGCCCGAGCTGTATCCCGGCAACCTGTATGGCCGGCGCATGCCCATCGGCACGATGGACGTGGTCAAGAACTTCAAGCACAAGGAGCTGCGCAATTATTATAAGAAATGGTATCATCCCGGCAACCAGTGTATCATCGTGGTGGGAGATATCGACCCCGACTGGGTGGTGAGTCGCATCACAGCTCTGTTTGGCAAGGTGAAGAAGCCCAAGGGTGCCGGTACGGTCACTGCTGTCGAAGTTCCTGACAACGAACAAATCATTGCCACTGTGCAGTGCGACCCCGAACAGCCGTCGACCAGTGTGCGGCTGCTCTTCAAGCATGGTGGCCTCACGGCCGAGCAGATGGCCACAACCGACTTCTTGCGCAACGACTATCTCACCTATCTGGTGACCCATATGCTCTCGGCTCGGTTTGCCGACCTCAAGCAGGAGCCTGACGCCCCATTCACGCATGTGGGGGTGGGTGACAGGCAATATATCTTGAGCAAGTCGCGCGACGCTCTGCAGTTCAATGCCATCGGCAAGAGCGGAATGGCCGAACAGGCCATGCTGTGGATGGCGCGCGAGGTGAAGCGGGCCACCGAGCATGGCTTTACCGAGGGTGAACTGCGGCGGGCACGGCTCACCTATCAGGCCGCACTCGACAAGCTCACGCGTGAAAGTGACAGATATGCCAACACCCGCTATGCGCGTGACTTTGTGCGTGCTTATCTTCAGGGCGAACCCATCCCTAGCATTGACGAGAACAACCGCATCATGCAGCGCATCATCGGCGAGGTCACACTCGATGATGTCAACGCCCACCTGCGCTCGCTGGTGAGTGCCACCGACCGCAATGTGGTGCTCATGACTTTTGCACCCGACAAGCCGGGCGTGGCGCTGCCTACTCGCCAGTCGCTCATCGATGCTTTCCATCAGGGGCGTGCCATGCAGGTCGAGGCTTATGTCGACTCATTGCGTGCCGACCGTCTGCTCACAGTCATGCCCACGCCGGGCAAGATTGTGGCCGAGAGCGACGTGCCGGAGTTCGGAGCACGGCAGTGGACTCTCTCCAACGGCATGCGGGTCATGGTCAAGAAGACCGACATCAAGCCGGGTGAGATGGTGATTGCCGGAGCCGGGCCAGGCGGATTGTCGCAGAACTACCGGCCTGAGGATGCACCGTCGTTCAAGGCTTTTGCCGGCATTGCCGCCACAATGGGCTTTGGGCAGTTCACGGCCAGCGAGCTCAAGAAAGTGCTTGCCGGCAAGGATGTGAGCATGCGCACCTTCGTCAGCAAGACCGAGGAGGGATTTCAGGGAGCGACAACTCGACGCGACCTCGAGACGGCCATGCAGCTGCTCTATCTGCGCCTCACATCGCCACAGAAGGATGAGCGTGCCTTCCAAGCTTACCTTGAGAACCAGCGCAGCTCGCTTGTCAACCGGGCGGCCGACCCAAAGTTTGAGTTTGCCGATTCCATCTTTGCCGGCGTGTGGAATCACCATCCGCTGGGAGGCGAGAGGCTATCGGGAGCAGAGATTGACCGAACCAGTGCCGACCGCGTGCTGGAGGTCTACAAGGACCGGTTTGCCGACGTGAGCGACATCACGGCTTACATTATCGGGGATTTTGACGAGGACTCATTGCGGCTCATGACCGAGCGATATCTGGCCGCGCTGCCTGGAGGTGGACGCATCGAACAGCCCCGTGACATCGGCTATCGTCTGTTCAGCGGCAAGGTCTTCAACCAGTGGAGTCGCAAGATGGAGAACGCGCAGGACAAGGTGTACTACTTCTGGACAGGCGACTGTCCGTATACCCTGCGCAACACGCTGCTGGCCAAGGTGTGCACGCAAATCTTTCGAGAAATTTTCCGTGACGAGATTCGTGAGAAGCGTGGATGGACCTACCACGTGGACACTCACTGCAGCGTCACTGCCGACAACAATGGCCAGGACGGCCCGGTAATCTTTATGCCGCTCAATGTCACCGTCACTGCAGGTAAAGCAGCCGAGACACGGCAAGTGATCGAGCAGGTCATGACCGGAGTTGTGGAGCATGGAATCACCGCTCAACAGCTCGATAAGGCTAAACAATATCTGCGCAAGGTCTATGACGAAGACCGTGACGATAACACTTACTGGATGGACATCATGCGACGGTACACCAAGTTTGGCATCGACTTCGACCGCGACTACATCGGCACGCTCGACAGTCTCACCACCGACGATGTCCGCAACTTCGTCAGACAGTACATCGACACTGGCAATCGCCTCACTCTGACCATGGAAGCTCAATAATTCAAGTTTCTGAAG
>JAFUVK010000158.1 GCA_017477555.1 Muribaculaceae bacterium
GGCAGCCAGGCAGTTCCCCTCCTCTTTCCCAACGGGGAGGGGCAGGGGTGGGGTGTGGGGCCAACGAACAATGCCCTTTGGCAGCCAGGCAGTTCCCCTCCCCTTTCCCAAAGGGGAGGGGTAGGGGTGGGGTTTGACCCACGGCCCAAAAGGAAATTTTCAATTCTCAATAAAAAAGACTATATTTGCGGAATGAAAAGGTTTGTCCTCATATCATTATGTTTCGCAGCGGCAATCACCGTTGCCATAGCCGGCGACACCACCCGAGTGACCTACTCAGTGGTCAAGATGCGCGTCGACCGACTGCCCGACTTGCGACTGCCACGCATGGGTCATGCGTTGAGGGTTGTCGGCGATGAGCTGATGGCATTCGGGGGACATACCGACGGCTATGTGCCCACACCCACCGCCGAGCGGCTCACCTCCACCGGATGGCAGATAATCAATATGGTGTATACTCATGACAACGGCACAGCCATCACATTGCCGTCGGGCAAGGTGATGCTCGCCGGAGGACTGGAAAAGGAAATGGGCATCGGACAGACCTACGGCATCGAACTGTACGACCCGGCTACACACACCTTCAAGGGGGTGGGGTGTCTGGACAAGAAGCGGGCGTTCGCCTCGGCGGTCGTGCTGGCCGGCGGCAAGGTGGTCATCGCCGGCAACTGGTACAATGATGACTACATCGAGCGTTTCGACGGCAAGAGCCACAGCGACTCGGTCAGACCCGTGTCCATGCCGCGCGTCAAGCCATGGATGCTGCGCACAGCCCCCGACGAGGTCATGATCGTGGGCTCGAAGGACGCGCATGGCAACGTGCAGCCGTCAGCCATTGTCGACCGGCTCAAAGGAGGACCGCTTGAGGTGCCGCTGCTCGGCCAGTGGCACACACTGAACGGGGAAGCCGGGCAAGACCTCGACAGCGACAACTGTGCCATCGGCGATGAGAGCAAGGGCGAGTATGCCTATCTGCTGCCCGCTCAGAATCATGAGGGGCAGGTGGCCCTGTTAGTGGTCACAGCGACTGACTTCGTGCTGCTCGACACCGCCTGCCCATTGCCCATGAGCTCGCCATGGGCCGACATCAACTACTTCAGCTTTGTGGTCGACCGCAAGGCGCAGCGGGCCTACCTGGTGGGCTCAGGCAGGGACGTGCGCCTGTATGTCACGGCAGTCGACTACGCCAAGGCCGCTGCCGGCAATGGGGCACCGGTCACACTCTACTATTCCGAGCCGGTGGGCCGATGTATCAACAGCAGCCATGCGGTATTGATGCCCGATGGCGACCTGGTCGTGGCGGGTGGCATCTGCGACTCTAACTTTGAGCCGCTGGCCTGTGTGTTTAAACTTAAGGTGGCACCTGCCGTCGAGGCCACACCATGGCGCGGGATGTTGTGGGTGGGCATCGTCGCCATTGTCGCGGTGATGCTGGTGGTGGTTTGGGGAGGCAAGCGTCGTAGACCATATGACGAGGCGGTTGCGCTTGATCCACTCGAAGACCAAGACAGCAAGCAGCTGATGCAACGCATCACCGAGCTCATGCAGCACGAGCAAGTCTACTTGCAGAGCGAGCTGCGGATGGCCGACATGGCGGCGATGCTCGGAGTGACGCAACAGCAGATGACCCGATGTGTCAAACAGGAGACCGGCATGCCGTTCACACTGTTTGCCAACCGCTATCGCGTCGACCATGCCAAGCGCATCATGCAAGAGCAGCCCGACGCCAAGCTGGCTTCGGTGGCATTGGCATCAGGCTTCACCAACGAGACTTCGTTTTACAGAGCATTCAAGGCCATCACCGGCCTCACCCCCAAGGAGTGGCTCGCCCGCCAGTAACAATCTGATGCATGTTTGGCAGAGTTTTTGAAAGACAGTTAACTTAACACCATTGACGATAAGAGTGACTGTTCAGTCCCCCGCCTAGGCTGTGCCTAAGAAATAAAAAATGGTAACATGTAGGGGCAACGGGTGGCAGGATTGTAGGGACGCAGGGATGACCCTGTAATCTAATTATCAATACTGTGCGGAAGTGTTACATGGTAGCGATTGTGCTACCTGGGTGAAACCGCGCATCATGCTCATGGGAGAGTCGCTTGGGTGTCTGCCGCCCCTTCAGGGCTTGGATGTTTTTTTCCCCCGGTCACCGGGGTTGCGCTGACGCTACACCCCGGCCGGGGGTCTGCCAGCCCTTCGGGCTTGCTATTAGGCAGTAATTATGCAGTGTTGTGCAATGAGAAAGGAGAGGAGCTGGTTGTCTGATTTTGCAATTGCCTCACAATCAACCCGAACAATCGGTGAACAGTTACCGATAAGATTCATCTGCTCAACTACGCGGCGAGTGACGCTTGGGCTAAAGCCCGAACTGATGCATCCCTCCATTTCTTGGCTCTAGTCGAAGATGAAGCGGTGTGAGGATGTTATAAACGACAGGTCATCGTCTGCGGCGACAACCCCGCTGCCAATCAATGTAAGGCAGCACACCCCAGGTGTCAACGCATCCGAGAGAGTTGCCACAAACCGGCAAATCGGTTTACAGTGACCAAGTAGTTCCACAATGGTTGCAGCGGAACACCAATTTATTACTTCCGATAAATCCAAGCAAGAAGCCAAAGATACTCAACACAAAGCACCCCAAGCAACCATATGTCCAACTATAGCCTCGTTTTTGACAATTATAATCGTAACTTCCGCAGTAAGGGCATCGAATCTCCATAATAAACAGTTTAAGTTTATCCAAAAGCTAAGCAAAAACCATGGCAATATCTGATTCTCACCTCACCTCGCATCGCATTAATCTTACGTTCAATATATGCAATCTCGCTCTCACTCATTCCATACTTGGCATACAGTTTCACATCAGTTCACTCCTGAGTGAAATCCTGATGAGGAACAAAAGCCGAGAGTGACATGCTTTGGAGGGTTACCTTTGCGGTTTATGGATATATGTTGTTAAGCCGAACGATTGGTGTCGGATGTTGCTGGCACAATTGTTGCATACTGATAGTTGACACACATTTTTTATTCATCTCATTTAATTGACACACAATGGAAAAAGAAGAGAACAAGAAGGAAAAATCTTTTGAAAGAATCGCTCCCAAGGAGGTTGGAGTGCTAGACATGGTCATCGCTTTTGATACCACCGGTTCGATGGCGATGTATATCGAAGCCGTGCGTAAGGAGGTTGCCGAGTTGGTGCCTCGCCTGTTCAAGGACAATAACAATCTGCGCCTGGGCATTGTGGCCTTTGGCGACTACTGCGACATGAAGAGTGCCACCGAGTTTGGTGATGCCTACCAGTGCCTGATGCCCACCGACAACGAGAACGACATCATTAAGTTTGTGCGCAACTCACGCGACACCGGTGGGGGCGACGGCGACGAGTTTTACGAGTTGGTCATCAAGAAAATTGTCGACGAGACACCATGGCGCGATGATGCTACCCGGGTCATCCTGCTCATCTCGGATGCCGCACCTCATCCGTTGGGCTACACCTATCAGGATCGTGTGGTGGGCAACCAGATTGACTGGCGCAAGGAGGCTGAGAAAGCCGCGAGCAAAGGCATCAAGATTGACACGGTCACCATTACCGATGAGCCGTGGTACAAGGAGTTGTCGCGCATGACCAATGCGGTGAGCGTTCCGTTTGAGAGTGGCTACAAGACGGCTCGTCTGGTCGAGGCAGCCACCTTGTCACGCGGTTCAAAGGCTTCTAGAGCAAAATTTGACGCACTGGCCGAGACTATCGAGGATGACGATGAACTCAAGGCTGTGTGGAACAGTTACCGTGCCATTCGCGATGACTTGGATTTGTGATGCATCTATCACCAAGCAACGGCACTGGCCCTAGACTGGCGCATCCTTCATTAATTCTGTGACACAACAACGACTGGCACCTAATTTGGTGCCAGTCGTGATTTTTCTATTCTCTCCAATCAATTCTCAAGTGATTTGAGCCACTGCTCCCACCACTTGCGTGCTTTCTTGTCTTTCAGTGCCTTGACCTGCTGCTTGAGCCAGGCCAGCTCGTCGCACTCGTTCTCTTCGACACACACCTGGATGAAGCGGGTGAACTTCTCGTCGTCGGGGTGACGGGCTATCCACGTGAGGTACTCCGCGCCGTTGCGCAGACCCATGTTAGTGCTCCAGCGGGCAAATTCCACCACGCTCATGGTCTCTGAGTTCTCCTTGGCGTGCTCGCCGTTGCGTTCGATGACCTCATGCAGCATCCCGGCGAATGCGTTCAGGGCAGTCATGTCAAGCTCCTCGCTCAGCGGCATCTGTGCCACACGCATCGCGCTCATGCCCAGCCCAAAGTACTCGCCTTTGGTGTTGGTGTAGGTGTCTTTCGGGCGGTCGGGGTCCAGATAGTTGGCACTGCCGCGTTTCTCCACTGCCGTGGCCACCGGGGCGATGCGCTCCAGCATGCCGTCAGGGCGAGCAACGAAACCACAAATTATTTCGCCCTGCTTGTGGAAGTAGTTGCCGCCGAGTTGCGTGCTGTAGAAGTCGTAGGTGCGAGTCACCTTGACGCTGTCGCCGGCGATGGCCACAGTCAACTCTTTTCCCGGCTCATAGCGTACCTCACCACGACGGTCTTCAGGTAGGGCCAGGCACAGGGCGTCGCCCATGTGGCCCAGCATAGCCCCGTCCACCACCTTGCCGTTGGCACCCTGTGTCACGGCATAGTACTCGGTGGGTTGGTCGGGGAGTTGCACAGTGCAGATGGTCAACCCAATGGAGCCGTCGCACACTGGCGATGACTGCACGATAGCCACTCGGGCTTTGTCAAGCGTCGACAAGTTGTGCAGATAAACCTTGCCCAATAGCTCATGCGCCTGCTCGCTGGTGGGTGTCTCACTGGCCGGCGCGGCAGCTCCCAGGCCGACGCTCGGCAGCACGGCGGCACACAACACCGCCAATGCATGGTTCAATTTCATTCGTTTCATAGTTATCAAGTTTAGAGATTTATAGTTTATAAGGTAACGGCTCCACTACTTCACAACCTTACTACCTTAAATTATAGTTTTATCTCCTGGCCGCGGCAGTAGCGATGCGCGATATGGCGGTCGTCACCCAGATACACAAAGCGCTCCAGCCGCTGCTCCAGTGTGTAGTTGTCAAAATTCAGATCACTGTCGTCGATGACCAACGCGTCGAACTCATAGCCCGGCTCAAAGCTGCCCACCTGGCCAAAGAAAGTGCCGGCCGACTTAGTCGCGCACCAGAATGCCTCAGGTAGTGTCAACGGCTTGTCGCCGGTGACCACGCTCACCTGCTTGCTCACCTGGAGGGCATAGACCATGACGCGGAACATGTTCAGTGTGTGGCCACCGCTGATGTCGCTGCCCAGAGCCACGCGTACACCGCGGTCAAGCAACTTGCGCACTGGCGACATGCCCGATGCAATGTTGAGATTCGATGTGGGGCAGTGAACCGCCATCACGCCCTGCCGGCTCATCAGTGCTATCTCCTCGTCCGACGAGTAGACGCAGTGAGCCATCAGTGTCGGAGTCTGGCCGAAGAGGCCATAGCGGTTGTAGGCATCGCCATAGCAAGTGCTCATTGGCTCCAGTTCACGAACCAGTGCAATCTCGGCGCGGTTCTCCGACAAGTGCGACTGCACTGCCAGACCATGCTCACGCGCCAACCGCCCGCATGCCTCAAGCATAGGAGGCGTGCACGACGGAATGAAGCGTGGCGTGATGATGGGGCGCACCAGCCCATTCGGGTCACTGAACTCGGCGATGAGCGACTCATTGGCCGTCACGGCTTCGTCCACCGTCTCGCATAAGGCATCGGGGCTGTTGCGGTCCATGTCCACCTTGCCTACAAGTGCCCCCATGCCGGCCGCTTCGAACAAACGCATCAGCCGACGAGTGCTCTCATGGTGGATGGTGGCAAATACGGCCGAGCGCATCGTGCCATTGCGCCACAGGTCGCGCACAAACCGGCTATAGATGCACTCGGCGTAGGCCGTGTCGGCAAATTTGGCTTCCTCGGGGAAGGTGTAGGTGTTGAGCCACGTCAGCAACTCATGGTCCATGCTCATGCCCTGGTTGCGGTATTGTGGGGCGTGCACGTGCATGTCGCACATCGCCGGAATCAGCAGCCGGTCACCGAAGTCGACTAGCTCACCATCAGCAATGTCAAGGTCGGCCCGCTGTGAAGCAACCCCCACGATACGACCGTTCTCTACAGCCACATATCCATTCTCAATCACCTCGAAGTCAGTACGCTCAGGTGTGAACAACAGATGTCCCTTATATATCTTCATTCGTAAATTATCAATTAAGAATCATAAATTATAAATTCTGAATTTTGAATTATAAATTCTGAATTATGAATTAATGAGGGTGGTGACAGTGCCCATGATGCAGCCCAGCAGCGCACCGAGCCACACTATGGCGCGCAATTCCTTGCGGATGAGTTGCATGATGATGGTTTCAGCTTCGACGATGTCCATCTCGCGGATACGGCTCTCAACGATAGCACTGATGTCAATGGCCTCAAGGATGCGCGGCAGATGCTCGGTGATGACCGTGCGATAGACACTGACAATGCTGTCTTGAGCCTGCTTGACTTGCTCTTCATGGCCGGCCAGCAGTTGACGCATGGGCAAGGACAACAGTTTGTCGCCTTCGTCACGCACCAATCGGGAGACCATGTCACCCGACTGGCTGCGCAACACCTCATTAATGTGTTTGGCCAGGTGGCTCTTCACTGGGCCCGACAAGGCGCTCAGTAGTTTGTCGGCACCTAGCTTGCCTGCCAGGCTATGGCGTGACTTCTCTATCACATGCTCGGTGGCCACATGGGCAATTTGTTCGCCCACGGCACTGTCTTGCAACTTGGTGATGAGCAGCTTGGTTGCCTCGGTAATGGCATTGTCGCGCAGCACTTTCACTTCGTCGGCAGTGAGATAGTGCCGGGCAAACTGCTCGACGGTTTCGTCGTTGTGCAGCTGCGTGTAGGCAAAATCGGCAACAGCTTGTCGAACTTTGGCAATCATCTCGTCGCTGAGCAGGTTGCGCTCAAGCACATCACGATTCATCAAGTTCTCGCTGATGCTCGTGCCGATGGCGCCGGCTATGCGGTTCTTCTCTTTGGGGATGATGCCGGGCGTGAACGGCACATGCCAGCCGAAGATGTGCTTCGGCTGGCGGGGACGGAACAACATGCGGATGGCGATGTCGTTGGTGATATAGCCTATCACGGCACCCACCACAGGGCCTGACAGATATTCTAGTATCATTTTCCGAGCATGGCGTTGATGACCGAGTTCACATCGACTACATCAATGTTGCCGTCTTCGTTCACGTCGCAGTCGTCGTAGGGTTCGATCTTGCCCAGCATTGAATTGATGATGGTGTTCACATCCATGATGTCAATCACGCCATCGCCATTGATGTCACCAGGCAGTTCGGGTGCGGTCGACTCCACACAGTTGGCATGCAGCTGGATGCCCACCGAGCTGCTCATGCCGCCACCACTGAACAGGATTTTGGCCTTGTGCTCGCCCAGCGTAGTGGGGTGGTACGTGACCCGCAATGGATAGCCTGTCAGGCTGTTGAGCGAGGCTGTGTCGATGCTGGTGGTCGACAGGTCAAACATTTTGTAGTTGTTCAGGTAGCACTTGAGTGTCAGGGGCTTACTGAACTTCTCGCCACGCACATAGAGTGTGAGTGTGGCACTGTCGCCAAGAGCTACGTCGCCAAACTCCAGGATGGTGCCTTGGGTGGGCGAGATGAGTGTGGCCACATCGGTGGGCTGTGGGTCAGGATCGGGGTCAGGATTGACCGTGCCGCTGCCGTCCCAGGCGGTGCCCACCATCGAACCCCAGATGTACTCCATCAGTTCGGGGTTGTCGACAAATGGGTTGCGGTTGTTTTGATAGCGCGCGATGGCATCGTTGCGCGTCTTCTCCTTTTCGCTCACAGGGTCTTCGCGGGCCCAGCGCAGCAGCAGGTCGATCGACCACTGGTTGAGTGTGCGCCAGTCGTTGTTGGTGAGCATGTAGGTCGTCTTCCAGTTCAGGTCTTGGTAGCACGACACCATGTAGAAATAGATGCGCGCAAAGTCGCCCTTGTACTGGTCGGCAGGCTCAAAGACGTAGGTCGCGCCACCGCCCTGACCGCTGCGCGGAGTGCCACGCTTCGACAGACCGTTGTCCCAATTGCTGCTCGACACCTCGCCGAAGGGCCAGTTCGACCGTGCGCTGTTGGCCTTGGCATCGGCGGGAATCAGGTGGTGCAGGTCGCTGTAGGCGTCATTTTTTGTGCCGCCCCACCAGCTTTTGGGAAACGAGTGCTCCTTGTTCATGCCACTCACGGCATCGTTGTTGCTGTTGAAGTAGTAGGTATTGTTGCTGTACATGTCCCACACCTGGTTGGGGTTATCGGGATAGGCGTCGGTCTCGGGATAGTACTTCCACAGGCTGTTGTAGCTCAGTACCGTGTGGTGAACAGTCAGGTCGCGCACGGCCGTCTTCAACTCTTGCCCTGTCTTGCCTACGAGTGAGGCATAGTAGTTACTGGGTGCGTCGGCTTGTGCACAGTGTGCGGCACAAATCACAGCCACGATTGTCAATATCTGTTTCATAATAGCCAAATTACTCAAATTTTGGAGTAGCGAATGCAAAGAAATGCTTGCATTTCATTTGCTGAGTCGCGACAAAATTGGACTCTAGTCAATTGTTATCTTGCCTAGGATAATGTTGATGAGGTATTGCACGTCGGACACGTCGACCATGCCGTCGTGATTGAAGTCGCCGGGACGATCCACGGCTGGTTCGCTTGCACCCCAAGCGGAGCCTTGCTTGTTGCCCCAGATGTATTCCATCAGTTCGGGGTTGTCGACAAACGGGTTGCGGTTCTGCTGGCAGTCGTACACAGCCTCGTTGCGGTTAATCTCTTTCTCGCTCACCGGGTCCTCGCGCGCCCAGCGCAGCAGCAGGTCGACCGACCACGTGTTCAGCGTCTTCCAGTTGGTGCTGTAGCGGTCGAACATCGTGTTGTCACCATCGGTTACCCAGTTCAGGTCTTGGTAGCAACATGCCATGTAGAAGTAGATGCGCGCAAAATCGCCCTTGTACTGGTCGGCAGGCTCAAATACCTTGCTGGCGCCGCCACCCTGACCACTGCGAGGCGTGCCCAGCCGGCTCACTCCATTGTCCCATTCGCTGGAGGCAACATCGCCGAAAGGCCAGCTGGCGCGCTTGTTGTTGGCGGTGGCGTCGACAGGCACCAAGTTGATGATGTCGCTGTAAGCATCATTCTCGGTGCTGCCCCACCAGCTCTTGGGCACCGAGTGCTCGCGGCTCATGCCGCTAGGGCATTTGTCGGTCGACAGAAATTCCACATTGTGGCTGTTGGTGTACATGTCCCAGATTTTGGTGGGATCCTCGGGCCAGGCATCGGTCTGGCGGTAGTAGTAGAACAGGTTGTTGTAGTTCAGTCGAGTATGGCTGGCAGTCAACGTGTGAATGGCATCTTTCAGTGCTTGGTCGGTGAGACCTTGCAGCGACTCGTAGTAGCCTTGGGGAACACCGGCCTGGAGGCTCAACACGGCACACACGGCTGATACATATGTGAGTATACGTCTCATTGTCTTGAATGTTAAGGTTTTTAAATCAACAAAGATAGGGCAATCCATTGAATTATGCAAACATTTCAGCTAAAAACCGAGTTTTTGTCAATCGGTATAAAAAGTCAACCGGCCAGATAGCAAATCTGGCCAGTTGAACAATGGGATACAGTCTGTGATTAGAACTGACGGGCCACGGTCATTACCACCTCGGTCAGGGTGGGGTGGCCGTGGATACTGTCGGCCAGACGGTCGACGGTGCAGTCGGCGTTCATTGCCATCACCACTTCCTGGATGAGGTCGGCTGCATGTGCACCACAGATGTGGCAGCCCACAATCTGACGTGACTGGGCGTCGACAATCATCTTGATCAGGCCATCGGTCTCGGCCATCGACACGGCCTTGCCGTTGCTGCGGAAAAAGGCTTTCTTTACCACAACGTCCATGCCTTGCTCGGCGCACTGCTCCTCGGTAAGGCCCACCATCGACAACTCGGGGACGGTGAACACCGCGCTCGGGACGATGTTCAGGCGGATGTCGCACTCCTTGCCCAGAATGGCAGCCAGGGCGACTTCGCCCTGCGCGCTGGCGGCATGCGCCAGCATCATGCGGCCGTTGACATCGCCGATGGCGTATACACCCTCGACCGAGGTCTGCATCTGGTCGTTGACCTCGATGCCACGGCGACCGACAGTCACACCGATGGTGTCCAGACCCTGCGGAAGCACGGGCTGGCGGCCCACCGACATGAGCACGCGCTCGGCCACGAGGTTCTGCTCCTTGCCCTTGAGGTCATAGCTCACCTGCAGTCCACCGTCGCACTGGGCGATGCCCTTGACGGCGGCTTGGGTGATGACCTTGATGCCGCGCTTGCTCAGCGTCTGCTTCAAGCGTTTGGCTATGTCCTTGTCAAACGGTGGCAAGATTTCCTTGCAGAACTCAACCACGGTCACCTCGACACCGTAAGTGTTGAAGATGGCGGCAAACTCCATGCCAATCACGCCGCCGCCCACGATGCACAAGCTCTGGGGCAGCTCGGTCATCGACAGGATGTCGTCGCTGGTCATGGCCAGCTCGGCACCTGGGATGGGTAGCCCCTTGGGAGCGCTGCCCGTGGCGATGACGATGTTCTTGGCATCATGTTTCTCACCGCCCACCTCGATGGTGTGGGCGTCGATAAAGCGCGCTTCGCCTTCAATGGCGGTGATGCCGGGTGATTGCATCAACTGCTTCACGCCGTCGCGCAGCTGGTTCACCACCTCGTCCTTGCGGGCCATGGCGGCACCGAAGTCGAACGTGAACCCTTCGGCCTGGATGCCCCACACCGATGCCTCCTTGAGGTTGCCCAGCACCTCGGCGTTGCGGCACAGCGCCTTGGTTGGGATGCAACCGCGGTTCAGGCAGGTACCACCCATCTGGTCGCGTTCGACGATGCCGACGGTCAACCCTTTCTGGGCTGCCGATGCAGCCATCTCATAGCCACCGGGGCCGGCACCTATTATAATAAGGTCAAATGTCATTTTCTTTTAATTTCAGAATGTTCATTAGTTCACGAAAACTCGGAGTTCTCAGAGTCCTCCGAGAATTCCGAGTTTTCTGTGATTTTCAATTCTCAATGCTCAATCTACCATTGAGCTAAGTTCTGCGTAGGTCACAATGGGCTTCAGTGCGGCCTGGGTGTCGTCCAGACGGCGCACCGGGGTGTGATGCGGGGCCGACTTCACCATCTCGGGCTGCTCTTTGGCCTCTTGGGCTATCTTGCGCATCACGGCAATGAAGGCGTCGAGCGTCTCCTTGCTCTCGGTCTCGCATGGCTCAATCATCAGGGCCTCGTGGAACAGCAGCGGGAAGTAGATAGTCGGGGCATGGAAGCCATAGTCAAGCAGACGCTTGGCCACATCGAGTGTGGTCACGCCGGTTGACTTGTCTTTCAGGCCGTCGAACACAAACTCGTGCTTGCACACGCCCTCGAGGGGCAATTCGTACACGTCCTTGAGCGACTCCTTGATGTAGTTGGCATTAAGCGTGGCCAACGGGCCCACCATCTTCACGTTCTCGTGTCCGAGGCTCAGAATGTAGGTGTAGGCACGCATCATCACGGCAAAGTTGCCCAGGAAGCCGGAAATCGAGCCGAGCGAGTCGTTGCCAAACTCCACATCGTAGCGATAGCTGTCGGCATCGATGTCCTTACGCACCACATGCGGGCTGGGCAGGAACTGCTCCAGACCGGCACGGACACCCACCGGGCCACTGCCAGGACCACCACCACCGTGAGGTGTCGAGAAGGTCTTGTGCAGGTTGATGTGCATGATGTCGAAACCGATGTCACCCGGACGCACCTTGCCCAGCATGGGATTGAGGTTGGCGCCATCGTAGTACATCAGACCGCCACACTCATGCACCAGCTTGGCTATCTCGCCTATCGAGTGCTCAAAGATACCCAGTGTGTTGGGGTTGGTCATCATCATGCCGGCAATGGTGTCGTCGAGCAGCGGACGCAGGTCATCGACATCGACGGTGCCGTCGGGGCGGCTCTTGACCACAACAACATCAAGACCACACACTGCGGCACTGGCGGGATTGGTGCCATGAGCCGAGTCGGGGACGATGACCTTGGTGCGCTTCACGTCGCCGCGGCTCATGTGATAGCTGCGCATAACCATCAGGCCGGTAAGCTCGCCATGAGCACCGGCAAACGGGTTGAGCGTGAACTCCTTCATCCCGGCCAGCTCGGCCAGGCTCTCCTGCACCCGGTCGTAGACCTCGAGCGCTCCCTGCACAGTGTCGATGCTCTGCAACGGATGCAGGCCGCTGAACGACGGGTGCGAGGCCATGTCCTCATTGATCTTGGGGTTATACTTCATCGTGCACGAGCCCAGCGGGTAGAAGCCGGTGTCAACGCCGAAGTTGTTGTTGCTCATGTTGGTGTAGTGACGCACAACGGTCAGTTCGTCACACTCGGGCAGACCCGGGGCAGCACTGCGAAGCAGCGTGCCGGGCAGCGACTCCAACTTGTAATCGCTCATCTCATTCTTGGGCAAGGAGTATCCACGACGACCCTCGCGCGACAACTCAAATATGAGTTTTCCGTAATATACGTTATTCATAGTCCTTATGCCTCCTCTTGGTTAGAATTGATGAAATCTTCGATGCTCTCGACCAGGGCGTCAATCTCGTTCTTGCTGCGCATCTCGGTCACGCACAGTAGCAGGCGGTGCTCGTCAAGCTTCAAGCCGGCTTGCATGCCCTCGTCTACACACCAGTCTTGCAGCTGGTCGATGTCAAGGTCGGTCTTGACAACAAACTCATTGAGGAAGGGCTGGTCAGGATAGGCAAGCTCAAACTTGCCAGTCTGCGACAATTTCTCGGCCAGATAGTGAGCGCCGCTGTAGCCCATCTCGTTGACCTCGCGGAGGCCTTGCTTGCCCATCAGCGACAGGTAGATAGTGACATACAGGGCCATAAGGCTCTCGTTCGAGCAGATGTTGCTCGTGGCTTTCTCGCGGCGGATGTGCTGCTCACGGGCTTGAAGCGTAAGCACAAAGGTGCGCTTGCCGTCGGTATCGACGGTGGCACCGACGATGCGGCCAGGCATCTTGCGGATGAGCTTCTTGCTCGTGCACAGGTAGCCTACGTAGGGGCCACCGAAGTTCATCGGAATGCCCAGACTCTGACCGTCGCCAACGGCGATGTCGGCCCCCCACTCGGCGGGAGTCTTAATCACGCCCAGGGCGCTCGCCACGCAGTTCATTATCAGCAGCGACTTATGCTCATGGCACAAATCGGCCCAACCGGTGTAGTCCTCAAGGATGCCATAGAAGTTGGGGCTGGCGACAATCACACCGGCCACGTCGTCCTTGGCAATCTTCTCCTCAAAGTCGCTGCGGCTGGTCACGCCGTTCTCCTCCTTGATGTGCTCCACCACCACGCCATGGAACTTGGCGTAGGTCTCCACCACACGGATGATAATGGGATTGACAGTGTCGCTGATGAGCACCTTGTTGCGCTTCTTGGCATTGGCTACGGCCATCATCATGGCCTCGGCGGTGGCGGTGCAGCCGTCGTACATCGACGCGTTGCTCACCTCCATGCCGGTCAACTGGGTCATCATGCTCTGATACTCGAAAATGTACTGCAGCGTTCCCTGAGAAATCTCGGCCTGGTAGGGCGTGTAGCTGGTCAGGAACTCGCTGCGGCGCATCATGTCGTTAACCACGCTGGGCGAGTAGTGATCGTAGCAACCGGCACCCACAAAGCAAGTAAGCGGGGTGTTGAACGAACCCAACTCATCGAAGTAGCGGCGGATGTCCACCTCGCTGAATGCGTCGGGAAGAGCATACTCGCGCTTGAGCACTAGCTCGCTGGGAACGTCCTTGTACAGGTCGTCAAGCGAACGCTCGCCACAGGTCTTGAGCATAGCGCGGATGTCCTCGTCGGTATGCGGAAAAAACTTATAGTTCATTGTTAATCGTTAGAATTAGTTGTTGGTTGAAAGACATAAGAACATAAGAACAGAAGATGAAGAAACAAACTTATGTTCTTTTGTTCTTATGTCTTGTTTGTAAGGGCATTTACTCGCCGATCATGGCCTTGTAGCCGGCGGCGTCCATCAGGTTGTCGAGCTCGCCCTTGTCGCTGAGCTGGACCTTGATAATCCAGTTCTCAAAGGCATCCTTGTTAATCAGACCGGGCTCGTCCTCCAGGGCCTCGTTGACCTCGACCACGGTGCCGCTCACTGGGCAGATCAGGTCGCTGGCGGCCTTGGTGCTCTCGACGGCGCCAAAGTCTTCGCCGGCGGTCACCTCGTCGTCAACCTCGGGCATGTCGACATAGACCACGTTGCCCAGCTCGTGCTGTGCGTGGTCGGTGATGCCGATGTAACCAAACTCGCCTTCTACTCTCACATACTCGTGCGACTCGCTGTAATAGAGTCCTTCGATAATCTTACTCATTGTGTTAATTATAATTTGTTTTAATAGTTTGTTGTCTATGAATGGCAAATGATGCTTTGAGCATTATTTCTTGTAGTTGGGCTGATAGAAGCGTTTCTTCACCACAGTGGCGGGGAACACTTTCTTGCGGATGCGCACACTCAGCTCATTGCCCAGGGCACCAACGGCGCGGTCAACCAGCGCGAAGGCCAGGCTCTTCTCACACGAGATGCTGCGGTAGCCGGTGGTGATGTAGCCCACCACCTTGTCGCCGTCGAGCACCTCATAACCGTGACGAGGAATGGCCTTGTCCTTCAGCTCCAGACCCACCAGCTTCTTGGCGCTGCCCTCGGCCTTCTGCTGGGCGCAGGCGTCGCGGCCGATGAAGCCACCTTCCTTGTCGAGCTTGCAGAACATGCCCAGCGTGGCCACGATGGGAGAAATCTCGGCGGTCAGCTCGTCGCCATACAGCGGCAGGCCGGCCTCGAAGCGCAGCGTGTCGCGGCAACCCAGTCCACAAGGCTGAACGCCAGCGGCCATGAGCATGTCCCACATCTTGATAATCACTGCTGCACTGGCATAGACCTCAAAGCCGTCCTCGCCGGTGTAGCCTGTGCGGCTCACGATGATGGTCTCGCCATCATACTCGATTTCCTTGTGCGTATAGAACGTCAGGTCACTGCAGTCGATGTTCAGCACGGCGGCCATGGTCTTCTCGGCCTCGGGACCCTGAATGGCCAGCTGCGAGTAGTAGTCGCTCTGGTGGTCGACCTTGACGTCA
>JAFUVK010000159.1 GCA_017477555.1 Muribaculaceae bacterium
CAAGAACTACCTGTTCAGCAAGAACGACTGCGGGGCCGTGGACAACGCCGTGTTCTACACCCTGCTCGAGAGCTGCGCCGTGGTCGGTGTCAATCAGCTCAAATGGCTAACATAGGCTCTGGAAAGGATAAGACCCGACATGGACGAAGACAAACTCGTGGCACTGCTGCCATACAACTGCAAAGCCGAACTCTGATCAGAGTTCGGCTTGTTCTACCTAAGCACCATACGGCTTATTTCGGATGGTTACTATAGAGTAACTAGATGTTCTAGATAATCTAGAGATTCTAGACGTTCTAGAGCATCTAGTAAAAAAACAAGCCCCATCGCGTGATGGGGCTTGTGGTACAGAATGCGGTGGGCCTTACTTGATGAGGCTTGCACCCTTGTTCAGTGCCTGCTCGTTGAGCGGAATCAGGTGGTGGTGACGCTCGGGCAGTGTCTTCTTGAGTGCCTTGAGCACGCTCTCGATGGTGACCATGGGACGCACGTGCAGCAGCGCGCCCAGCACAATCATGTTGAACGTCTTGCTGTTGTTCATCTCGATGGTTGCCTCGGTGGCATCGATAGGATACACCGTGATGTCGGTGCGCGTAGGCTTCTTGTGGATGCCATAAGTGTCGTACATCAAGATGCCACCCGGCTTAACCTTGCTCTCAAACTTGTCGAGGCTCTGCTGGTTGAGCACAACCACAACGTCGTAGGTGTTGAGCACGGGCGAGCTGATGCGCTCATCGCTCACGATGACGGTGACATTGGCTGTACCACCGCGCTGTTCGGGTCCGTACGACGGCAGCCAGCAAACCTCCTTGTCTTCCATCAGTCCAGAGTATGCCAGGATCTTACCCATCGACAACACACCCTGTCCGCCAAATCCGGCAATAACTATTTCGTTAATCATAGTGTTTTCTAAATTTTAGCGTTGAATACCCTCTTCTAAGTTCTTCAAGTCGCCCAGAGGATACTTGGCGAACATGTTCTCTTCCATCCACTTGTTGGCCTTCTCGGGCGTGAGCTTCCAGCCGGTGTTGCAAGCACTGACGATTTCGACGACCGATGTGCCCTTGCAGTTGATGCTGTTCTCAAATGCCTTGCGCAGTGCGGCTTTTGCCTTGCGCACGTTGGCCGGAGTGTGTATGCTCTGGCGGGTGACGTAGCAGGTGCCGTCGAGTTGAGCCAGCAGCGGAGTGATGGCCAAGGGGTAGCCATTGAGGTCGGGGCGGCGTCCGTAGGGGCAAGTGGCGGTCTTCTGTCCCAGCAGCGTGGTGGGAGCCATCTGTCCGCCGGTCATGCCGTAGATAGCGTTGTTGATAAAGATGATGGCAATGTTCTCGCCGCGGTTGCAAGCGTGAATCGACTCGCAAGTGCCGATAGCCGAGAAGTCACCGTCGCCCTGATAGGTGAACACCAGGTTCTCGGGCCAGAGGCGCTTGACGGCAGTAGCCAGCGCTGTAGCGCGTCCGTGGGGAGCCTCCTCCCAGTCGATGTCGATATAGTTATAGGCAAACACAGCGCATCCCACAGGCGAGATGCCCACTGCCTTCTCTGTCACACCCATCTCCTCGATGACCTGAGCCACGAGTTTGTGTACAACGCCATGGCTGCAACCAGGGCAATAGTGCATGTGAACTTGGTTCAGCAGCGCGGGTGCAGAATAAACTTTATTCTCAGGTTTAATGATATCGTTCATTTCCATTGCGTTATTACTTATTAATGAGTTTCTCTTTCAATACGTTCAACAGCTCATCGGGTGTGGGCACATTCCCACCGAAACGGCCATAGTGCTCAACCGGCATCTTGCACTCGACTGCCAGCTTGACATCCTCAATCATCTGGCCGGCATTCAGCTCAACGCACAGGATGCCCTTGACATTCTTGGCTGCCTCGCGGAGTTGCTTCTCGGGGAACGGCCACAGAGTGATGGGACGGAACAGACCCACCTTGATGCCCTCTTTGCGAGCCAGCTCCATGGTCTTCATGGCGATGCGCGCAGTGGTTCCGAAGGCGGTGATCAGGTAGTCGCAGTCCTCCACATTGACGAGTTCGCAACGAGTCTCATTCTTCTCGATCTCGCGATAAGTGGCCTGGAAGCGCCAGTTGTTCTCCTCCATCTTGTCGTCGTCGAGTTCAAGGCTGGTGACGACGTTGCTCGGACGCATGCCCTTGCGGCCATTCACGGCCCACGGGCACTGCTGGCGGATCTCCTCGTCGGTGCGGCGCGGACGCTGCTCGGGCAGCACGACCTTCTCCATGAGCTGTCCGATGGTACCGTCGGCCAGAATCATCGACACACAGCGATACTTGAATGCCAGGTCAAAGCCCAGTGCCACCATATCGGCCATCTCCTGCACGCTGCTGGGTGCGAGCACAATCATGCGGTAGTCGCCATGTCCGCCACCCTTGCATGCCTGGAAGTAGTCGGCCTGCGATGCGTGGATGGTACCCAGACCGGGGCCACCACGCTGCACATTGATCAGCAGTGCGGGCACCTCGCTAGCGGCGAGATACGACACACCCTCCTGCATCAGACTGAAGCCGGGGCTTGACGTGGACGTCAACACGGCCTTGCCCGTCATGGCTCCGCCGTACACCATATTGATTGCGGCCACTTCGCTCTCGGCCTGCAGAACAACCATACCGGTGGTCTCCCAGGGCATTTCTTCCTCGAGCTTCTCGAGCACCTCGCTCTGCGGGGTAATGGGATAGCCAAAATAGGCATCGGCACCATAGCGGATTGCCGCCATTGCCAGGGCCTCATTACCTTTCATCAAGGTTACTTCATCTTTCATTATTACGATAGTTTAATGTTAATTGAGTTACTTGTTAAGGTTTATTTCTCGACCACCTTGTAGACCTCGATGCAAGCATCCGGGCACACGAGTGCGCAGCTTGCGCAGCCGATGCACTTGTCGGGGTTAGCCATGTAGGCAAAATGGTATCCGCGATCGTTCACTTCCTTGGGTTGCAACCCGAGCACATCGCACGGACAAGCGACCACGCAAAGGTTACACCCTTTGCAACGCTCGGTGTTGACGGTTACAGCACCTCTAATTTTAGCCATTTGTTATTAGTTTTATGTTATGGTTTACGTAGTGGTGCACATCAGGTCGCATGGCCTGACGGACACCGTTAATTTCTCAATGCGCAAAATTACAAAAATTCCGTGAATAGTCAACAATAATTTCTCTATTTTTTTGCTGCCAAGCAAAATGCCGCGATTTTTCGCGGCATTTTGTTGGAATGGAGGCACTAAACTTTCCGGCATAACCAGATAGTCTAGAAATGCCTGACGGCTCGAGAGGTTAATGGCCCAGCATGATGTTGATCACGGCGTTGACATCTTCGATGCCGACCTCGGTATCACCCGGGCTGACGTAGGCCCGACCTTCATACTTGTCGGCACTGTCACGGCCCAGCATGATGTTGATGAGCGTGTTGACATCGACGATGTCGACCTTACCGTCGCCGTTGACGTCGCCGGTCAGCACCGGGGCATCCTTGACCATGCGGATGCTGATGTTCTTGAGCAGCAGCCAGCCATAGTTAGCGATACTGGTGCAGTGGAAGCCGAAGTAGTAGACACCGCTGCTGGCGGGCACGATGGTGTCGTTGCGATAGGTGTGTGTGATGGGCTCGTTGAGGATTATGTGATCGATGAGCGTCTCATAGCTCTCGGTGTTCAGTCCCTGTCCGTAGGCCACATCCATGTAGTCGACATCGTTGCTGATGGCGGTGTTGGCATCAAAGGTGATGCTGTAGGTGGCACCACGCTTGAGGTTGATGGGCGGTGTGAGCAGCCAGTCGTCGGCATCGTTCTCGGTCGAGCGGTAATAAGTGGCACGTCCTCCGCCCGAGTACTGGCGCTCCCAGTGCCAGGTCACGCCATCGTGGTTGTTATCGACCACGGTGAGCAAGTCGAAGCTGGCCTCGGTGTTGAAGTAGTTGGCATAAGGCACATCGAGCGCCGGGCCGATGACCGCCTTGTTGGACTCGGTGGCCTCTCCGATGATACCGTCGTTGATGGCTTCCACCTTATAGATATATGCCGCCAGTTGGTCGGGGTTGAAGTCATCGGTGAGTGTGGTACCCGTCATGGCCTCGGCCACCAAGGTGTTGTCTGGCATGCGATAGACATTGTAGGTCAGCGCTGCGGGGTCGAGTTGCTGTCCGTGCGTGCCCGTTGCAGGTGCCTGCCAAGTGACAATGGCCTGGTGAGTGTCGTAATTGTAGTCGAATGTGACAAAGGTTGGCGCACACGGCGTGTCCGGACCCACATAGAGCGAGAGCTTGGCCTCGGGGCTGGTGCCGGCCTCGTTGGCCACGGTGACAACAAACTCAACATCGCCGGCAGGCACGGTGACTGTGGCAGTAGCCTGTGCGCCTGCCTCGACGGTGCCGGTGGCCACCTCAGTGCCATTGGCCATGACGGTGTAGGTGAGTGTGCCGGTGAGCGCGTTGCCCTCGTAGGTGGTGGTAGGCGCGGTGAAGGTTACGGTTCCGGTGGTGGAGGTGCCATCGAAGCTGGCGGCCAGGCCGGTCACCGCAGCCGGGGCTTCGTCGGCGGCCTTGGGCTCAATGACACACAGGTTGACCAGCCACGAGTTGTCGGGTGTCTGCATCAGCTGGGTCGCGGCCACCGAGCCTATGTTGGGGTTGACCTCATAGAGGTAGCACTTCTGGTCGGAGAGCACCACACTCCAGTAGAAACGGCCGGTGTGCGCGTCATAGGTCATCGAGCTGGGATTGGTGGAGATGTTCTCGATGCCCAGGTCGCCCAGCGGCATGACCTCGACCTCGGTGCCGCTACCCACATTGGCGGTGCTGATGGCATAGAGCCATCCGTCCTGACCGATGCCGTAGAGCAGTCCCTGGTCGCTGCATGCGATGGCCGCCATCGGGATGGAGGCGTTGCCCAGGATGGTGCGCGTGGGGGTGTTGGTCGAGAAGTCGATGGTGGCGAGCTTGCGGTTGACCACCTGCCAGTTCATGTTGAAGTTGTAGAAGATGCCATAGTTCTTACCAGAGACCGGGTCGTGGGCCAAGCCGCAGTTGCTGATGTAGTTGCGTTCCATGTCGCCCAGGGTGTAAGCCAGCGTGCGCTCCCAGGTCGCCATGTCATACTCCACATGGTAGAGCATGTAGGTGTTGGTCTGGTCGAAGTCGTCCCACACGGTCTTGAAGTGGATGCCCTTCATCTTGCCATCCTCGTAGACGGCTCCGCCCAGCGGAGCTTGATAGACATCGCGGCCCTCGGTGAGCTTGGTCAGGGTCTGCCCGGCCAGGTCGAACTCATAGATGCCCTCGCGGTTGTTGTCCATGGTCCAGGAGTCGGCCTTGACCACGCCGCAATAGAACTTGGGCGAATACTCTCTCGCTTGCGCCATCATCGTGCTAGCCAGCACGGCCAGCCCGATAATAAAAGATTTTCTTAAATACATTACGGTTTATATTATGGTTATGGTTTATGGTTTTGTTATACAAGCATTTTTGCCGAAAAGAAACGGCAAAAACCGAGAAAAAAACAAACATTTTCACTTGCTTTTAACAAAGGCAAATAGTTTTGTTTGTTTTTTGCCGAACAACCACTTTTCGGTTGTCATTATTCCTGGATGGAACGAATCTGGCGCTGCAGCTCGAAGGGTTTGCGGATGTAGCGCATGGTGATGGAGCCAGCACCGGTGCCACTGACAAAGACGGTGCCGTAGCCGAAGATGCGTCCCACAATCGACTCCGTGACATTGATGGTCTCGATCTTGCCCACAACCATCTCGTGGGTGTGCCGGCGTAGCAGACCATGGCCGTGGAAAAATCGGCGGTCGCTCAGAAAGATGGTGGTGGTGAGGTTACGAACCAGTTTGGCCAGATTGAAGTAGGCAAACCAGTGCAGCTTGGGGCGATAGACCACATGCTCGCCCTCAGCCAGGATGTTGTTGATATTCATTGCTATAAATGACTTGTTAATGAATTTCGAGTTTTCGAGCTATCGAGTAATCGAACTGTCGAGTAAACGAACATTCGAGCATTCGAACATTCGAGCATTGAGCCCAATTAATCGAAGACGTAGTTGAGGAAGTCGTGCAAGGGCTTGAGGGGACGCAGGTCGGCGGCTACCCGCTCCACCCAGTCGTCGCAGTCGAAGTAGTCCTCGGTGGGATTCATCACCAGGATGTATTCCTTCATCTTGATGTACTGTGCCAGAGGGTGATCCTTGGGATAGTCGCGCGGCATGGTCTTGAGCGTGTCGCTCTGCCAGTGATAACGCGAGGTGATGTCGGAGTTGTTGACTATCTTGAGAAACTCGTCGGGCTCGGCGTCGATGAGGCCGCGCAAGCGGGCCAGGATGTCGCGCTGGGGCCACCAGATGCCTCCGCACAGCATGATGTTGTCGGGCTGGAGGTGCACATAGTAGCACGATGTGACGGTGTGCCGCCCACCTTTTCCCAGCACGCCGGCAAAGTAGTTCTTGTAGGGTGCCTTGTTGGGGCTGAACCGGATGTCGCGGTAAATGCGGTAGACGCACTCCTTGACACCCAGCCCATGTACATTGTCATCGTAGTCGGCCACTAGGCCTATGAGGCGCTCCATATCCTGCTCCCAAGGCTGTCGCAGGGCGTCGTACTCGTCCTTGTGAGCCTTAAACCAGGGGCGGTCGTTGTTGGCCTGCAGCTGCCGCAGAAACGCCATTATGTCTCTGATATTACTAGCTGATTTCATCGTCTGAATAAATAACGTGGCAAAGGTACAACAAAACTATGAATCTTCCAAATCAGAACAACTAAGGTTAAAACATATTAATCGTCAAGAAAAACCAAGAAAACTTTTTGCGTTTCTAAAGTTTTCATGTACTTTTGCACCCCGAAAACCGAATGAGACAATCGCATGAGTACGCAAGAACATATTCTGGACGAAGCCAGCAAGCTGCTGGCGCGCGTGGGGCCGCAGTCGATGACCATGGACATGGTGGCGCGCAACTGCGGCATCAGCAAGCGCACGCTGTATGAGACGTTTCCCGACAAGCGCACGCTCATCAAGGAATGCATCGACGCCAACCACCAGCGCCAGGACGCCGAGGTGCGCGCCATCTTCGACTCGTCGTCCAACTGCTACGACGCCCTGTTCAAGGTCTACCAGCGGGTGCGCGACTACCTGCGCGAGTCTTCGCTGAACTACGTCGACGAGATTCGCCGCCTCTACCCCGAGATTTTTGTCCACCAGCAAGAGCAAGAAAAGCAGTTTGTGTTGGGCTTGAGCCAAGTGTTGAAGAAGGCTCAGACCGAGGGCCATGTGGTGAACGTCATCAACACCGACATCGCCGCCTTCCTGTTTCTGTCGACCATGCGCAACCTGCACCGCAGCGATCGCCTGCAGAGCTATGGCTTCGACCGGGTCGACGTGTTCGACGGCGCGTTTGTCAACTTCCTGCGCGGCATCGCCACCCCCGAGGGCATCGACTACATCGACACCCTGTTGCACGCCCGCAACAGGCAGAACCTGTAATTAAACTCGACAATAAAAAATACTACAACAGATATGAAACTCAAGAAACTCATCGTAGGCTTGATGCTAGCCGGTTCCGGACTGCTGGCCGGGGCACAGAACGTGCTGCCACTGACGCTGGACCAGTGCATACGCATCGCCCTGAACGACAACCCGACCGTCAAGGTCGACTCAATGGAAATCAAACGTGTGGATTACGCCAAGAAGGAGACGCTGGGCAAACTGCTGCCCGAAATCAACTTCAGCGCACAGTACACCCGCAACCTGGCCCTGCAGACCATCTACATCGACGCCGGGGCCATGTTTGGCGGCGGGGGAACACAGGGGGGGACCACCACACCCACCGACGACCTGCCCCAGACCGACATCGGCCGGGCGGCAGCAGGAGCCGGCGGCGGACAGGGCATGAAGATGGGCCGCGACAACAGTCACAGCGGCGGCTTCTCGGCCACCATACCACTGATTATGCCCACACTGTGGAAATCCATCAAGCTAAGCGACAACCAGATACTTCAAAACCTGGAAAAAGCCCGAGCCAACAAAATCCAGCTGGTGAACCAAGTGAAGAACGCCTACTACGCCCTGCTGCTGGCACAGCACACCAAGAGTGTGATTGAGGCCAGCCATGCCACAGCCCAGCAGCACGCGACCATCTACCAGAAGCAACACGAAATAGGCACGGCCAGCGAGTACGACGTGCTGCGCGCCAATGTGGCCGTGACCAACCTCGAGCCCTCGATCCTCGAGGCCGAGAACTACATCCGCCAGCTCAAGCTCCAGCTCAAGCTGCTCATGGGCATGGACGTGCGCCAGGAGTTCAGCACCGTCGAGACGCTGGACCAGTACAAGAGCCAGATGTATGGCCGCTACCTCTCGACCGACACCTCGCTGGTGAAGAACACCAACCTCAAGACCCTGGACCTGCAGACCGACTACCTGAACAAGGCCGTGGAGGTGCAGAAGGCCGCCTGGCTGCCCACCCTGACCGGCAACGCCAGCTACATGTGGACATCGATGTCCAACGGCAGCCCATTCAAGGGGCTGAAGTTCAACCCCATGTCGAGCGTGGGCCTCACACTGGCATTTCCCATCTTCACCGGAATGCAGCGCGTGAACCGCATCAAGCAAGCCGAGATTCAGGCGCGCGAGATGAAGTGGCAACGCGAAAACCTGGAACGCTCGCTGCATGTGCAGGTGCAGAGCCAGATGGACAACATCAGCAAGAGCATCAAGCAGATTGAAAGCAACGAGGGCGGCGTGCGCCAGGCCGAGAAAGCCAACGACATCATGCAGAAGAGCTTCCAAATCGGGGCCGCATCGTTTATCCAGCTGCGCGACACCGACGATGCCCTGATGACCGCGCGCCTGAGCTACTACCAGGCCATCTACGACTACCTCGTGGCCGAGAGCGACCTTGAGAGCGTGCTGGGCAACACACCCTACGTTAATTAATCTAGAATATCTAGCCATACAACAATGAATAAAAAATTAAACCAGATATGAAGACTAAAGGACTACTGATTGTGGCCATGGGCCTGATGGTGCTCAGTGCATGTACCAAGAAGGACGACAAGGCCGCCGGGCAAAAGGAAGAACTGCCCTTGGTGAAAGTTGAAACTGTGTATGACGAGGACGTGACGCAGGTGAGCGAATACACCGCCACGGTGGAGGCCTTTAAGACCAACAACATCTCGTCGAACAACGGAGCGCGCATCAAGCGCCTGCTGGTGGACGTGGGCAGCCACGTGCGCGCCGGACAGGCTGTGGTGGTGCTCGACGATGTGAACATCGCTACGCAGATGGCCGCCATCGACCAGCAGCGCATCCAACTGGCCAACCAGAAGCGCGACCTGGAGCGCATGAAGGAGCTGGTGAAGATTGGTGGAGGCACACAGCAGAGTGTAGACCAGATGCAGGCAGCCTACGACGCGCAGGCGCGCGCCATCGAGTCGACCCTGCGCCAGTTGCGCACCATGCAAGAAAACACTGTGCTGACCTCGCCCGTGAGTGGTGTGGTGACGCAGAAGAATTTTGATGCCGGCGACCTGCCCAGCGGTCCCATCCTGGTCATCGAGCAGCAGCAGCCGCTCAAGGTGGTGGTCAACGTCAACGAGAGCGACTTTCCCAAGGTGAAAGTGGGCATGGCCGTGGACGTGCGGCTCGACACCTACGGTGACGAGGTATTTCCCGGACGCGTACACATCATCCACCCCACCATCGACCCCAACAACCGCACATTCCAGGTGGAGGTGACCATCGCCAATGGCGGCAACCGCGTTCACACTGGCATGTTTGCCCGGGTGAACTTCAACTTCGGCACCAGGCACAATGTGGTCGTTACCGACCGCGCCATCCAGAAGCAGACCGGCTCGGGTGTGCGCTACGTCTACGTCTACCACAACGGCACTGTCGAGTTCCGCGAGGTGACACTGGGACGACGCATGGAGAACCGTTATGAGATCGTGAGCGGCCTCACGCCAGGCACCCAGGTGGTGACCGAGGGACAGAGCCGCCTGACCAACGGAGCAAAGGTCGAAATCACGAAGTAGTTCTTATTTGTTAGTTTTTAGTTCTTAGCGCAAAAGTCTAACGTCTAAAGCCTAATAACTAACGTCAACAGTCTAAATTAAGAAAGTATGAGTCTATATAGCAGTTCAGTGAAGCGACCGGTGACCACCATCCTCATCTTTGTGGCTGTGGTCATCATCGGCCTGTTCTCACTGCAGAAATTGCCCATCGACCTGTACCCCGATGTGGACACCAACACCATCATGGTGATGACCACTTATCAGGGTGCTAGTGCGCAGGACATTGAACAGAACCTGACCCGACCGCTCGAGAACACGCTCAACTCGGTCGAGCACCTGAAGCACATCACCAGCAACTCGCGCGAGAACGTGTCGATCATCACGCTGGAGTTTGAGTATGGCTATGACATCGACGCTCTGACCAACGATGTACGCGACAAGCTAGACATGATTTCGAGCTATCTGCCCGATGACTCGAACACGCCGGTCATCTTCAAGTTCTCAAGCGACATGATCCCCATCGCGCTGCTCTCGGTGCAAGCCGGCGAGAGCATGCCGGGTCTGTACAAGATTCTGGACGAGAACGTGGCCAACCCGCTGGCACGCGTCGACGGGGTGGGCTCGGTGTCAATAGCCGGAGCGCCCAAGCGTGAGATTCACGTGTACCTCGACCCCATCCGCATGGAGGCCTATCATATCAGTGTCGAGAGCGTGGCCTCGCTCATCGGCGCCGAGAACCGCAACATCCCCGGCGGTACGTTCGACATAGGCAGCGACACCTATTCGCTGCGTGTGCAGGGCGAGTTTAAAGACCCTGAGCAGATGAAGAACATCGTGGTGGGTGCCAGCAATGGCGGCGTGGTACACCTGAGCGACATCGCCACCATCGACGACTCGCTCGAGGAGCGCGCCCAGGAGTCGTTCAACAACGGCGTGAAGGGTGCCATGGTCATCATCCAGAAGCAGAGCGGCGCCAACAGTGTTGAAATCTCTAACCAGGTGGCCAAGATTCTGCCCACAATCCAGAAGAACCTGCCTAGCGACGTCAAGCTGGACTACATCGTCGACACGAGCGACAACATCCGCAACACCATCTCGTCGCTGGTCGAGACGGTGCTCTACGCCCTGTTGTTCGTGATTCTGGTGGTGTTCTTCTTCCTGGGCCGCTGGCGTGCCACGGTCATCATTGTGCTCACCATCCCCATCTCGCTGATTGCCTCGTTTATCTACCTGTACGCTACCGGCAACACGCTCAACATCGTGTCGCTGTCGTCACTGTCTATTTCGATTGGTATGGTGGTGGACGATGCCATCGTTGTGCTGGAGAACATCACCACACACATCGAACGTGGCTCCGATCCCAAGCAGGCCGCCGTGCATGGCACCAACGAGGTGGCTATCTCGGTCATCGCATCGACGTTGACGCTGATTGCCGTGTTCTTCCCGCTGACCCTGGTCACGGGTATGACCGGTGTGCTGTTCCGCCAGCTGGGATGGATGGTTTGCATCATGATGGTCATCTCGACCACCGCCGCCCTGTCGCTGACCCCGATGCTGTGCTCGCGCATGCTCAAGCAGCACCGCCAGGACAGCCCGCTGTTCCACAAGATTTATGGCCCCATCGAGAACTTCCTCGACAAGCTTGACGACGGGTTCAAGCGCGTGCTCAGCGTGTGCGTGACCCATCGCTGGATCACCACAGCCGCCGCACTGGGCATCTTTGTGGCCTCGATGTTCCTGGCTCGGTTCATCGGCAGCGAGTTCTTCCCCACGATGGACAACAGCCGCCTGGGCGTGAGCCTGGAGCTGCCCATCGGCAGCCGCGTGGAGCTGGCCAAGGAGGTTACCGCCCGACTCTACAAGGAGTGGACCGAGAAGTATCCCGAAATCAAGGTGTTCAACTACACGGTGGGCCAGGCCTCAAGCGACAACACCTTTGCCTCGATGCAGAACAACGGCTCGCACATCATCTCGATGAACATCCGTCTGGTCAACCCCAGCGAGCGCAAGCGCGGCATCGTGGAGATTGCCGGACTGATGCGTGAGGACCTCAAGCACTACCCCGAGTTCAAGAAAGCCCTGGTGAATGTGGGCGGCAACCGTGGTGGCGGCATGAGCGGACAGAGCACACTGAACTATGAGATTTACGGCTACGACTTCGAGAAGACCGACACCGTGGCCCAGCGACTGAAGCGCCTGTTGGCAGGCATCAAGGGTGCGGCCGACATCAACATCAGCCGATCGGACTACCAGCCGGAATATCAGGTGGACTTCGACCGCGAGAAGCTGGCCATCTACGGCCTGAACCTGAGCACGGCCGCCAATGCACTGCGTAACCGCATCAATGGCACCACGGCCAGCTACTTCCGCGAGGATGGCGACGAGTACGACATCAAGGTGATGTACGACAAGGGCCACCGCCAGTCGATCACCGACATTGAGAACATCCTGCTATACAACGCCATGGGCCAGGGAATCCGCCTCAAGGAGGTGGGCACCGTGGTGGAGCGATTCAACCCGCCCACCATCGAGCGCAAAGACCGCGAGCGCATCATCACCGTGTCGACCGTGGTGCAAGACCGCCCGATGAGCGAGATCATCGAAGAGGCCCAGCCGCTGATCGACAAGCTCGACATGCCGCAGGGTGTGACCATCCAGCTCAGCGGTAGCTACGAGGACCAGCAGGATTCGTTCCGCGACCTGAGCATGCTGGCCGTGCTCATCATCGTCCTGGTCTACATCGTCATGGCGTCGCAGTTTGAGTCGTTCACCTATCCCGGTATCATCATGACCTCAATCATGTTCGCCTTCTCGGGCATCGTGCTCATCCTGCTGATGACGGGCACCAACCTGAACGTGATGTCGATGATCGGTGCCATCATGCTGATTGGTATTGTGGTGAAGAACGGTATCGTGCTCATCGACTACATCACGCTCAACCGCGAGCGTGGCATGAGTGTGCGCCGCGCCGTGCTCGATGCTGGCCACTCGCGCATGCGCCCGGTGCTGATGACCTCGCTCACCACCATCCTGGGCATGGTGCCTATGGCCATCGGCGGTGGTGAGGGTAGCGAGATGTGGCGACCCATGGGTGTCGCCGTCATCGGTGGTCTGACCTTCTCCACCATCCTGACACTGCTGTTCGTGCCCACGATGTACACCATCTTTGCCTACAACGGCATCAAGCGCACGCGCAAGAAGCATCACCAGAAGCTGGAGGCAAGTGGCGAGAAGCAAGAAGCAAGAGACTAGAAACGAGAAGCAAGAAACGAGAGACGAGAATTTTCAATTCTCAATTCACAATTTTCAATTAAAAGAAGATGAAAGCAATATTTATAGCATTCGACCAAGCATACTACGAGCAGCTCGTGGAGGAACTGCCACGATTGGGCGTACGCGGCTTCACGGCATGGCAGGAGGTGCAAGGCCGCGGCACCAAGACCGGCGACCCACACTACGGCACCCATGCATGGCCCTCGCTGGCCGCATCGATGATGGTGATGGCCGAGGACGACCATGTGGACCGCGTGCTCGACTACCTGCACCAGCTCGACATAGAGCGCCCCAAGCTGGGCATGCGAGCTTGGGTGTTGCCCGTGGAGCGCTGCATCTAGATTATTAGGATTTAGACAGTAGGGCAGTGACCTCTCCCCCTCACCTGACCAAGGCAGGGGCAGAGGTCACAGCCAATTTACAATCCACAATGAACGATGGCAAAGGCAGCCACAACTCCCGCCACCTGACTGATGAGGGACAGGACGAAGGGGCGCCGCATTGCCGAATTTCTTAAACCATACCACGGATAAACCAAAAGCCCCACTCAATCGCGAGCGGGGCTTGATGGCGGTGCTGTGAGGCACACAAATCATTGTTTTATTACGAAAAAGTCAGGTCTTATTGCGTTTGAAGCAAATCGTTTTATTAATCTTTCCGCTTGTTTGACTGCCAAAGCACAAACAAGTTTAACGCCCGCTCAAAATTTAACATTCACTAACAATCTTGCAGCCTTTCGTTCAGCGATTGTGCTACCTGGGTGAAACTGCGCGTCATGCGCATGGGAGAGACGTTTGAGTGTCTGCCGCCCCTTCAGGGCTTGGATGTTTGTTTTGTCCCTGTCACCGGGGTTGCGCTGACGCTCCACCCCGGCCTGTGGTCTGCCAGCCCTTCGGGCTTGCTCTTGGCAATAATCTAAATAAGCTGGTCGTTGGGGTGCATGCTTCCTAAAGTAACGGGCAAATATTTTTGAATTTTTTAAGAAAAATATTTCATATTTGTTCAAGAGTTCGTGATATTCGACAGGTTTCAAGGCCGCAGTAAAGGTTTTCTTAGCGGACTGGCCTGCCTGAATAAAG
>JAFUVK010000052.1 GCA_017477555.1 Muribaculaceae bacterium
GAGCCGAGCTTGCTCGGGCTATGCCGAGTGCAGCCGAGATTATCGAAAATACAAGTTTAAACTTTTAAATACAATAAATTATGATGAAAAAAGGATGTCTGATAGCAATTGCTGTCGTTGTCTTGTTGGGATTCGCCCTGTTCGGGTGGGTCAAGGGCACATATAACAGTATGGTCAAGTCGCAAGAGGGGGTTGAGGCCGCCTGGGCACAAGTAGAGAACGTCTACCAGCGTCGAGCCGACCTGATTCCCAACCTGGTGGAGACTGTCAAGGGCTATGCCAAACACGAGAAGGAGACACTGGAGGGAGTGATCAATGCACGCGCCAAGGCCACGTCGGTGCAGGTCGACGCCAGCAACCTTGATGAGGCACAAATCAAGAAATTCCAGGAAGCACAGGGCGAACTGACACAAGCGTTGAGCCGACTCATCGCCGTCAGTGAGAATTATCCCGACCTCAAGGCCAACCAGAACTTCCTGGAGTTGCAGTCGCAACTCGAGGGCACAGAGAACCGCATCACCGTCGAGCGGCAGAAGTTCAACGACACAGCTCGGGCCTACAACACCGAGATTCGCACCTTCCCCACCAATATTCTGGCCGGCATCTTCAACTTCGACCGCAAGCCCTACTTCGAGGCCGAGGCCGGTGCCGAAAAGGCTCCAAAGGTGTCATTCGATTAATTCACAATGCACAATTGTGGGTACGCGGCACGCCGCATGAATGGCCAGGTTGTGTAGGGACGGCACCCCTGTGCCGTCCGACTCCGGGCGGCATTCAACATTACCTTTTGTCGAGGCGGACGGCACGGGAGTGCCGTCCCTACACGCGGCCCTACCAGCCACAGCGTCTAACGTCTAAAGTCTAAAAACTGAGTAGTTAAAGAAGTTAAGAAGTTAAGGAGTTAAGACGTCACAATGTTGTGGCAGCAACTAACAACTAAAAACTAACGTCTAACGTCTAAAGTCTAATAATATTAGGTGCCACTCGAAGATTTCATACCCGTTGAGGGCCAGCGGCGTATTGCCCAGGCCATCACAGAGGCCGAGCGAATGACCTCGGGAGAGATTTGTGTCCATGTGACCCCGCACTGCCTGGGCGAGACCTTGCCGCAGGCCGAGGCGGTGTTCAATGCCAAGAGGCTGTATCGCACCATGCGGCGCAATGCTGTACTCATCTACATCGCCTATAAGGACCGCAAGTTGGCAGTTCTGGGCGACCAGGGCATCAACCAACTGGTTCCTGAAGGATTTTGGAACGAGGCCATAGGTGTGTTGACCCATCACCTCCAGCGGCACAGCCCCGTCGAGGGTATTTGTGCGGCAGTAGCACTGATTGGCAACAAACTAAAAGACTATTTCCCCGCCGACCGCGAGGACATCAACGAACTGAGCAATGAAGTGTCCTATGATGACTGACAAACGTCTGATGCTGACGGTCTTGGCTGTGATGCTGTGGGTGGCTGTCCTGGCGCAGGTGCCTAAACGGCCCGACCCGCCGCGTCTGGTCAATGACATGGCTGGTGTGCTGGTCAATGACGCGGTGCTTGAGGATACGCTAGAGAGCTTCGCGCACTCGACCAGCAACCAGATTTGCATCGTCACCATGCACGACCTGCAGGGCTATGAACCAGCCGAGATGGCCTATAAGATAGGGCAGGAGTGGGGCGTGGGCGACAAGCGATTCAACAACGGCGTGGTCATCCTCATCAAGCCCAAGACGGCGACCAGCGGTGGAAAGGTGTTCATCGCCACGGGCTATGGCGTGGAGGGCGCGCTACCCGACGCGTTGTGCCGGCGCATCATTGAGAACAAGCTCATCCCTGCCTTCCGCACGGGCGACTACGAGGCCGGTGTGTGGAATGCGTTGGCCGTGATGATGCCCATCCTCAAGGGCTAGTATGATGCCGAGGAGTACATGGAACAGGAGAATGAGATGGGCACCGAGGATGTCATTGCCATCATCTTCTTCCTGGCCATCTTCTTCTATATCCTCTACAGGAGTTCGCATGGTGGCGGCAACTCGGGTTCGAGTGGGCGCAGTACCGGCACCTGGGGCGGCCCGCCCATCATCTTCACTGGTGGCTCGGGCTGGGGTGGTAGTTCACGTTCCGGCGGTTTCGGTGGCGGCTTTGGCGGTGGCTGGGGCGGCTTCGGTGGCGGCTCGTTTGGCGGTGGAGGCGCCGGGGGGTCGTGGTGATGCGCCGGTGGATCATCTATGGCGCAGTTGTGGCGCTGGCGGTACTGGCCGCAGCGGTCTATTTCACGTTCGACCCCTCACAGGCAGGGTTCTTCCCGCGGTGTACGTTCCTCACTGTCACGGGCTACAAGTGTCCCGGATGCGGCTCGCAGCGTGCGCTGCATGCCTTGCTGCATGGCGACATTCCGGCGGCGTGGCACTATAATGCCGGCTTGTTAGTGGCCATACCCACTGTGGCGGTCTATCTGGTGGGTGAGCTCAAGCGCACCACCTGGCCACGCTACTACCGCGCCATCAGCCGCCCGTGGATCGTCTATGCCCTGCTTGCCGCCATCATCCTTTGGTGGATTGGCCGCAACATCTTCTAGCTTGGATGATTCATAGCCCTGCGTTGCGAAAATATCAAAAGTGGATTTTGGGTTGCGGATGCAGTGGCTGGTCGGTTAGCCCATGATGGCCATCTGGATGAGCGAGACGAAGGGCTGCAGGATGAGTCCGCCCACAATGGTGCCGATGCACCACCAGGCACTGACTTCGCTGTAGTGCTCGGCTGCAGCAATGTCTCCCTCGTAGTATTTTTTCGACACCTTGTTGGCATAGACGATGGCGACGATGCCCAGCGGTATGCAGCACAGCAGCATGCTGATTATGGCCCATGCCATGTTAGTGGGAGGGCAGGGCGGGTAGGGTTCATCAGTGGGCTGAGAAGTCTGCAAAGGCTGCCCCATGGCGGGTTGCTGCATTGGCTGCCCGAGGACGGGCGTTTCGACCGGCTGACCAAGTACGGGAGCATCAAGGGGCTGACCGGGAACAGGCTCTGAGGCAAGCGGTGGAACGGTACTGTTGCCGGTTGGGTGAGGCAGCAGATGAGCCAACTCGGATACCTCGCTCAGGGGCTTCCAGTCGTCGTATCCTGCGCTCCACACGTAGGTCTTCTCGCTCAGGGTCATCAGTTCCAGTTGGTCTACGGTGAGCGGTCCTGTCTGCTCGCCGTCCTGATTAATCCAATATTGAATCTTGTCGCTCATAGTCTTAACATGTTTTTATGTGGTACAAAGGTAGTGTTTTTTTGCAATGAAACAAAATATTTCTTATTTTTTTTGCACTATTGTTGGCTGTTTCCAAAAAAAGCAGTACCTTTGCAGCGCAATTTTGTGGCACGTGCTGCAGGTTGACATAGGATTGTCCTATAGTGTAATGGTAACACAACGGTTTTTGGTGCCGCATTTCCTGGTTCGAGTCCGGGTAGGACAACCAAAAAAAAACAACCATCTGGTTTCAGGTGGTTGTTTTTTTAGTATGACGGGCATGTTGTACATCTGTGGTGAAAGTCCACTCGGGGCGTAGTCACCGACGAACCCTATAGCGACTCGCAAGTTTCAAGTGGTGACGCTTGGGAGAGAAGAAGCGATAGCGAAATCGTGGCTTGAC
>JAFUVK010000160.1 GCA_017477555.1 Muribaculaceae bacterium
GCACCCCTGTGCCGTCCGCCAGCAGGGCTGCAAGCAACATTACCTTTTGTCGAGGCGGACGGCACAGGGGTGCCGTCCCTACAGCCTTGACGCAGGGATGACCCTGTAATCTAATTATCAATACTGTGCGAAAGTGTTACATGGTAGCGATTCCGCTTTCCTCTGCCAAAAGTGAGAGACTGCCACACCCATATCATAGAATAGTGACGAAAACAGTAGTGAAGTTTAATAAATGTTAAATGTTAAAATGCATCTCTCTTTGCTCTTGTCAGACCTCATGTAAACGCCTATCAACACGGTGAATTAACATTTTAAGTTAATTTGTTGGCGTGTTAATAGTCTGCCTGTTTTTGGACTCTTGGCAAGGTGTTATAATACAGCATTTTATGAAAATTTAATGTGTGGAGGTTTGCCTGTGTTGTACTTTTTGTCTAATTTTGCAGTCCTTTTCCACGATTGGACAAGGACGTACAAACCACTTGGGCGGTCATTGCCGCACCATGTTAGCCGAAAATCGGCACAGGCTCAGACAAACACGACGGAGGTCGGCGGTCGCGGGCCTGAATTATGAACTCAAAACGAAGATAATGTCTAAATCACTATTTGCGATTACAGCACTGGCCTGCTTGCTGGTCTTTACTTCGGCTTATTACACCACACCGGCCGATGGTCGAGTGGGATTTCAAGCACCGAGCCTGACCATTGCCAATGAGAGCGGCGAAACGTCGCTGGGTCAGCTGCGAGGAAGCTATGTGGTGGTCACTTTCTGGTCGTCTGAACAACCCGAGTCGCGTATTGCCAACCAGCAGCTGGGACATGCCGCACAGCGATATGGCATCAGCCACATGTCGGTCAATATGGATGACAGCGAAGCACTTTACCGACAGCTCGTTATCGTTGACCAGCTGAACAATCAACTGCAGTGGCACTGCGACAGTACGCAGCAAGATAACTTACGGCGCATCTGGCGGCAAGAGGCACGATACTGCAGCTTCCTCATCGACCCGGAGGGACGAATCTTGCAGAAAGATCCCACGCCTCAAGACCTCGCCCAACTCTGAATGACCAACACAAGAAAAAGTCCGCAGACAACCTGATGAGTAGTCTGCGGATTTCTTATGCTCTATAGTGTAGTGAGCACTTTCTGGCGTGCTAGCTAACCATAAAAATAGGAACTACCTGTTGTCCCTTTGGTGCCCTGAAAGGGCTATTCGATTACAGGCGGGGTAATGAAGTGCAGTTTATAGTTAAAAGTTAATAGTTTAGCATTCATAACGGGGACTTTTAACTATAAACTGAAAAAGGGTGCGAGCCTCGGCCGCCCCTTCAGGGCGGTGAATGGCTTTATTGCTCTTGTTACGGGGGCTGCGGCCCCCGCCTGTAGTCGACGGCCCCATTGGGGCCACTGCTACTTTACATCAAGGGACAACACGTATATAGTCCCCATTATGAATGCTAAACTATTAACTATATAAAAAAGCGTGTGTCTACAAGAAACACACGCTTTAAACTAATATTTCCAATTCAGTTACTACTTGACGCGGAGCACTTTGCCCGACTGGACCTTGTCGCCCTTGATGCCATTCATCTTCTTGAGCTGAGCCACGGTTGTGCCATTGCGTGCGGCAATCTTGCCCAGGTTGTCGCCCTTGCGCACCTTGTAGGTGCTGCGCTGAGCACTGCGCTTGCGAGTCTTGGAGTCGTACTTGTGTCCCTTGCTCGACTTGCTGTAGCTGGCCGATGAACTGTTGCTTGTAGAACGCACAGCTGCGTAGCGGCGGCTGGGGGCATAAGAGCGGCTCTCGGTATAGTTGCTCTTGTTGAAGGTGTAGGTGTCGGTGTGGGTCGTGCGATTGGCAAAGTCGATGATGGCTGCCGGGTTGATGGCATAGCCCATGAAGCGCGTCTCAAAGTGCAGGTGCGGACCGGTCGAACGGCCGGTGTTGCCGCTCAGGGCGATGGGCTGTCCGGCTTTGACAAACTGGTTGGGCTGCACCAGGAATCGCGTCAGGTGGCCATACACGGTCTCGAGGCCGTTGTCGTGCCGCAGAATGACGTAGAAGCCATAGCCCCCGCGCTCAAACTTGGTAAGACGCACCTTGCCGGTGAAGGCTGCATAGACGGTGTCGCCCACAGCGCTGCGCATGTCCACACCCTTGTGGGTGCGTCGGAATGCCGGGCGGTAGCCGTAGGGCGAGGTGATGTAGTTGCCTTTGATGGGCATGTGGAATCCGCGCACATCGATGACCTTGGTCTGTGGCACATTGGCGTTCTTGTAGGGATTGACGCGATCGCTCTCCCAGCCCTCGGTGTAGATGTCGGGTTCGGGCTCTTCCTCTTCGTAGAGTTGTGAGGCATATTTCTGAGCCTCTTCAAGTTTAATCTGATCCTGGATGCGCGACTGTCGTGCGAGCAGGTCTTTATGCATCCGGCTGTTGTTCTTGGCGCTCTGCAGATTCTGTGCAGCAGCGTGGTTGGCGGTAATCGCCATGACGGCCACCACGGCCATCGTGATTATCTGTCGTATACTCATAAGCAAATTAAATCAGTTTGAAGAAAAACAGCACTGCGGCTTTCTTGGTGTCCACTCCACGGGCCTCGCCGATGAAGCTTCCGCTGCTGTTGTAGATGCGGCCACTGCTCTCCACGCGGCCCATGTAGCTGCCGCTGCTGTTGTACATGCGGCCATCATTCTCGACACGTCCCACATAGCTTCCGCTGCTGTTGTAGATGCGGCCATTGCTCTCGATGCGGCCCATGTTGCTGCCACTGCTGTTGTACACGCGTCCGTCGCTCTCCACGCGACCGATGTTGCTGCCGCTGCTATTGCTCATTCGCTGTGCGCTAGCTGTGGCCGAAACGCCCATCAGGACGGCTCCGGCGACCAGCAAAGCGAATATTTTTCTTGCTAATTTCATAGTCACTAATTATAATGGTTTGTCTAAAAAACGCTCAAAATTAGTACTTTATTTTAAAACGGGCACAATTTTCCCTACTAAAAATTGTAAACTTTGGTTGCGGTTTGTAAAGAGGGCATTTGTAGAATGCGCAATTCACAATAATCGCCTGGGACCAACTCCCCTCCTAAGATAGGGGAGCAGCTGCCTCCGCCCCCACTGCTACCAAATCACAATGGCCAACACGTATTTCCTAGGCAATTCACAATGTGCAATTCACAATGCACGATTCTTGGCGCTACAAGGGCATCCACCGGGCGACAAAATCACGGACCAGCCGGGTGTACTCGGCTGGGTGGTCGCTGTAGGCGCGGGCGTGGATTGAGCCGGGTGCCAGCCATAGCTGCTTGGGCTGCGGCTTGGCTTCATATAGCTCATGGACCATGGCGGTGGGCACAAAGTCGTCGTTGTCGCCGTGGATGAAGAGCATGGGCAAGCTGCTGTGGGCCACCTGCTCCAGGCTGTTGGCCTCGCTGAAGGCCCAGCCGTAACGCAGACGGCATAGGGCGCTGGTGGTGTACATGAGTGGAAATTCGGGCAGGCCAAACTGCTGGCCAAGCTGCGCCGAGAACTCGTCCCAGGCGCTGGTGTAGCCACAGTCCTCTACCACACAGCGCACGCAAGCAGGAGGTATGCTGCCGGCCACATTCATCACCGTCGATGCCCCCATCGAGATGCCATGCAGCACCATGTTGCTCTGTGCCGCAACACCACGGAACATATCGTCAGCTACTTCAATCCACCGCAAAACATGCTTGCGGTCGGCAGCCCATCCCATGTCGATGTGGTCGCCTGGGGTGTGCCCGTGCGCGGGCAGGTCGGGCAGTAGCACGTTCATGCCCATGTCGTGGTGATAGAGGTAGGCAATGTGCAGCATCGACAGGCCCGTGTCTTTGTAGCCATGCACCAGCAGTGCCACATGGTGGGTGGCACTGTCGGCTCGCAGATACCAGGCATGAGCCGCCACACCGCCGATTTCCACAGTGGTGTCGCGCAATGCGCTGGCACTGCGCACACTGTCGACCCACGACACAACAGCATCGGGAGCATGTCGCGACAGTCGCTCAATGGCCGCATCGTCACTGCGCTGCAGCGGCGACAAGGCAAAGTCGAGCATATAAAAACTGCTGCCGACCAGTGCGGTCAGCAACAGTGTGACAGTAGTGGCGATAGACCACGCCACCAGTTTGCGTCCCCGTTTCATCTCGTGACTACATTGTGTCAGTCACGGCTGCCAAAGATGCGCAGCAGATAGATGAACAGGTTGATAAAGTCGAGATACAGGCTCAGGGCGCCCAGTGTGGCAATCTTGCCCGTCTGGCCCGGGTCGGCCATCTCCACCATCCGCTTGATGCTCTGGGTGTCCCAGGCGGTGAGGCCCATAAAGATGGCCACACCTGCCAGCGAGATGATCCAGTCCATCGCCGAACTGTGCAGGAACAAGTTGACAATCGTACACAGTATCAATCCGATCAGCGCCATGAACAGGATGGAACCCATCTTGCTCAAGTCCTGCTTGGTGAGGTAGCCATACAGACACATGGCACCGAAAGTGACCGAGGTGATGCCAAAGGTCAGCGCGATGGACGAGCCAGTGTAAATGGCGAAAATAGGCGTGAGCGTGACTCCATTGAGCACGGCATACAGGTAGAACAACGCCGTGGCTGTGCTGGCTTGCAGCTTGTCGATGCGGGCCGACAGGTAGAATACCAGTCCCAGCTCGGCAAAAGCCAGAACGAAGAATGTTATTCTTGAGCTGAAGAACAGAGCCATCAGCGTCTCATTGGTCAGTACCAGCAGCGATGTGATGGCAGTGACAAGCAGCCCCAAGAACATCTTGCCGTAGACTCGGAACATGACGCTCGACACATAGTTGCGCAGCGCCAATTCGCTTTCGGCCTGGGAGGCCGTGGCGTAACCATTGTAGTAGTTGTTGTAGTTATCCATTTTTATCTTGTAGAGTAATGATTAATCCCAAGCAGCTAGAATTTCCAGAAAATCTAGACTATTCAGTATATTGCAAAAAGCATGCCACAAACCCATCACATGCGTTCAGGCACTTCCATGCCCAGCAGCCACACGGCGCGCTTGATGATCTGTCCCACTGTGCGGGCCAGCTTGAGGCGGAACACGCGCACGGCGGTGTCCTCCTCGCGCAGGATGCTGTAGTCGTGGTAGAACTGGTTGAACTCCTTGGCCAGTTCGTAGACATAGTTGGCTATCAGGGCCGGGCTGTAGTTCTTGCCGGCATCGGCCACGGTGGTGGTGAAGTCTATCAGTCGCTGAATCAGTGCCACCTCCTTGTCGTTGGGTGCCACGGTGCTGATGTCGGCCGCGTCGATGTCGTCCTGACTCTTACGCAGAATCGACTGGATGCGCGCATAGGTGTACTGCAAAAACGGCCCCGTGTTGCCGTTGAAGTCAATCGACTCCTTGGGGTTGAAGGTCATGTTCTTGCGCGGGTCGACCTTGAGGATGAAGTACTTGAGCGCTCCCAACCCGATCATGCGCAGCACATCCTCGCGCTCGGCCTCGCTCAGGTCGCGCAGGCTCTCGCGCTCGTCGCTCATCTGGCGCGCTGTACCGATCATCTCGTCCATCAGGTCGTCGGCGTCGACCACGGTGCCCTCGCGCGACTTCATCTTGCCCTCGGGCAGCTCCACCATGCCGTAGGAGAAGTGGATCAGGTCTTTGCCCCACTTGAAGCCCAGTTTGTCGAGCAGCAGCGACAGCACCTGGAAGTGGTAGTTCTGCTCGTTGCCCACAACATAGATCATCTTGTCGATGGGGTAGTCCTGATAGCGCAGCTTGGCCGTGCCGATGTCCTGGGTCATATAGACCGATGTGCCGTCGCTGCGCAGCAGCAACTTGTGGTCCAGCCCGTCGGGGGTGAGGTCGGCCCACACACTGCCGTCCTCTTTGCGATAGAATAAGCCCTTTTCCAGGCCCTCCATCACCTTCTCCTTGCCCTCGAGGTAGGTGTTGCTCTCGTAGTAAATCTTGTCGAAGTCCACGCCCAGCCGGCGGTAGGTCTCGTCGAAGCCGGCATACACCCACTCATTCATCATGCTCCACAGTTGGCGTACCTCAGCATCGCCCTCTTCCCACTTGCGCAACATCTCGCGCGCTTCGGCCATGAGTGTGCTCTGCTTCTCGGCCTCTTCTTGCGTGAGGCCCCGCTCGGCCATGAGTTGCTTGACCTCGGCCTTGTAGTGCTTGTCGAACTCCACATAGTAGTCACCAATCAGGTGGTCGCCCTTCTTGCCCGTCGACTCGGGTGTGGCGCCGTTGCCCCACTTGAGCCAAGCGAGCATCGACTTGCAGATGTGGATGCCGCGGTCGTTCACGATGTTGGTCTTGACCACTTTGTAGCCACAGGCGTGCATGATGCGCGACAGGCTGTAGCCTAGCAGGTTGTTGCGCACATGACCCAGGTGCAGGGGTTTGTTGGTGTTGGGCGATGAGTACTCGATCATCACCAGCTGCGAGTCGTCGGTCACGGCAGTGAAGCCATAGTCGGGCGTGTCGGCCACCTGATTGAGCAGCCCCGTCCAGAATGCCGGACGGATGGTGATGTTGAGAAATCCCTGGATGACGTTGAACTTCTCGACGGCGTCGCAGTGCTCCACCAGATAGTCGCCAATCTCTTGCGCTGTGGCCGCCGGAGCCTTGTGCGAAGCCTTCAAGAAGGGAAACACTACGATGGTCTCGTTGCCCTCAAACTCCTTCTTGGTGGTTTGTGGCACGATTTTGTCGGCAGGGTAATCCAGACCATACAGTTCTTTGACCGCCTGCGCGGTAGCTTGCGAGAGTATTGAGTCAATCATTTTTTCAATTAAGAATTTAGAATTTAGAATTAAGACCGCTTTACCGGTAGACCGCGCTGCGCGCTGGTAGAGATACTTGTTTAAAAAACGTGCAAAGTTACTGAAAAATTTTCAATTATCATCATGAAATAGAAAATTGCTTTATTTCGAGGGACGTTTTTTTCAGGGTTATGGTTTGTATTTAAAAAAAGTTATTACTTTTGTAGGCGTTTTTTATTCTGAAACTAATTACTAATATTAAAAATGCATCAATCTATTATGAAAAAAGTTTTTACTTACTGCAGCACTCTTGCTGCTCGTTGTGGCAAGTGCCAGCGCCGACACCACCTTTAAGGTTGGCAATTTGTACTACCTTTATTCTTCGTATTATCCCAACAAGGTGTGGGTGACCTATGACCCTGCACAAGGCAGTTCAGCCGCCCATTACACAAATCTGTCGGGTGAAATCACAATCCCATCAAGTGTCACCTATAACGGACAGAATTACACAGTATACGGAATAGGTGGTAACGCTTTTTATAAGAATTCAACTATCTCAAAAATCAATCTCCCCAACACCCTTCGGAAGATTAACAGATATGCCTTCTATAACTGCACCGCGCTCACAAAAATCACAATCCCTGATGGTGTCACATATATTGACGAATATACCTTCCAAGGTTGTACAAAAGTCAGTGAGCTTAACCTTAGCAGCTCTATCGACACTATTGGTAGATATGCATTCAAGGGCTGCACAAGTTTGCACATGTTAGCCATCCCCGAGGGCGTCGAGAAAATTTTCGTCGGTGCATTCGAAAATTGCACCAACTTGTCGGCAGTATTCTTTTACGGAGAAACATTGATCCAGTTATATAGCAATGTGTTCAATGGCTGCACTTCGTTGAATTCCATCAACTTCCCTAATTCGCTCTATATGGTCGGTCAAAAGGTCGTGGACGGAACTCCGTGGTGGAACAATCAGGCAGACGGACTTGTCTATCTTGGTTCGGCCGCCTATACATATAAAGGTGAGATGCCCGACGGCACCAACATCACATTAAGGTCGGGCACCAAAGGAATTGCTACTAACTGCTTTGAAGGCTGCATCGGCCTGAAATCGATCACCTTGCCCAACACGCTCAGTATCATTTGCGACGAGTCCTTCGAGGGCTGCACCGGCTTGAAGTCCATCACGATTCCCAACTCGGTCACCGAAATATGGGGTTACGCCTTCCGAAACTGCAGCGGCCTAACTTCGGTGACACTGCCCAACTCATTAAAAACTATCAGAGACCACACCTTTGAAGGCTGCTCCAGCCTGAAATCGGTCAACGTCCCTAACTCTGTAGAAGAAATTGGCAACTCTGCCTTCGAAGGCTGCTCCAGCCTGACTACGCTACCCATCTCCAACTCGGTGAAAAAGATTGGAGCTGCTGCCTACCAAAACTGCACTGGTTTGACCTCGGCGACCATCCCCAACTCAGTCACTACTATCAACAACTATGCGTTCTCGGGCTGCACTGTCCTACAATCACTGACCATCCCCAGTTCGGTAACCTATATTGACCCTTATGGCAACAGCATAGTTAATGGTTGCATCCATCTCAAAACACTCAACATCGATAATAACAAGTTTGCCGACATCAGTTATTTCAAGGGAGTGAAAGGAGTCGTTGAAACGGTGACTTTAGGTAACTCGATATACACCATTCCCGAAAACGCATTCAAGGACTGCACAGCACTGAAAAAGGTGACACTACCCAACGACTTCACCACCTTAGGCAACTCAGCCTTCTCGGGCTGCACCCAGCTAGAGAATGTGTATTGCCCCAGGCCGAGGCCCATCCCCATCGATGCCAGCGTGTTCAGCGGCGTGCAGCAGCATGAATACTGCAAGCTGCACGTGCCCGCGGGCTGCAAGGGAAAATACCAAGCGATGAATGTATGGAAAGAATTCTACAGTATTTATGAAGATGCCGGTTCGGGCGGCTCGGGCAGCGGAGTGCCCTGTGACGTGAACAATGACGGCAAGGTTGACATCTTAGATGTCAATGCGATCATCAACTACATGCTGGGAAGAACTAACTAATGCTTCATGCATATAGCATAATTGCAGCCGGGCGGTGAGCCTGGCTGCAATTATTTTGGGGGACAACTGGTATATAGCTCCCTAAACAATCTGTGATAATCTGTGTAAATCTGTGAGATAAAAATCATCTGCGAAAATCCGCGTGAGATGGACAGTTATCTCCCTCTTTAGGGTCTGGCGCCCGCAGAAGGGGTCAGTGCTCGGCGAAGTAGCGCCACAGGGGGGCAGCCATGAGGGCCTGCAGCATCTGGTTGTTGGACAGGAGGTCGTGGACTTGCTGGCGGGTCATGAGCAGAACCTCGATGTCCTCGGTGGGTTCAAGCGACTGGTCGGAGAGTCGCTCCACTCCCTCGGCCAAGAAGCAGTGGGTGATGTTGTCGCAGATGCTGGGGTTCTGTCCGATGGTGAGGATTTCGTGCCAAGTGCCACCACCATAGCCCGTCTCCTCGAGCAGTTCGCGCCGTGCGCTCTGTTCGGGTGTCTCGCCCTGCTCGCTCACACCGGCGCACAACTCGATGAGCACCTGATCCATTGCGTGCCTGTACTGGCGTATCATGACAAACATGCCATCGCGGGTGATGGCGATGACATTGACCCAGTCGGGGTACTCCAGCACATAGTGCTCGGGGTGAATCACTCCGCTGGGCAGCTGCACACGGTCGACACGTGCCGTGAGCCAGGGCCGCTGAATGATGTAGCGGCTGTCGAGGGTTTTCCACTTCTTAATCATCGTCGTAGGGCATTTAGGATTCAGAGAATGGGGCTGAGCAGGCGTGCCAGCGACTCAAAGGCTTTGGTGACCAGAGGGCGGCGGCGCCAGTGACTGAGGATGATGCGGGTGCACTGCCGCTGGTCGGCGGCAAAAATGGCTCGCATCTTCTTGTTGAACTCGCGGCTGTAGATTAAGGCGTTGCACTCAAAGTTGTGCTCAAACGAACGGAAGTCGAAGTTGGTGCTGCCTGTTGTGACAAATTCATCGTCGATGAGCACCAGCTTGCTGTGCAGCATGGTTGGCTCGTAGAAGTATACCTTGATTCCTGCCAGCAAGCACTCCTTGATGTAGCTGCCCGATGCCAGGCGGAGCAGACGGCTGTCGGGGTTGCGCGGCATCATGAGCCGCACATCCACACCGGCCAGCGCGGCACTCTGCAAGGCCTTGAGCAGCGCGTCGCTGGGCAGGAAGTAGGGGGTCTGAATCAGCACGGTGTGTTTGGCCAGCGTGATGGCCTTGATAAACACCATCGAGATGTTGCTCCACTGGTCGGTGGGTCCGCTGGGCACTATCTGCACCCCCTCGGTGGCTTGAGTGTCGTAGTCGCCCACTGTGGGCATGGTCTCGGCCAGCAGTGTACGGCTCATATAGTTCCAGTCGACGGCAAACGAGTATTGCAGTGCGGCCACTGCCGGGCCTGTGATGCGCAGGTGCGTGTCGCGCCAGGCAGGTCGGTGCTTGTCGCCGGTGACGTAGCGGTCGGCGATGTTCATGCCGCCGATGTAGCCTATGCGTCCGTCGATGACCACCACTTTGCGGTGGTTGCGCCAGTTGAGTCGGTTGGCGAGTTTGGTCAATGTGATTTTGAGAAACGGGTGGGCCTCAATGCCCTCGCGGCGCATGCGCTTGAAGAAGGCGGCATCGATGGTGAACGACCCCACATGGTCGTACATCACCCGCACCTTGACACCCTCGTGAGCCTTGCGGATGAGGATGTCGCGTATCTCGCGCCCGATGCGGTCGTTCTCGTAGATGTAATATTGCAGGTGGATGTGGTCGGTAGCTGCCTCCAGGTCGCGCTTGAGGGTGTCAAACTTGTCGCGCCCGCTGGTAAAGACTTGTATGTCGTTGCCGGTAAAGTATTGTGCACTGGTGAGGTGGTTGACCAGCCTGATTTGCTGGCGCGACTCGTCGCTCAAGGGCAGTTGCTCGGCGTTCACGCCAAGATGGGCATGCCGCGGTCGGGCGGCGGCTGTGAGCTTCTGGCGGTTCTTGCGCGAGATGAGTCGCAGTCCCTTGATGCTACGGCCGAAGAAGATGTACAGCACCAAGCCCACGATGGGCAAAAGGATGAGAACCGTAACCCATGCCAACGACTTGACGGGATTACGGTTCTCACCGATGATGACTATAATGGCCGCCACGATGCTCACTACATAGAGCCAGTTGAGCACATCGAGGGCAAAGTCGGCATAGGCTGTGAATGATGGCGCGAGGGCAAGCAGCATGAGTGTGTACCGCCTTGAGGCCTGTGGGTGGGGTCAATGGACCACCACCTTACGCGACCACTGGTTACACTTGACAATGTAGAACCCGCGCGGCAACTCGACCAGCGCGTGCGCCCCTGCTGCGACACGCACCACCTTGAGCTGCTGTCCGGTGATGGAGTAGACGCTGAACACGGCATCGACCGTGCCGGCGGTGAATGCTATGCGTCCTTGTTCGCCGATGGCCGTGGGGGTCGATGCAGCGACATTGTCGATGCGCTGGTCGGCATGTGCCGGCATGACCCACACCCCGGCAGTCAGTGCCAGGGCCATGCAGGTGAGCGATATGTGAAGCATCCGTTTCATTTCAATCGGCAAAGATACGACAAAATTATGAAACCAGTATCAAGAATTAAGATTTTTTCTTGATTTGGCCGATTTTTTCTCATTTGACTCGCATGGAGGCTGAGGGTTTAATGCAACATCCCCTTCCCTGGGGAGGCCGCCCAAGTTTGACAGTTAAATAAGGTTAAGCCGCTTGTACAGGCGGTTTTTTTGTTGTACCTTTGTAGCGATATGTAGCGATACTTTTTAAAACACAGAAAAAATGAAGCTGAAACTGGTGAAATCGAAGATTGCGACCACGGCTTACGTGCAGAAGTCGGTGCGCGAGGGTGCGAAGGTGACAACCAAGGCTGTGATGAGGCTGGGCACGCTGGAGGAGATAGCCCTTCGTGAGGGCTGTGCCGACCCCCTTGCCTGGTGCAGGGCCAAAGTGGCCGAGATGACTGCCGCGGAGAATGACCGCAGCAAGGCAGTTGTGGTTCAGTACAATCCCGGCCGCCGGGTCAAGCCCGGCAGCGGGGCGCTGCGCCTTGGCGGCGACATGCTGCTGGCCGGCCTGTACCGCGGCCTGGGGCTTCCCGGCATCTGCGCCGGCATCCAGCAGGCGGGCAGGAGCGCGTACGACCTGAACGAGATACTGCGCACGCTGGTGATGGGCCGCATCCTGTTCCCGGGTTCGAAGTGGGCCACGCGCGAGCAGTCCCGCCGCCTGGTCAAGGCCCCCCGTTTCGCCGCGGAGCAGATGTACCGCAGCCTGTCGCTGCTCTCGGGCAGCATCGACACTGTGCAGGCCGAGGTGTTCCGTCAGTCGAAGTCGTTGGCGGAACGCCGTACAGGCGTGATATTCTATGACTGCACCAACTACTACTTCGAGACGGACGAGGAGGACGGTCTTCGCCGGCGCGGCAAGTCAAAGGAGGGCCATCCGAACCCCATTGTGCAGATGGGGCTGTTCATGGACTATGACGGCATCCCGCTGGCTTTTGTGATTTTCCCGGGCAACGCGTCGGAGCAGCCCACCCTCAAGCCGCTGGAGGAGAAGCTCGCCGAGGACTTCGACCTGACCGACTTCGTCGTCAGCACCGACGCCGGCCTGGGCAGCGAGGACAACCGCCGCTACAACACCACCGAGGGACGCGAGTACATCTGCGTGCAGTCGCTTCCGCAGCTGAGCGAGAAGGACCGCCTGATGGCTATCGCCCCGCAGGGCTGGCGTGTCGCCGTCAGAGACAGGGGCCTGGGGCCTGTCGACGGGCGGGACCCGGGGCGTGACGTGTTCAACCTCGACGAGCTGGACATGCAACGTGAGCGGCACACAAAGTTCTATAAGGAGATTCTGGTGGAGAAGAGACTCAATGGGAAAGGTCCGCGCATGGAGCGCGTGATCGTAACCTATTGCCACGACTTCGCCCTGTATCTGCGGCACAAGCGCGAGCAGCGGCTGAAAAAGGCCGAGAAAATCGTCAAGAGCAAGAGCACAAAGTCGAGACAGTCGCAGCAAGACCCAAGACGATACGTCGAGACGCTGTACTGCACGCGCGAAGGGGAGCTGGCCGAGCACATCGCGATGAGCATTGACGGAAACGTGGTCGAGCAGGAGCAGCAGCTTGACGGCTTCTACGCCTATGGCACCTCACTCGACGACAATGCCGTGGACATCCTGCGCATCAGAGGCTTCCACGGAGAAATCGAGCACCTGTTCCGCACCACAAAGTCCTTCCTCGAGGCGCGACCGGTATATCTGCAGCGCGATGAGCGCATCAGGTCACACTTCCTCATCTGCTTCCTGGCCATGACAATCCTGAAAATCCTGCAGAAGAAACTTGACTTGAAAGACCTCACCATCGACCGTCTCATAACAACACTCAGAGAATTCAACTTTAACTATGTCAGCGGAGTTGGATACACGCCACTGTTCGAACGGAACGAGCTTACAGACCGATTGCAGGAAATTGCCGGACTCAAGCTCGACTACGAAATCATAACTAAGCGCGAGATGGGAAGAATTTATAAATCGTTAATGTAAGTTAAATAAATATCCGGCATATTTATCGCTACATCAACATGGCGATAAATTGCTGTATATCTGCACTTAGCAACAGCAACTGTCAAAGATGGGAAGATACGACAAAATTATGAAACCAGTATCAAGAATTAAGATTTTTTCTTGATTTGGCCGATTTTTTCTCATTTGACTCGCATGGAGGCTGAGGGTTTAATGCAACATCCCCTTCCC
>JAFUVK010000161.1 GCA_017477555.1 Muribaculaceae bacterium
AATGCCACACGAGCCAGAAGACACAAAAAAGCGTAAGGGAACCTAGGTTTATCTTCAACGAGGCATCGCCAAACGCCCTTTTGCAAAATAAACAGTTCACCCCACGCTGACCGGTATATCTGGCTTGTGGACTGAGCCGCAAACGGATATAGCAGCGCAAGAGCGTGTCTGCTTATCCTTTGCAAAATGTTGAAAATTGGCGATTTCCGTCGAAAGGATAAAGCTTTACGCTTTTGTCAGATATGTCTTGCCCCAAGCATTATGCCCATTCCGGAGCGGTCAGCGTGGCGCAGCGGTGAGGGCGCGAATCCTTCACCGATGCAAAGGTAGTGAATTATTTGCAAAACTGCAATTTCTGCGCACGATTTCCGAAAAATCGTTTGGCGATTTCGCAGTGCAAAGGTAATCACCTGACTACAACTGCACAAATTGCAAGGCTTGCAGCAGATGCAATTCCTTAAAAAATGTCTTTATTGAGTTTAGGCTATTTTGCCGTTTTTTAGTTCTGCATCAAGGAACGACAACACATAGCGAGGACTTTGGTAGTATAGATGTGTCTTTTCGTCAAGAATCTTTTGGTAAGTGTCGGAGTTCAATACAATGTCCAATGCCGACTCTATATCCAATTTTGAGTCTTTTTCTATCAGCAACATGGCAAGTTTTGTAACCATGTCCAACTTCATTTGCGCTTGTTCGCTCATAACTTCTTTAACATGTTTATGGCATTTTCCGTGCCAAAAAAAATATTGAAAAGTAATGCCTTTCATGAACCTAAGGTTGCTAACCAATGTTGGCAAATCTATCATTTGGTTCTCGTATTTCCACAACTGAACTCCAACCCTGTCATTGGCAATTGGGTCAATCACCACATCATAGTCATGAACGGGCTTTATGTCTGGATTGTTGCGGTTAAGCAAAATAAACTTAGCCCATTCTTCAGTATAATCATCAAATCGCAGAACTTTCAGGCTCGCTAAATCATCATCTTTAATTTCGAAAGTCATAACAATTGGAGCGCCGCTGCTTAATTGTTCACATTTTACCTTTGCCATTTCCATGGCTTGCCCATAATATGGTGACAAGTAAAACCCAGTTCCAAAGTCCTTGTTAGGCTTTGATTTCATGAAGTCAATCTTATCGAATGATTGATTTGTACCATGATACAGAATCATACTAGTCCTCCTCCCATATTATGGCAATATTCGGTCATATCTAGTACCATCGACTGAAATGACTGTGTGTGAACATAGCTGTAATTTCGGTCGATGAAATCAATGCCCTTGTAACGGCGTAGGTAATTGAACGCCTGTTTCAAGGTCAGGCCATGCTTTTTCCCAAACTCATGGATGAGAATTATGGTCCATTCCAATTTGTCTTGAATGCTATTTGCCATTCGGTTCGTTTTTTATGTGGCAAAGTTAGATATATTTTCTTTTATGGTCAAATTTTAGTGATAAAAAGTATCTATTCATGTTTCGCAAGTTCAGTAATATGCTTGCAGCTAGTCATCTATAGACCACTGCAAGGCTTGCAGCAGGTGGGTGTGGTTGTCTCGGAATCTATTGGGAGGAAAATTTAAGGCACAAGAACTGAATTCTATAAATTGATATTCTAAATATATATCATAATCAGTAAGATAAAAATCTATAATTCAAAAAAATCGTTCAGCCGGTTCTAACTAAAGATCTCTTCCCTGTCCGAAGAGGGTGCCGCTTGCGGCGGAAGGGAGGGGGTCTTAGAATGGGAGTTGGGTGTCTGCGCCCAAACCCCACCCCAACCCCTCCCCTTTGCGAAAGGGGAGGGGAAATCGCGAAACCGTGCTAAAACTCACAAAAAATTCGAGTTTTAGCACGGTTTCAAGTTTTGCCGCATCGGCATGGAGCTAGAAATAATATGGTGAATTAGGGTCTGTTCAGCGATTCAGAAAATCTCCTCTTACACCCCTATGCATCGAAGATGCAAATAGCTTCTTCGAATCATTTTAGCGTCTCCGACGCAATCGCTACCATGTAACACTTTCGCACAGTGTTGATAGTTAGATTGTTACAAGAAGAGCGTACATCCTGCCAGCGTCAAGGTTGTAGGGACGGCACCCCTGTGCCGTCCGCCTCGACATAAGGTATTGTTGTTTGGATAAAATGCTCACGCTCGGCCATCAGCGAGCCAGCTCGCATGGCACTCGCTTAATCGCATTTTTGGATAAAATGCTCACGCTCGGCCATCAGCGAGCTAGCTCGCATGGCACTCGCTTAATCGCATTTTTGCAGCCCTGCTGGCGGACGGCACAGGGGTGCCGTCCCTACACCAGCCACCCGTTGCCCCTACATGTTACCATTGTTTATTTCTTAGGCACAGCCTAGGTGGGGGACTGAATAGTTACCCCAGCTAGGGGCAGGGCAAAAAAAGCAAAACTTATATGCTATTTATCATCTTACAACCCCGTTACCTATTAACTGCCTAACTACCAACAAGCTATAAACAGCCTCACTACTCGCCGGCAGGCACGGGCTGCGGTGCGAGCCGCTCCACGCGGTCGCTATCCATGGTGATGGCGGTGACCACCAGGGGCGAAGCTCCCCGCCACGGCAGCGTGCCGTGGTAGCGCTTGTAGTCGAACACCAGCCGCCTTCCGTCGGCACTCCACTGCATGGCCTGCATGGCCAGCGTGTCGCTCTTGACGGTGAAATTAAGAGTGTCGCGACGCGCGATACTGTCGTCGGCATAGGCGATGACCAGCATTTCGCCCTCAAAGGTCTTGAGCAGATTGCCCTGCGAGGCAAAGTGCAGCACCCATCCTTTGTATTGCCCCTCCTCATAGGGGTGGAAGTACCTGGACCACAACCACCAGGCCAGGAAGAGCGTCATCAGCACGATGGCACCCACCAGCATCATGCGCACGGTGTTGTGGCGCCGCTCGATGGTGGCTTCGGCTATCTCGCGGTCTTCTCGCTCTTGTGGCGTCTCGCGGTGCTCTTGAGGTTTTGCGGTGTCCTCACGCCCGTCTTCCATGAAATAATCGTCAAAGTTGTCGTCCATAGTGGGTGGGTGATGTTTTCAGAGCGCAAAGTTACAATTTTTTAATTGAAAATGGAGGATTTCTTTCATTGAAATTTTGAGAATTGTTGACAAGATGTGAACCCCAAAGATGCGGCAGTCCCCCTCCCCTAGCAGGGGACCAATTCGGTGAGGGGTTGAGTAGCTACAAGGCAGGCACGCGGCAAGCACATCGGCGATGACCCCACCCCTCACCCCTCCCCTATCAGGGGAGGGGAAAATGGTTGCGGCAGTCCCTCTCCCCGGGGAGAGGTTATGGCAACTGAGGGAGCTATCGGCCCAGGAAGTCGTTAAATGCCTGCTTGTAGCTGTCGCCGATGGGTATATAGACGTCGCCAAAGACAATGCGGTTGCGGTCAATCTCGCGGATTTTGGCCTTTGAGACGATGAAGCTGCGGTGTACCCTGATGAATCGCGTGGCGGGCAACATCTGCTCCATAGCCTTCATGTTCATGAGCGAGAGTATGGGGTGCGGCGAGTCGTCGGTATATATTTTGACATAGTCCTTAAGCCCCTCGACGTAGCGAATGGAGTCGAGGTTGATTTGCAGCAGCTTGTACTCGCTCTTGACAAAGATGCTCTTGACCTCGTCGTCGGGCTTGTTCTCGCTCTGGTGCACCAGCTGGAACCACTGCAACGCCTTGTTGCACGCCTCGAGAAAAGTGGCATAGGTGATGGGCTTGAGCAGATAGTCGAGCGCGCCGGTGCGGTAGGAGTCGACGGCATACTGATCAAATGCCGTGGTGAAGATGACGCGCGTGCTCTCGGGCAACATCTTGGTCAGCTCCATGCCGCTGACCTCGGGCATCTGTATGTCCAGGAAGGCCAGCTCCACGTCATTGTGCTTGATGCCGTCGATGGCATCGGTGGCGTTGCTGTACTTGCCCATAAGCTGCAGAAACGGAATCCTCTGCACATAACTCGCCAGCAGTTCCACTGCCAGGGGTTCGTCGTCGACGATGATACACTTTATGGTCATTATTCAGAATTAAGAATTAAGAATTATGCATTGTGAATTAAAGTACATTACCTTTTATCGAGGCGGACGGCACAGGGGTGCTGTCCCTACAACGCCAGGCTGTTCACGCGACATGCCGCGACCAACAACTAAAAACTTAATTGTGCATTAAAAAAGTTATTGCCGGGTGTCGATGGTGATGTGCGAGTGATACTCAGTGCCCTCGGCGTTGAGCCCCCGCTGCCAGGTATACCGACCGGGATAGATGAGCTGCAGGCGCTTGGCCACCTGCTCCAGTCCGATGCCGCTCCCGCTCTTGTCGTTGGCGCGCTTGGGATAGTTGGTGTTGGTGATAGCACAGGTGATGGTTCCACCATCCTGCGCCATCATGATGGAGATGTTGCCCTTGCCCTGCGGCGAAACACCGTGTTTAAAGGCATTCTCGAGCAGTGAGATAAACAGCAGAGGCGCCACCGGCGTGGCGTCGTCATCGGCCACGCGGATGTCGGTGTCGATTTTCACGCCATCGGTGACACGGATGCGCATCAGCTCGATGTAGTTGCGCATGAACGCCACCTCCTTGTACAACGGCACATAAGACTGCTGGTTGTCGTACAACACATGGCGCAACAGTCGGCTAAGCTCGTCGACGGCCAGTTGAGCCTTGTCGGTGTCAAACGCAATCAGGGCATAGATGTTGTTGAGCGTGTTGAGCAGAAAATGTGGGTTGAGCTGGTTGCGAAGGTTGCTCAGCTCGGCCTCGGCCTTGGCTTTCTCGGCCTCTTGCCGCGCCTGCTCGCTGTGCTGCCACCGCTGGGTGAGCCTCACCGCCATGCTCAGCCCTACCACCAGCACCAGCGAGATGGTGTTGTAGAAGTACATGGGCATGTGCGGCGGCTTGGGCCCGCGACGTGGCGGGCGCGCCCCCTCATGGGGCATCCAGTCGTTGACCACCTGCCACCAGCCCATCATTAGCCCCAGTCCCATGACTATGAGCACGATATTGATCACAAAAAAGGCTGTCTTGCGCTGCTGGAAGTAGTACCGCGGTATGAGCCACAGATAGTTGACATAAAAAATGACCATGTAGGCCAGAGGCCCTCCCAGCGAGCGCAGCCAGCGCATCAGGGTCATCGACCATGTCTCGCTGGGCGCAGTAAAGAACAACAAGGGCAGGAACAGCACAATGCTCCAGCACAGAATGTGTATCGATAGGTTACGTTTCATATCGGCTCAGTTGTAAGGCAGTTTCTCACGATACAAAGATAACACCAATAACGCAGTCGCACAAATCGGATAGACCAAAAGCCCGAAATCAATAGAGAATCCCACCAATTTTCCCGACAAACACGCCCCTTTAATAATGCACAATGCACAGCGAACAGCGGACAGCGGTTGTAGGGCTGCTCTCCCTACTCACTACTTACTCACTACTCACTCGTAGCGTATGGCCTCGATGGGATCAAGATTAGCGGCTTTCTTGGCCGGATACCAGCCGAAGAACACACCGGTGATGGTACACACCACAAAGGCCAGCACCACCGTCCACATCTCCACGCTCACTGGCCACTGCGCCAGTGTCTTGACCGCCATCGAAGCCCCGAATCCCAGCATCACACCTATCACGCCGCCGGTGACACTGATCATGATGGCCTCGATAAGAAACTGGCTCAAGATGTCGACACCGCGTGCACCCACACTCATGCGCAGGCCTATCTCGCGCGTTCGCTCGGTGACCGATACATACATGATGTTCATGATGCCGATGCCTCCCACCACCAGCGAGATGCCCGCAACAGCCGCAAGCAGCATCGTGAGCATGCCCATGGTTGAGGTCATCATCGAGCTGATTTCTTCTTGCGAACGAATGTTGAAATCGTCATCGTCCTCGGCACGCAACTTGTGGTTGGCGCGAAGGATCTCGGTGATGTCGGCAATGGCAAGCTGGGTGATTTCTTCGGTGATGGCACTGGCGTAGATGCCCGACAGGTAGGTCTGCGCAAGCATGCGCTTCATCACCGTGGTGTAGGGTGCCAGCACGATGGCATCCTGGTCCATGCCCATGCTGTTGTACCCCTTGCTCTTGAGCACACCCACCACGCGCATGGGAATCTGCTTGAATCGTATGACCTGACCGATGGGGTCGGCTCCTTCGGGGAAAAGCTCGTCGACGATGGTCTTGCCTATGACGCACACCTTGCTGCTGGTCTTGATGTCGGTTTCGCTGAACATCTCGCCGCTCTCAACCTTGAGCTGACGAATCTCCAGATAGCCCTGGCTCACGCCGGTGACACTGGTCTGGTAGTTGTAGTTGCCGTAGATGAGTTGGCCGGCGGCACTGACATTGGGACTTACTGCGGCCAGATATTTGCTCTGTTCCACTATGCTCTGATAGTCGGCGATGGTGAGCGTCTGCATGGCATCGGCGCTGAGCCTGGCGCCACCAGGACCACGGTCAGCACCAGGCATGACCATGATCATGTTCGAGCCCATCTCGGCTATGTTCTGTTTGATTTGTTGTTTTGAACCCTGTCCGATGGCCAGCATGGTGATTACAGAGGCCACACCGATGATGATGCCAAGCATGGTCAGGAAGCTGCGCATCTTGTTGTTGGCGATGGCCTTGAGTGCTATTTTAAATAAGTTCGTTGCGTTCATCTTGTGGGATGTTAGTCGTCGGTGACAGGGAGTTCTGAGAGCTTGCGTGCAGCATCGAGGATGGTGTGATTGAGGGTGTCGTCGCGTATCTTACCGTCGCGAAGCACAATGTTGCGGCTCGAGTATTGCGCAATCTCTGGATTATGGGTCACAAAGATGATGGTGCGGCCCTCGCGATGAAGCTCCTGAAACAGCACCAGAATCTCAAACGACGTGCGAGTGTCCAGGTTGCCCGTGGCCTCGTCGGCAAGGATGACTGCCGGGTCATTGACCAGCGCGCGGGCTATGGCCACGCGCTGCATCTGTCCGCCAGACATCTGATTGCTCTTATGGTTTAAGCGGTCGCCCAGCCCCACACGCGTCAACGCATGGATAGATCGCTCGCGCCGCTCGGAAGCCGACACGGCACCATTGTACATCAGCGGTAGCTCAACATTCTCAACCGCCGTGGTCTTGGCCAACAAGTTGTAGTTCTGGAACACAAAGCCAATCTTACGGTTGCGCAAGATGGCGCGCTGACTCTTGCTCATGGTGCGCACAGGCGTGCCGTCGAGACGATACTCGCCGCTGGTGGGCGAGTCGAGGCACCCCAGGATGTTGAGCAAGGTTGACTTGCCCGACCCCGAGGTGCCCATGATGGTGACAAACTCACCCTCGTGGATGGTGAACGTGACACCTCGCAGTGCTTTGACCACCTCCTCGCCCACGACAAACTCGCGCCGTATGTCCTCCAGTTCGATAATAGGTTTCATCACTTGCTCTTGTTGCCGTTAGAGTTCTTGTCGCCCGAGCGATTGCGCGGGCCGGGCATGAATGGCGACCCACCGGCCTGCGTGTCGTTGTCGGAGGACACTTCGCTTGCCGCCACGATGTCGGTGACAATCACATCGCCCTCATGCACACCGCTCAATATCTCAGTGTGCGTGCCGTCGGTGATGCCCGTCTGCACAAACACCGGGGTAAACACTTTGTCCTTCAGCGTCCACAACTTGGCACCACCGCCGGCCTTGTCGTTGATTTTGTACTGCTTGCCCACAATCTGCTCTTCGGGCTTGAAGCGCAGGGCTTTACTGGGCACACTAACCACGCCATTGCGCTCCATGGTGTAGATGGTGACGCTGGCAGTCAGTCCCGGCTTGAGCTTGAGGTCGCCGTTGGGCGCGCTAATGACCACCTCATAAGTCACCACATTGTTGGTTGTGGTGGCCTTTTGCCGCACTTGGGTGACACTGCCGTTGAAGGTGTCGTCGGGGAAAGCGTCGACGGTGAACGACACCCGCTGCCCTTCCTTCACACCACCAATGTCGGCCTCATCGACATTGGCGATGACGCGCATGTCGGTCAGGTCCTGGGCTATGGTGAACATGGTGGGGGTGTTGAACGACGACGCCACGGTCTGCCCCTCTTCCACCTCCTTGCTGATGACAACGCCGTCGATGGGCGAGTAGATGGTGGCGTAGCCCAAGTTGGTGCGCGCTTTGGCCACATTCTGCTGGGCCACCTTGACCTGCTCCTGCGCCTTGCGCAGGCTCTGAAGTGCCACGTCGTACTCGCTGGTGCTCACCAGCTGCTTCTCTTTGAGTTCGGCATAGCGGGCATAGTTCTTCTGCTGGTATTCGAGGTCGCTCTGCGCGCTCCGAAGGTTAGCCTGCTGCGACGCCAGATCGCTCTCGAGGTTGGTGCGGTCGAGCTCGGCAATGACCTGTCCCTTGCGCACCACACTGTTGAAGTCGACATACAGGCGCTTGACGATGCCCGACACCTGGGTTCCGACGTCGACTGTGGTCACTGCCTCGAGTGTTCCTGTTGCGGTGACACTGGTCGAGATGTCGGCTTTGCCCACCTTGACGGTTTCGAAGCTGATGCGGGTCTCGGCTTTCTTCTTGCCCATGAGCAGGAAGATGGCAACAATGGCCACCACAGCTGCCAGGCCCATAATGATTTTGGTTTTCTTCTTCATCTTTACCGGGATTACTGGGAATACTGGGAGTTTCGGGAATACTGCGAGAGGTTAACTACCTTGATAATAACGTAGCATGGCCATGTTGAGCAGAGCCATGTACTTGGCTTGCAGCACCTGCTGCTGGCTTGCCGAGTAGGCGGTCTTGTCGGTGGTGAGTTCGATGATGTTTTTCAGCCCCAGCCTGAACTGCTCGCTGGTCAGCTCATAGCTGGTACGGGCTGCCTCCATGTTCGACAGTGCGGCTATATAGCGTTGCTGAGAGCTGTGGGCCTGCAGCCAGTAGTTCTCAATGGTTTTCCACAATGTCTTCTGGGCATCGGCAAGGTCGAGCTGCGCCGACTCGCGGTCCAGCTTGGCCTTAGCCACGGCATGCTTGGTGCGGCCATGGTCCCAAATAGGAAGGTTCAAGCTCACTCCCACAGAGTTGGTCCACTGGTCCTTGAGCTGTGTGAACATGTTGCCGCCGCCGGTGTTATTGCTCGTGTTGATACCGGCATTGGCGTTGATGGTGGGCTTGCCTTGAGCCTGGGCAATCTTTACATTGAGGTCGCTGCGCTCGATGGCCAGTTGCTGCGCATGTATCTCCGGACGAGTCAGCAGGGCAGCCTGATACACATCGGCCTTGGCAGGCAGCGGTTCGAGCACACTGGCCGTAAGCTCGGGGTCGACAAGAGTCAGCCGCTCGTCGCCGTCCAGCTCCATGAGCTGCTTTAGCTGCAGCTTGTAGTCGTCGAGCGTGGTCTCGTCGGCAACTTTCTGGTACTGGTCTTGCGCCAGCTGCGACTGCATCTGCGACACGTCGGCCTTGTTGAGCAGCCCGGCCTTGAACAGGGCTTGTGCGCGGTCCAGCTGCTTCTGTGCCAGCTCTATCTGCTCGACATCGCGCTTGATGGTCTCCTGGGCATACAGAATTTGCACATACAACCGTGTGATGTTCTCCTCGATGGTGTGCAGGCTCTGGTCGACTGTAAGTTCGGCAATCTGCGTGTTCAGTTCCGCTAGCTTGATGTTATTGGCAGTCAGCCCTCCATCGTACAGCGGCATCGATGCGCTAAAACCGTAATTGCCATTATAGCCCAGCTTATGGGCATTGGTGGTCACTTGCGAGCCGTTGATGCTCAACGATGTGGCGCGAAATGGCTGATAGGAGGCACCATGGCTGGTAGAGAACGACACTGTGGGCAGACGGTTGCCGCGAGCGTCAGCAACATTGATGCGCTGCTGCTCGACGTTCACCCGCCCACGCTTGACGGTAAGATTCTCATGCTTGGCCCAGAGAATGCAGTCCTCAAGGGTCCAAGCAGCAGGCTTCGCAGGCAGCGAGTCTTGTGCCTGGACACACGCTACAATCACTAGCAGTGTAACTATTATACTTGTTCTTTTCATAGGATAGTTTTACGCGACAAAGTTAGTGAGAAAGACGTGTTGTGGAAAATCAGATATACCAACAGGCTGAAAACAATAGAGAACCGCAACTTTTTTGCCGACCAACGCCCCCCCCTAACAATGCACAATGCAACATGCACAATGAGTGCTTGGTTGCAAGTGAGGAAATGGACTAGGGTAGGGACGGCACACCTGTGCCGTCCGCCCCGACAAAGGGTAATTTCGTTCCAGCCCGGCTGCTGCGGACATCGCCCCCAACAACCCGGAGGCGGACGGCACAGGGGTGCCGTCCCTACACAGCCTGATTGCCTGTCCCCACCTGCCACCCATTGCCACACAATGTAGGGACGGCACACCTGTGCCGTCCGCCTCGACCAAGGGTAATTTCGTTCCAGCCCGGCTGCGGACATCGCCCCCAACAACCCGGAGGCGGACGGCACACGGGTGCCGTCCCTACACAGCCTGGTTGCCTGCCCCCACCTGCCACCCATTGCCACACAAGGTAGGGACGGCACACCT
>JAFUVK010000162.1 GCA_017477555.1 Muribaculaceae bacterium
CAGCTCGTGGTGCCGGTGGCGCACATCTGGTATTTCCGCTCGCTGCCTAACAAGATTGGCTACCTTCTGGGACTGCCCACAAAGAAGCTCGACGCAGTCATCTACTACGAGCGCTATGTGGTTATCAACCCGGGTGGGCAGAAAATCAAGGAAAATGACAAGGAGCGTGACCTCGAGAAGCTGGACTTGCTCACTGAGGACGAGTACCTGCAGATTGTAGAAGGTCTGCCCAAGGAGAATGCCGCGCTCGAGAACGACGACCCCAATAAGTTCATCGCCAAGATGGGAGCTGAGGCTATCTATGACCTACTGTCGGAGATTGACCTCGACGTGCTGGCCAATCAGCTGCGCGACCGTGCCTACAAGGAGAACAGCCAGCAGCGTAAGACCGAGGCACTCAAGCGACTGCAAGTGGTGGAGTCGTTCCGTACAAGCAAGGCCATCAACAAGCCCGAGTGGATGATTCTCAAGGTGCTGCCGGTGATTCCGCCCGACTTGCGACCCCTCATCCCACTGGATGGTGGGCGATTTGCCACCAGCGACATCAACGACCTGTATCGCCGCGTCATCATTCGCAACAACCGCCTCAAGCGACTCATCGAAATCAAGGCGCCAGAGGTAATCTTGCGCAACGAGAAGCGCATGCTGCAAGAGGCTGTCGACTCACTGCTCGACAACTCGCGCAAGTCGAGTGCCGTCAAGAGTGATGCCAACCGTCCACTCAAGTCGCTCAGCGACAGCCTTAAAGGCAAGCAGGGACGATTCCGTCAGAACCTGCTGGGTAAGCGTGTCGACTACTCGGCTCGTTCGGTCATCGTGGTCGGTCCCGAGCTTAACATGGGCGAGTGCGGTATACCCAAGGAGATGGCAGCCGAGCTCTACAAGCCCTTTGTCATTCGCAAGCTCATTGAGCGAGGCATTGTCAAGACGGTGAAGAGCGCAAAGAAGATTGTCGACCGCAAGGAGCCCGTCGTGTGGGACATCCTGGAGAACGTGATGAAGGGACACCCCGTGCTGCTCAACCGAGCACCCACACTGCACCGACTCGGTATTCAGGCCTTCCAGCCCAAGCTCATCGAGGGCAAGGCCATTCAACTACACCCGCTGGCATGTACGGCATTCAATGCCGACTTCGACGGCGACCAGATGGCTGTACACTTGCCGCTGGGCAATGAGGCCATCGTAGAGGCGCAGATGCTTATGCTCGAGCCGCACAACATCCTCAACCCTGCCAATGGAGCACCCATCACAGTGCCTTCGCAGGACATGGTCCTGGGTCTGTACTACATCACCAAGCTCCGCGAGGGCGACAAGGGCGAGGGACTTAAGTTCTACGGTCCCGAGGAGGCCATCATCGCCTACAACGAGGGACGGGTGGCCATGAACGCAATCATCTCGGTGCGTACCGAGGTGGCCGATGAGCAGGGTGTGCTGCACACACAGATGGTTGAGAGTACATCCGTGGGGCGTATCATGTTCAACAACAGTGTGCCGCGCGAGATGGGCTTCATCAACGAGCTGATTTCGAAGAAGTCGCTGCGCGACATCATCACCAGCGTCATCCGCCGCTGCGGTGTGCCACGCTCGGCCAAGTTCCTTGACGATGTCAAGAACATGGGATACTACATGGCATTCAAGGGTGGACTGTCGTTCAACCTCGATGACGTGCTCATCCCGGCCAAGAAGCAGGAATATATCGCTGAGGGCGATGCCCACGTTGAGCAGATTATCAACGACTACAACATGGGCTTTATCACCAACAACGAGCGCTATAACCAGGTCATCGACGTCTGGACCAATGTCAACCAGCGTCTCACAGCCACACTGATGGAGGAGATGAAGAGCGACAAGCAAGGCTTTAACTCGGTGTACATGATGCTCGACTCGGGCGCTCGTGGATCGAAAGACCAGATTCGTCAGCTCTCGGGTATGCGTGGTCTGATGGCCAAGCCGCAGAAGTCGGGTGTAGAGGGTGGTCAGCAGATTATCGAGAACCCAATCTTGGCAAACTTCAAGGAGGGCCTCTCGGTGCTGGAGTACTTCATCTCGACGCACGGTGCCCGTAAGGGTCTGGCCGACACGGCTCTGAAAACCGCTGACGCAGGTTATCTGACTCGTCGTCTGGTCGACGTGGCTCACGACGTGGTCATCACCGAGGAAGACTGCGGCACCCTGCGTGGACTGGTGTGCCGAGAGGTCAAGAACAAGGACGACGTTGTCGCATCGCTGGGCGAGCGCATCGTGGGACGTGTGTCGGTGCATGACGTCATCGACCCCACCACCAACGAGGTCATCGTGCAGGCTGGTGAGGAAATCACCGATGCCGCCGCAGCACGTATCAATCAGTCGCCCATCGAGTCGGTTGAGATTCGCTCGGTGCTCACCTGCGAAGCCAAGCATGGCGTGTGCGCCAAGTGCTATGGACGCAACCTGGCATCGCACCGCATGGTGCAGAAGGGCGAGGCTGTGGGCGTGATTGCCGCACAGTCAATCGGCGAGCCCGGTACGCAGCTCACCCTGCGCACATTCCACGCCGGTGGTGTGGCAAGCAACCAGGCTGCCGAGTCGCAGCTGATTTCGAAGTACGATGGTATCCTCGAGCTGGAGGAACTGCGCACGGTCAAGAACAAGGATGGCATCGACATCGTCATCGGCCGTATGACCGAGATGCGCATCATCGACGCCAATACCCGTCTGCCTCTCACTTCGGGCAACATCGTCTATGGCTCGAAGCTCTACTTCCAGCACGGTGCCGAGGTCAAGAAAGGCGACAAGATTACCGAGTGGGACCCCTTCAATGCCGTTATCGTCAGTGAGGTGGGCGGAACGCTGAGGTTCAACAACCTAGTCGATGGCATCACCTATCGCACCGAGGTCGACGAGACATCGGGCAACAGTGAGAAGATCATCATCGAGAGCAAGGACCACACACGCATTCCCGAGGCACAGCTTGTGGACGAGAATGGCGAGGTCATCAAGACCTATTCGCTGCCCGTGGGTGCTCACCTGCTCTTCGACGAGGGTGAGCAACTCAATCCGGGCGAGACGTTTGTCAAGATTCCGCGCACTTCGTCGGGAGGCGCTGGCGACATCACCGGCGGTCTGCCCCGTGTCACCGAGCTCTTTGAGGCTCGCAACCCGTCGAACCCCGCTGTGGTCAGCGAGATCGATGGCGAGGTCACCTTTGGGCGTGTCAAGCGTGGTAACCGCGAGATTGTGGTCACCAGCCGACTGGGCGAGGTCAAGAAGTATCTGGTGCCCCTGAGCAAGCAGATTCTCGTGCAAGAGAACGACTATGTGCGTGCCGGAACACCGCTCTCCGACGGCGCCATCACCCCGGCCGACATCCTGCGCATCAAGGGCCCCACGGCCGTGCAGGACTATATCGTCAACGAGGTGCAGGACGTCTACCGTCTGCAAGGTGTCAAGATCAACGACAAGCACTTCGAGGTCATCGTGCGCCAGATGATGCGCAAGGTCAACATCCTCGATCCGGGCGACACGCGCTTCCTCGAGCAGCAGATTGTCGACAAGCGCGACTTCATGGACGAGAACGACCGCATCTGGGGCAAGAAGGTGGTTACCGATGCCGGCGACTGTCCCGATGTCATGCCGGGTCAGATTATCACTGCCCGCAAGCTGCGTGACCTCAACTCCACGCTCAAGCGCCGTGACCTCAAGCTGGTGGTCGTGCGCGATGCCGTGCCTGCTACCAGCGAGCAGATTCTGCAAGGTATCACACGCGCTGCGCTGCAGACCTCTAGCTTCATGAGTGCAGCATCGTTCCAGGAGACCACCAAGGTGCTCAACGAGGCTGCTATCAACGGCAAGGTCGACACCCTCGAGGGTATGAAGGAGAACGTCATCTGCGGTCACCTCATCCCCGCTGGTACCGGTCTGCGAGAGTATCAGTCGCTCATGGTGGGCAGCAAGGCCGAGCTGGCCTTGGCTGGTGTCATTACCGACGAGAACATCCTCGTGGGTGAGAACGCCATACTGCGCTGACGCATATACTGTACGTAACATACACGAAGCCTCTCGGCATATGTCGCCGAGAGGCTTCGTGTGTCATTTAATTCAAGTTTCTGAAGCAGTTAAGCAGTTAAAGAGAGTTAAGACGCAACCTGATTAGCTAACAGCGATTATGGTAATCTATTCACCGATTGTGATCGGTTGTGTGCCAGTTGGTTGTCAGAGTTGGTAACCAGCTCCCCTCCCCTTTGAGAAAGGGGAGGGGAGGCTCGCTGTAGCCAATCGCTGAATAGTTACCGATTATGAATTATGGATTATGAATTATGGATTATGAATTAAAAAATCTCCACGATGTGCTTGAAGTCGCGCCATTGCGGTGCATTGCGGTAGCGCTCGGCACTGCCACTCGGCACATAGAGCGTGCAGGCCTCCTTGTTGATCTCGTCGAACACATCGTCGCCCATGTCAACGCTTGTCGCGTCTACAATCTTGCTGGTGATAGACTTCACTGCGTCCAATCCCTTGAATGCCCAGGCGCCAATGCTTGTCACACCACTGCCGATGGTCACAGTTTTGATGTGGTCGTCGTGCAGAAAAGCATCGTCGGCGATCGTAGTCACCGAGTTGGGAATCTCCACGGTCTCCAGACTGTCGCAGCCCACAAAGGCATAGCTGCCGATTGATGTCACCGAGTTGGGCAGATTCACCGACCTGATGTTGTGGCAGTAGAAGTAGGCGCGGTAGCCAATCTTTGTCACCGATGTGGGCAGATCAACTGTCGTCAGACCGTCGCAACCGTAGAATGCCTCATCGCCAATGGCACTGACCGATGCGGGCACAGTTGTGCCATTGCAGCCGGCAACCAGCGTGTTGGTGCCAGTCTCGATGATTGCGTTGCAGTTGTCACGTGAGTCAAAGCGCTTGTTGCCTGCTGCAACCTTGATCGATGTCAGCCCTTCGCAGTTGCTGAAGGCACCTGAACCGATGCTGGTCACCGAGGCTGGAATGGTCACCGTTGTCAGTGCGCCACACTCATTGAACGCTTGTGGCTCGATTGTTTTGAGTGAATGAGGAAAGCTAAAGCTTCGCAGAGCAGGGCAAAGGCTGAAGGCACCTTCTCCGATTGTGGCCACCGAATTGCCCATTGTCAGCTCTTCCAGCTGACGGTTGGAACTGAACGCGCCCCTGCCGATTGTCTCCACCGAGTTGGGGATAGTCAACGACTTGAGGCGGCAGCTGTTGAATGCCGACTCGCCGATGTGCTTGACCTTGCCAGGCAGGGTGACTGCCGGCAGACTGCTCTCGGCAAACAGATAGTCACTAATCTCGGTCAATGCAGGTGGCAGTTGCACCGACTGCAGGCGATAGCATTGCATAAAGGCACCCTTGCCGATGGCCTTGACCGATGCCGGAATGACAACCGACAGCAGCTCGGAGTTGGCGCAGAAGGCATAGTCACTAACGGCGGTGACCGTGTAGGTCTTGCCGTCGTGATTGACCTTTGACGGGATGACGATGTCGCCAATGTAGCCCTTCTCGGTGGGAGCAGGGGCATCGAGCGCAAACATGATGGGCACCTCATAGGTCAGTGTCACGCTTTTCCCGTCCTGGTTCACGTTGAAGAAGAAGCCGCCTTCTTTGAAATCATAGCTGTTGGCCACTTTAGGCAGCAGTGCTGAGATGAGCATAATCAAGCAGATTTTTGTGAAGTGTTTCATAATTATTTAAGTATTGAGCGTTGGTTATAAAATTTTGAGTGCGATGGCGGCGCAGGCTGCAGCGTCGGCCAGCGCATGATGGTGATTGCGCATCTCATAGCCGCAGGCATCGGCCACCACGTCCAGCTTATGGCTGCGCAGATGTTTGAGCTTACGGCGTGATGCCTGCAGCGTGCAGTAGAAGCGGTAGTCGGGCCACTCCATCTGGTAGCAACGCATCACTGCCCGCAGGCAAGCCTCGTCGAACGCCTTGTTGTGTGCCACCAGCGGCAGTCCCTCAATCCTGGGGGCAATCTGTGCCCACACGTCGGGGAAGAGTGGGGCACTGTCGGTGTCCGCTCGCGACAGTCCATGTACGCGCTGACACCAGTAGTTGTAGTAGTTCGGCTCGGGTTGGATGAGCGAGTAGAACGTGTCGGCCACTTGGCCGTCACGCACCACCACCACGCCCACCGAGCACACGCTGGTGCGTTCGCCGTTGGCCGTCTCAAAGTCGATTGCTGCAAAGTCAGTCATCTCTTGGTCGTACGTTTATTGGAGGCTCAAGTAACACGCACATATTTCATCTGGCCGAATGCACACTGGCTGCATTTAAAGCCAGAGCCATACCTGCCCCGGTGCCTGCTCAAGCAAAACGGACAAACGCGATAGCCACACTTGTCACACACATACCAGTTAAAATCCTTGGGGTATTCTTTTCCACAACATTGACACGGAATCAACATAGTCTATTGTTCTTATGTTCAACTTCTTTAACTCGCGAATAATTCTCAAATTCTTAACAGAGAAATCTAAACAGACCGAGCGAATCGGCTCAGAGTTCAGACTGCAAATATAACAAAAAATATGAAACTATAAGCCATCCGAGCCAAAAAATGATGCACCATCCCACAAAAAGGGCGGCACCCCTCAGTGCCGCCCCTCATCCAAATTACTAAATGGTGACTAATTCCCTCCGTATCTTTCGATAATTCTTTGGTGAGCTTTGTCGTAATCCTCTTTTTGTATGAGCAGTTACTTGAATGGCCTCTACCCCTTCTTGATGATTAGCGCATGACAGCAAGGAGATGCAGGGAATAATCTACTTGCCGAATATGCCAGCATTCTCTGCTTCGGCTAGGGCTCGTTCTATCTCGTCAAAATCAATTCTGGCATTTTTGCGGGCTTTAAATCCGGCTATTTCAAGGGTGGCTATAATAGCAATCGCTCCGATAACGCCCCAAATCACGCTTCCAGTAGCTTTTAAATGCAAAAATAGAATATTTATTAGCGTAAAAATGATTATGCCAATTACAGTAAGAAGATAGACATAGCCTTTAAAGTCATGTGCAACTTCAATTGAGTGCTTATTGTCTCTGCTCTCGATATAGTAGTACAATCTGCAAGCTCCAACGAGCCAGGGTGTTGTGATGCATGTTAGGCCATCTCCGGTCTCCTCAATGGCGCGTCCCTCGCCTATGCTGTCTGTGATGACTGTGTGAATTCTCTCTTGCGCTTCATCTACAGACAACCCTCGCGAGGTTACTGTTTTTAGATGTTCAAATTTTAGTTTAGCCATAAAACTTCGTTGTTAGTGAAGATTTGATTGAACGCCAAATCAAATCCTCAGTTAGTATTCTTCGCGTTCACTTGGTGTTTGTCAATCAATCCTTACTTGAAAATCATTTGGAAGATAAATACTACAGCCAAGATAGCTATGATTAGAATAACAATTTTTCGCCAGAGCGCAAATCCCCTCAATGTTCTCTCGTAACTCCAACGAAATATTTTGAGCAACTGAGAATTGTCTTCCATATCGAAAACATTAGCAATGATAGCACAGATTTGGCTCGTTAACAAGAAAACTGGGAATCCAATCAGAAGATAAGCATAATATAAGATAACCCAGACCATGCCATAAGCATCATCTTTTTGTGCCTGAGCCTGTTGAGGAGTACTGGTGCGATGTGATGATTGAGCCGAGGTTTTGTTTCTACTTTTCTTGGAAGTGCTAGCACTTTTTGTTGTCCTTGATGCAGATGTTCTTGAAGCTGCTTTTTGAGCTTTATGGGGACCTTGGCTTCCTTTTGTCTCTGGTGAACCGCTACCTTCGGTTCGGGGTGGTTCTGCCACCGAACTGGTTGCGCCGTCCTTGTTGTCAGTTGCCGCTTCATTCATTGACTTCTCATTCATTCCCAGTGCTTTTTGAGCATCAGCATAGAAATTACTACGCTGAATGTGAGTGATTCTTGGAGCGGGTGGTATCCCAGACCGTCTTGTATCTTCTTTTGGTGGCAGCGGTATTCCAGATTGGCCTGTGTCGCTTGCTGCGCGGTAAATATAGGCCAATTCGTCATCATCATCGATTGGTGGCAACGGCAATCCAGAGCGGCCTCTGCGGATTCGTGAGCTCGGCCCGCTATTTTCGGGGTCAAGTTGGTTTTCAAAATCTTTTTCGCTCATTGTCTTGTCATTTTATAAATGGAACACTATACTTTTTTAGACTAAATCCATATTGATTAAATAGTTCTTCTAGCACATGATTGTCAATGACCTCATGTAGCACTTCTGCGATTTGACAAATAATTAGATAAGTATAAAAAACTTCACGTGGGTATAAACTTTTGACATGTCGTTGGCTGTCTTCGTTGTCGTAAGGATGTTGAGGTGAACAAGCTAATTCGAAATCAAGGAGTTCTAAAGCCCAAGTATAGTTTTGGGCATGAATGGCGTTATGCAGAATCTGGTTTTTGTGTAGAATATGTAGATTGCGAATCAACACATTGGCGGCGATGAGATGGTCTTGGTCGAAGTGCAGGTCATTCATCTTTTCCCATTTGGAAACCTCTTCTTCTATGACGCGATGTGGAATATAGCATGCATCGCTGATTCTATAGGGACATTCCACATTGTATTGCAACAATATGGGCTTGATAATGTGTCCTGATGGTAATTGCAATTCTTTCTCAATCTCCAAGACATACTCCATCTCATTGGTCTTGATGCCAAGACTGGCTACCTCTTGTCCCAGTTTGAAATCTCGTTCTGCATCTTTTCGGAGAAGCAAACCGAGGGTGTCATCACCAAATTCTCTGGTATTCAAGAATGTGTATTGAGAATAGCTTAAACCATTTCCTTTGCTTACCACCCATCTTTTATTCGAGTTCTGCCCGACAAGATAACTTCGGCCATGTTCTGAGCCAATAGAGAACATTGTTTTATCTCCATCAGTGTCACGAATATAGGGATAGATAGGTATCTTATTATCAGTTGTCAGTAGAATTTTATATTGATATTCTCTGCATGGAATAATCTTCATACTTCTGTTTAATGTGAGTGAAGAGTTAATGTATATGTGCTTCGTTTAAGGAAGGACGGATATCTCCATTCTTATCCTTGGAATTATATCAATCTCAAATAGGATGATTGACAAGTTCATAAAAGCGCTTTTTAATTTGTTCGACTTCCTCTTGACTAATGGACTCCTTGTTTGACAACTTTTTATAAATGTCCATTAAATTCTCTTCGTTAAGAATAATTATATTCATGATTTTGAGATACTATTAAATTGCTAATCAGTTGAATAGTGAGGGTGTGTCAAAAATTTTGACACACCCCATGTCGCAAGTCAATGTTTAGAGTGAACGATACATGATACCGCACGAGCTCTCAGACTGCTGAGGACATTTTGACATCGTCACCACGCGAGAAGCGGCGCTTACTTTCAGATTTACTTTCATAGTCGTAAATTGATTATTGTGAATGTGATGTTTCTTGGGGAACCACATTTACCCACCTACCTTCAATCTCATGTCACTGAAATTGTTCGACAACACGCGATGAATGCTCATCGGGATGTAATCGGGCAATTCAGCGAGTTTTTCTCTTACGGTTTTTCCCTCAATAGGGTCTTCACCATGTTTCAACTTCATGGCCAGTTGGTGTCTCGTTTTGGCCATGTAGCAGTTAACTTCCGATGCTTTGAGTGGTGAACCGTGTTCGACAAAATTGTTGCCTGGGCACAGATTACAATAATCGCAATATTCATGTTGGCCACACTCGTCATAATCCTTTAATCGGATTCCTCTCCAGTAGTGAAGCTCTTTGCTTTTGGCAATAATCTCGTCAATGCTGTTGGTCTTAAGCGAACCAAACAATGTGTGGAAAGCACAGCAAGGTATCACATTGCCTTCGGGTGTGATGCATAGTGAATGATTCCCTGCGCCACAAGGGCTTTCGTCCATGGGCTTTGCTTGTCCTCCATAGTTCGGGGCTTCTATGCCAACATATAGTGGAATGTTGTCGTCACGGAGGACTATTTCGAGTTGTTCCGGGGTCATTCGCAGGTATTTGCTGACACATTTATCACCTTCAATCGAATCTGTCAGGCTGACCTCAAATTGATGAACAGCCCCGTATTGTTTGGCGATGTCTGCCACCATGTAATATGACTTTACATTGGGACGCATGATGCAGCATTTAAGGTTCAATGGGACAGAAAGTTCAGCGAGTCGTTTGATGACTCGCATCGATTTTTCCCATGAACCTGGGACACGGGTGATGAAGTCATGGACTTCTGGCAAACCACTATAGATTGAGACACCTACTGTGCGGGGATAGTAGCTGGCCAGTCTGTCCATATCATTGACAATACGTTGCCCATTGGTGAAGATGTCAAAGGCTATGTCTTTGTTGTAGAGATATTGAATGATGTCCCAAACAAATGGCTTGGAAAATGGATCGCCGCCCGATAGGCATACTTTGATGAGGCCTTGATTGTATAGGTCATCAATAACGTGCTTATAATCGTCAAGACCCAGCTCTGTGCGGTCACCTCGCCCGCTTTGCTCGTCATCGTTACGAGTGGCACCAATGTTGTAGCAGTGAATGCACTTTTCACTGCAGTTGTAGGTCAACTCGAACATGACACTGGTGATGCCTCCCACCTTATCTGTATACATTTGTTCAGCATTGGTGATGGCGTAGGGCAGTTTCTCCTGCGTTGTGCGTTCAACCTTTTGGCTCTGTTTAATGTTATGCTGGCTAACCTGTCTGCGATAATTCGCGATAATGTCTGCATTGGGTTTGACCGATGAGACAATGCCCAAATTTTCTAGTTCTTGAAAAAATGGAGTAATGCTCTCGATGGCAATGTTGAGTCTCTGTGAGATTGTTTCTAAATCTATAGATTCGTTGCGCCGTAGGGCGATAACCTCGCCTACGACTAATGCAGAATAATCCTCAAAGAAGTAGCAAACTCCAGTTATGTTGTTATAGACAATTGTTGCTTGTGCTTTGTCATCCATTCTGCCGCAAGTCCATTCGGGGCGGAAGTAATTTACCATGGTCTAATTCTGTTGTACCTTAATTAATATATTATACGGATATGATTGCATTGCACCTGCAAAGGTACTGTCTGAAATTAAGGTAGCCTTGGTTTATTTTGGTTCATTTTCATCATCGTGACTGAAGGTGTGGCGTCCGCACGCCTCGGCCGGAGCCCTGGTGACCGAGTGGGGGTATAACAAACGAAGCGTGGGCTGCCGTATGCCACGCTTTGTTATTTGAAGGTCCTGAGAAAACCCGAGTACACAAAGGGGGAATAACGATGCAGTCCACGCCGATAGCGCGGAAGTCGTTGTGCCATCCTCTTGTACTCTTGTAGAATTTCTCAGGTTCTCAAATAACAAGAATGAGCATAACGCTTCGGTGTTGCCAAAATGTCGTGACTAGGCCTTGTAGACCTAATCGGTTGCAAAGTTAAGAAATGTTTTCCAAACTTTGATCATCATTTCGCATTTTTTTTAGAATTGGTGCCACTTTATGAGAGCAAGAAAGCCTTTAGAATCGGTTCTTGTCGCATAAGTGGGCATGGAATTCATGTTGCGGAAGCCACTGGCATGCAAATGATGGCACCGCAAAGTTACAACTATTCCGGCACAGCGGAGTGGTTTATTTTGGTTTATTTTCGTGCAAGATGCAAGGTATTGTTATGCCAGTTCTCAACCGCGAAATCCTCGCGAAGTCTTCTGTTCGTCATGTCTTTTTTAACCGCGAACCTTTAGCTCGCGACCGAATGGGAGCAATTGCGCGAAATCTTTTGTCCTTATGTTCTTATGTCCATTCTAACCGCGAATAGCGCGAATGCGACGGGACAAACCCCACCCTCAACCCCGTCACACTTTGCGAAAGGGGAGGGGAGCTTTTGGCGGTAATTGTGGATTGGGACAAACCCCACCCCCAACCCCCTCCCCTTTGCGAAAGGGGAGGGGAGTATAAAAAATCGGTGCCGGCTGTGGCCCGTCGTGGCCAACTTGCCGGACACCGACCCTCTCCCCTCTGCCCGCACGATGCAGGCAGATGTAGGCGAGTTCTCTCAGGTCTTCAAATAAAAAGACGCTGCAAAGTTACGGTTTTTGGCACAACTATATGCGGTTTATTTTGGTTCATTTGCCGAAAGAATGGAATTTTTCCATTTCTTGGGCATAAGGACATAAGTATTAGTGGTTCTTTGTCAGAAGCCAAAAAAAGCATTAACTTTGTCGCCGAAATGCAACAAGGAACACATAAGCAGGGCGACTCGGGCTACCTGGAGGTGGAGCCGGTGGCGCAGGTGACGGGGCAGTTCACGCAGGTCGAGGTGCTGGCCCAGACCGACGTGACGGTCATTGCACGCGGCATCAGCTATGGGCGGTGGCACCTGCTCAAGGCGTTGCGCCCCGAGGTGGCCGGCCAGCAAATGTACCGCCAGATGCTGCTCAAGGAGTTCAACATCATGATGCTGATGAATCACCCCAATGTGGTGCAAGGCATCGGCATGAGTGAGGTTGAGCCGCTGGGGCTGTGCATCGTCATGGAGTGGATAGAGGGGCACACGCTGGACTGGTGGCTCGATTTGAGTCCGAGCCGCAACGAGCGTCGGCGCGCGCTCGACCAGTTGCTCGACGGCGTGGCGCACATCCACAGCCGTGGTGTGGCGCATCGCGACCTCAAGCCGCAGAACATCATGATATCTGACAACGGTGGATGGGTCAAGGTGATAGACTTTGGGCTGGCCGACACCGATGCGCATGCCACGCTCAAGCAGCCTGCCGGCACCCTGGGCTACACGAGCCCGGAGCAACTCTCGAGCAACTATGCCGACGTGCGCAACGACATCTACAGCCTGGGCATCATCATGCGGCAGTTGCGTCTGGGGCCGGGCATAAATATGTTGGCCGGTCGTTGCCTGCGGCCCATCGAGCAGCGTGTGCAGAGCATTGAGCAGTTGCAGCAGAGCATCAACAAGTTGTCGCGGCTAAAGCGTTGGCTGGGTCGCATTGCGGTGCTGGCTGCAGTGGCTGGTGTGGCGGTGGGCATCACGGCTCTGACCGTCAGGAAGACGGAGTCGGTCGTTGTGAGGCAGATCACTGCCAACACCGACTCGTTGCAGCAGGTGATAGCACAGATGGACTCGCAAGTGGTGCAACAGAAAGCCACGGTCGAACAAGTCAAGTCGGTCAATCAGGCGCTGCGACAAGAGCAGGACCGGGTGGCGCAGCGTCAGCTCCAGGTGGTTGCCACCGTCGAACGGGGCAAACGTGCCATCGACCAGGCCATGCGTGCCACACACTTGATGGAGCATCTCGACACCCTGTCGCGTCCCAGTAAAGTGAGGCCGTCGTACAATGAAGAGATGCTTTCCGGGCGTCGAGCCATAGAGCAGTTTATGGCCGGACTGCAGGGATTTGACGGACAGGAAATGTCTAGCATCCACAAGCAGCTTGAGGACCATTATCAGAATGCCTGGCTCGTGCCGATGTTTCGGAAGCTTGGAGTTGAGTATTGAAAATTATTGTGCCTGATGTATACGTGGCGTGCCGCGTCGCTGCTTTCAGGCAGTGTTTGATATGAGTGACTATGGATGATGAACTGAAACGCCTGCTTGAGGCGGTAGAGCGCTCGGTGGGGCACAAGATGTCGACCCCTCGCGACTTTGAGGACTTGAGCCGTAAATTGTCTGATCGGGTCAATGCCTCAATCAGCACGTCGACTCTCAAGCGGATTTGGGGCTATGTGTCCAATCGCTTCAATCCCACCGACTATACGTTGACCGCGCTGGCGCGCTTTGTGGGCTACGGCAGCTGGGAGGACTTCAAGGTGCAGCGGCCCGAAGGGCGCGCGCCGAGCGACCGCATCCTCACCGACCGTGTCAATGTGCAAGCCGACCTGATTGTGGGCGACCGCCTGCGGCTGGCATGGGCGCCCGACCGTGTGTGCGTGGTGCGCTATCTGGGCGGGCTGCGGTTTGAGGTCGAGCAGTCGCAGGCCACGCGGTTGCAGCCGGGCGACACCTTTGAGTGCGGCCTGCTCATCGATGGCGAGCCGCTCTACCTCGACAACCTGTGCCAGCCGGGGCGCGCGCCGTCGGCCTACGTCTGCGGCCAGGTTGCCGGCATCCGCTACGAGCTACTCTAGTCGGTGGCCTCCGGTTCCTTCATCGCATGTCGCAGTATATCTCTTGGGGAATGTTGGAAGAAAATCACACTTTTCTTGGGGAATGTTGGAAGAAAACCACACTTTTCTTTGGGAATGTTGGAGAAAAATCACACTTTTCTTGGGGAATGGGCTACTCTGCGTGACTGCTTGCGTTCTGTCGCATGCGGTTTACGGTTTGCAATTTCGCCGCAAGATGGATTCGGGAAACGAGGGACATTTGGTCATATCGTGAGGATTTGTTACCTTTGGCTGCGCCGAAGGTACTCTTGCGGAGCGAGAGCATTTTATCTAAAAACTTAAATTAAAAATTTGACCTTGGGTCCAATTTTGTCGCGACTCAGCAAATGA
>JAFUVK010000163.1 GCA_017477555.1 Muribaculaceae bacterium
GTCATTGCGCATTGGTCTGCTTGCCGCCGGTCAGAATAGTGTCACATTCAGCCATTTCACCTACAAGAGTTTGGACAATTAAGTATTTTGATGTAACTTTGCCCAAAATTTTACCACTTAACAGAAATGAAGAAAATTGTATTATTGAGCATGCTATCTTGCTTATGCCTGGCATTGCAGTCACAGGACATGATAAAACAAATGTTTCACGCTGTGCATGTCGAGACTCCTTTGAATAGCGGATGGGAGTTCTCTCGTGACGGCACTAACTGGCAAAGCGTCAACATTCCCCACGACTGGGCCATCAGCGGCCCGTTTGACAAGAAATGGGACCTGCAGGTGACCGCCATCAAGGAGAACGGCGAGGAGCGTGCCACCGAGCACTCGGGCCGGTCGGGTGCCCTGCCGTGGATCGGCAAGGGTAGTTACCGCCGCACCTTCACATTACCGAGCAACATGCGCTACGTCGAGTTAGTGTTTGATGGTGCCATGGCCAATCCACACGTCTATGTCAACGGCCAGCTGGCAGGTCATTGGGCATACGGCTATAATGCCTTCACACTCGATATCACACCTTTTATCAAAGACGGTGAAAACGAGTTGCGTGTCGACCTTGAGAATCTTGAAGAGAGCAACCGCTGGTATCCCGGTGCCGGTATCTACCGCCCGGTCACACTGGTCTATTCATCAACTCATCCCCGCCTCAAATATTGGGGACTGGCCGTGAACACAGTCAGTCTCAATGCTGATGAGGCTGTGATTGATATCCGTCACCAGATTGAGAAACGTCAAGAAAATAAGGATTATCGGCTCGATATCACTGTTCAAAACGACAAGGGCCAGACAGTGGCCACGACTCAGACATCGGCCGATGGCATGGGACAGTTCCACACCCGTCTCCATGTCCCCCACCCCAATGCCTGGTCTCCCGAGAGTCCCACGTTGTACCAGATCAAAACCACCCTGTACATCAACGACCAAAACATACCAATTGATATACAGCACTCCAAGTTTGGCATCCGCACGGTGAAAGTGAGCAAGGAGGGCGGCTTCCAACTGAACGGCAAGTCGCGCAAATTCAAGGGCGTGTGCCTGCACCACGACCTGGGTCCGCTGGGCGCAGCCGTCAACAAGGCCGCTCTCATCCGCCAGATACGCTTGCTCAAAGAGATGGGTGCCGATGCCATCCGCACCAGCCACAACATGCCCTCGACCTGGCAGATGGAGGTGTGCGACTCGATGGGCATGATGGTGATGGCCGAGAGTTTCGACGCATGGAGCGATGCCAAGGTCAAGAACGGATATAACCGCCTGTGGAACGAGTGGTGGCAGCGTGACATCACCAACCTGATTGAGAACCACCGCAACCACCCCAGCATCGTAATGTGGAGCGTGGGCAACGAGATACCCGAGCAATGGAAGCCCGAGGGGGCCGAGCGATACAAGAAACTGATTGCCTTGTGTCACGAACTGGACCCCACGCGCCCTGTAACCTGTGGCATGGACCAGCCCGATGCCGACCTGGCCAGCGGGTTTGCCCAAGTGGCCGATGTGCCTGGCTACAATTACCGCATCAAGCGATATGAGGAGACCTTCCCTAAGTTGCCTCAAGGCTTCTTGCTGGGCAGCGAGACGGCCTCGACGGTGAGCACACGCGGGCATTACTACTTCCCCGACGAGTGTGGCGAGAACAAGACGTGGCCCGACGGACAGTGCTCGGGCTACGACACCGAGTGCTGCTGGTGGAGCAATCTGCCCGATGACGACTGGCACATGCAGGACGACATGCCGTGGACCATCGGCGAATTTGTGTGGACAGGATTTGATTACTTGGGCGAGCCCACACCTTACGACCAGTATTGGCCCAGCCGCAGTAGTTACTTCGGCATCCTTGACCTCGCCGGCCTGCCCAAGGACCGCTACTGGCTGTATCGCAGCCACTGGAACACGAGCGAGCACACCATCCACCTGTTGCCGCACTGGACGTGGCCGGGCCGCGAGGGCAAGGTGACACCCGTGTACTGCTACACCGACTACCCCAGCGCCGAGCTATTTGTCAACGGCAAGAGTCAGGGGCGCATCAGCAAGGACAAGAACAGCCGCCTGGACCGCTACCGCCTGCGCTGGCGCGAGGTCAAGTATGAGCCGGGCGAGTTGCGTGTGGTAGTTTATGACCAAAATGGCAATAAGGCCGGTGAGGAAATTGTCCGCACCGCCGGTAAGCCCTCAAAGCTCGTCCTGGAAGCCGACCGTCCGACCATCAAGGCCGACGGCAACGACCTGTCGTTTGTCACAGTGAGCCTGGTGGACAAGAACGGCACACTCTGTCCCGATGCGGCCAACCAACTGGAATTTTCGGTCAAGGGAGCCGCAACTTACAAGGCCGCATGCAACGGCGACGCGACATCGCTCGAGCCGTTCACCCAGCCCACGATGAAGCTGTTCCACGGCCAGCTGGTGGTGGTCGTGCAAGCCAGCAACAAGGCCGGCAACGCCACACTGACCGTGCGTGACCGCAAGAGCGGCCTCAAGCAGACGCTGCAGCTGAACGTCGTCAAATAGGTCGGCCCTCACAATCAAGCATCCCCCAAACTGAGCTCAGTTTGGGGGATGACTGTTCGTACCGAGCGTGTCACGCTGGCTGCTGTGCCATGCGGCACCACTTGCGGTAACCCGCAATGGCCATGATGGTGTAAAAACCGTAGAGTGCGCCGTGGAAGGGAATGCCCTTGTAGACGTAAAGGCCAGTACATACCAGGTCGACAGCAAACCACAAGAGCCACTGCTCGACATACTTCTGTGCCAACGCCCACATGGCCACGATGCTCACCGCCGTGGTGAAACTGTCCAGAATGGGCACCGTACTGTCGGTGAAACTTGACAAGAACCAATAAATCAGTGCCCAAAAGATGGCTATCGCGCCTAAGACGCCTAACATGATACTCCAAGTAATGTGTCGGATGCCTAAAGAGGCATCAGACTCCTGTACGGCTTTCTTGCCCTTGCTGCGCCACACCACATAGCCATAAATGGCCGCCAAGACATAGTACGTCTCCATGCCGAAGTCGGCATACAGCCCCCTGCTAAAATAAAGCCAAGCGTTGACGATGGGCATGATGACACTGAAGAGCCACAACCAGATGCTGGCACGATACTCGAGCCACAAGTAGACAAGCCCGATAATCGTGCCAGCAATGTCAATCAGCAGTGTCCAGACCATCAGAACCTGAATGTGAGGTGCACCAGCAGGTTGGTCCCGGCCATGGGATAGAACATCGGCGAGCTGACCAGTGTCATCTGTCCATCCTTGTGATAGGCTGCAGTCTGTGAGTAACCATTGGTCTCATATCGTGCGCCAAACAAGTTGTAAATGCTCACACCGGCAGTAATCGACTTGATGTGCGGGAGCTTGAAAGTGTAAGAAGCTTCCAGATTACTCACAAAGTAAGGGTCGAGCGAGTCTTCCTTGTTCTCGAAGTTGTCAAGATACTGACGGCTAACAAACTGCGATATAAACTGGGCTGCGAACCCACGATAGTTGAACGCAATGATGCTGTTGCCGACGAATGAAGGGGAGAAAGCAATGGTAGTATTGCCTTTCTCTATGGCACTCTGGCTCCACATATCCTCCCAATTCTCGTCATAGTCGCTCACATAGCCCACATAGTTACGAATGCGGTTGCGGCTCAGCGCCCCGTTGATGTCCCACCGCAACCAGTCGGTGATCTTGACTCCTGCGGTCAGCTCAATGCCCATGCGGTAGCTGTCGGGCACGTTCTCGGCCATCAGCTCGCCTATCTCGTTGAGCTTACCGTTGAGCACCAGCTGGTCTTTATACTTCATATAATAAAGATTGACACCAGCGGTCCAGCGGCTGTGACGGTAGCTGTAGCCCAGCTCCCAGTCAAGGAGTCGCTCGGCCTTGGGATGAACAGTGAGCGGGCCATCGTTGTAGTTGTTACGCGTGGGTTCTTTGTGTGCCACTCCAAACGATGCGTATGCCCGGTGATTGTCGTTGAACTGCCAGTTCAAGCCGGCCTTGGGATTAAAGAAGTCAAACTTTTCGTTGACATCGAGTGTCTGCATATGCTCGGGTGTCGCGGTCCAGTCCCACTTGTCGTTCACTCCATTCATCAGATATCCGATATGACGATATTGCAAGTCGACATATGCGCTCAATCCGCGCCAAATGTTGTAGTTACCCTTAGCATAGATGTTAAAGTCATTCTTCTCGGCACGGTTGCGGTAGTACTCATGGTTGGGGTCGAGTGCGCCGCTATAATTCTCCACCCAGATTACATTGCCATAATGGTCGTTGACATAGCGGTTGAAGCCGCCACCCACTGTGGCATGGAGCCGCTCACCGCCATAGCGCAACGAGAACACGCCCCCACCGAATCCGCTGTCGAGCACCTTGCGGCGAACCAGACTCGATTTTTTTACCGTACTGACCACGTACTGCTCGTGCTCGTCATCGAACGAAATCACTTCATACGGCTCCAAGCCATACTCGCGCAACGTACGGTCATTCTTGTACTCTTGATAGTAGCCGTAGCCATCGGTATAATGCAGTCCCAGATTCCAGGTCCACAGTGGAGTGATGCGCTGCTCCCACAACAGTTGGTAGTTATACTGCTTGTAGATGTCTTTCTGATCCTTGTAGAAGCCAACGACCTTGCCATCTCGCTTGATTTCACCGTTGGGGTTGTAGGTACGGTCGGTCTCAAGCATGCTGCGGCTGATGCCATCCCAGGCATGGTAGGTGTCTTCCTTGCCGCCAAAGGTGATAAAACGCACACTGGCGTTGCGGTTGAAGTAGCCCACTTGTGCAAAGTAGCTCTTGAGCGACGACGAGGCGCGGTCGCGGTAGCCATCGCTGCCGATATTGCTCAAACGTGCCTCGATGGCCCAATGCTGGCCCAACAGACCGCTGCCCAACTTGATAGTTTCCTTGTGGGTGTTGAACGAGCCAAACGAGCCTGAGACCTCGGCGAAAGGAATGCTGGAGAAACGCTGTGTGCGCATGTTGATACTAGCCCCGAAGGCTCCTGCACCATTGGTCGACGTGCCCACACCACGCTGCACCTGGATGTCGGCCAGCGACGAGGCCAGGTCGGGGGTATTGACCCAGAAGATTGAGTGACTCTCGGCATCATTCATGGGGATGTCGTTGCTAGTGATGTTGATGCGTGTGGCATCAGTTCCACGAACACGGATGCTCGTGTAGCCCACTCCGGCACCGGCGTCACTAGTGGTGATTACAGCAGGCGTGGTCGATAGCAGGAATGGCATATCAAGGCCGTGGTTCACGGCTTCGATTTGCTTCTTGCTGACGTTGGTGTATGCAACAGGGGTGTTGCTCTGAGCACGGGTGGAAAGCACCTCGACCTGCTCCAATTTCAATGTGTCGGGTTGGGTGGTCTGGGCCGAGCCAACCGACGCGATGCCACACAGTGCGGCGAAAGTTAAAAATGTCCTTTTCATCTTAAAAATTAATAAGTTTAGTTCTCTACGCCGGTATGACCCGGATCAGATTCCATGGGTATGATCTCAGCCGCACACATTGGCACGGCACCCCCAAACTCATTGAATCAGGCCGCAAAGTTACAAATTAATTAAGAATTAAAAATCCAGAATAGAAAAATAATTACTGGATGATGTGTTTTTCGACATGAGAGAAAGCTTGTGACAATTTCGCTTTAAAGTGACGGATAGGACGAACAATGGGGCCACGAGCGGTAGAAATCTCAAGACGATACACATCTTTGTCGAGCATACGGCCCAACTGCGCCCGTGTCACAGGATAGTAGCAACGCACGTAGTAGTTGGTGACATCGCGCCAGCGACGCAGCAACAAGTCGCCACGGCCCACTTCGCGGTCAGTACTCAGCGTGATGGTAGAGCGGTCGCGCAGACGCACCAGCAACTCACTTCCCATAGGCACCTGAATGTGCCCCTCGTCATAAGTCAGCACCAGCCAGTAGGCCACCGAGTCGCCACTCGACTGAGCCTCGAGCGCAAATGTTGCGGCATCGAAGTAGCGGTCATAAAGCACCTGCTCGGGGGTCACCACTGCACATACTCCCAGCCATGCACAGACCAAACACGCCAGACAGAAGTGGCGCGATGGGGACGGTCCTTTTTCCGCCACTTTTAACAATTCCCTTAACACTTGGCGGAAAAAGAACCGTCCCCCAGGCACCAATTTCAGTATGGATGGCTCACTTAACATAGCGCCGGACCGAAGTTTCGCTGACACCCGTTAGACGGCTGATTTGATTGGGGGCAAGTCCCAGACTGCGCAAGTTGCGCACCACGGCCTCACGCTGTTCGCGAGGCAACATAGGCACATTTTTGATGCCAACGCCCTGGGGCATAGCATCGGTGGCCAGCCGAACAGCCTCGGCATCGTCCATCTGACGGATGTCATCACCAAAGGGGACAAACGACTTGAGCTCATTGTTGTGCAACATAGCCTTGCGCATTTGCTCGTAAGTCAAGCCACTAAACGGGAAAGAAAAGTCGCAAAGAGACTGCGTGCGGTCGAATGTATCGGACATATATTCGCCCCAACTGCTCCAGCGATAGGCATCGGGCGTAGCCGCTATGCACGCTTTGACAGGATTGAGGTGAATATAAGCCATGAGCTTGATGAAGTAGCCTGCATCATCGACTGGCTCGCTGCGGAAACGGCCTTGGAACAACGGGCCCAGCCGATCGTATTTCTTGTTGTAATAGCTGACATAGGCAACACCAATGCGCTTCATTGTGCGCTCAATGCTCTCGTTGCGCTCCTGGATGAGAAGATGCACATGGTTAGTCATCAAGCAATAGGCGTGGATGGCGCATCCCTCGGGCAAGACCTTATCTTTGCTCTCAGTGGGGCTAGACACCAACCTCAATATCTTAAGCATCTTGTTATAGTCCATATCGTCATGGAAGATATCATTGCGGTTGATACCCCGCAACATCACATGATACAATCCTATGTTACTGCGTTTTCTTGCTCGTCTTGGCATATCAATTCGTTTTGTGCATTAATCAGTACAAAGGTATAACATTCCATGAAGTGGCGCAATGGGGACGGTTCTCTTTCCGCCACTTTTAACATTTCCTTTAACAGTTGGCGGAAAGAGAACCGTCCCCGAAGCGCCACTTTTAACACTTCCTTTAACAGTTGGCAGAAAGAGAACCGTCCCCAATCCACCACATCAGTTGACAGTGGTAACCGATGATGAGTTGTCCTGGTTGCGGAGGCTTCGGTCGCTCTGCTTGAACTTTCGCCCAAAATCCAAATTACAGGTCACTCCCAAGCGAATGGCGTTGGCATCGTCGCGTATGACTTGAGAGCGTAATCGAGGATTTACAGTAGACAAACTGTTGTTCTCGTAATAGTCACCCCGTCCTGCAAGCCATAAGCCTTGAGCCATGAAACTTAAGTTCTTATTAAGTTTAAACTGCAACACAGCTATCCATTTGCTGCCAGTCACTTTAACAGATTCACCCCATAGAGACTTCTCTCTGCCAGTGTAACCCGTATATACCATGAACTTGCCCAAGCTGAGTGTGGCTTCCAAGCGGTAGCCCCAAGCGCTCATATTACAATGGAACATCGAGCCGGCATCAGTGACATAAGGCTCAAAATAGGTCGCAGCCTGGAGGGTCAAACAATCCCAAAGATTGTTGAGAGACAATCTCAAATGACATTCGTTTCTGAAGTGGTACTTCCCGTTGATGCTCTGCCCCACAAAAAGCTGTCTTGCATCATCATATCTCACATATTTATAGATGGGATTGCGGCGATAATCAACATCTACAAGGCCGTAAACCATCAACTTACGATAAACATACCGCAACCATAGTCTGGCATAATACTTCTGAGAAGGCTTGAGCGAGGGATTGCCTGCCACGGCATAGATATTGTCAACAAATTGCGTGACACTGTCCATTGCGCCAAGCGAGGGCAACGATGGCGTGAAACTGGCATAGGCATCGAAGGTGAAGCCCTTGAAAGGCTGCCCTCCAAACCTAACAACCGAGTGATTGTTGACATAAGTATTACTGCTAGCCCCATTGTCGACACTAAACAATTTTATACCCGTCCCTAAAGACCAAGTGTATCTATCTTGCCAACGGCCCTTCAGTTCGGCGTATGTATAATTGTTGTTTGATTTCAACCATGTCCTTGTGCCCGAAACATAATCATTCGTTGCTCTGGTCCAATTGTCCTGCATGCCTACAGAAAGCTTCGGAATACCAAAGTTGTGTGTAAATGTCACCTCGCCGATTACTGAGTAGTGGCTATTATCAACTCCACTATGATAGACTTGTGGCTCACCTTGATGCATATCGTAGGTGAGCGTGCCTTCATTTCGCAGGCTTGAATACTTTCCCACCAACTGCGCTTCCAAAGAATTCTTGTTGCTGAACTTCTTTCCAAAATACAAGTCCATCGAATGCGACAATATGCGGTCGACAGCCTTACTTGTCTGATTGAAAACCGAGTGTTCTTGCCCATTGACCCACTCTCTGGTCAAGCCCGGATATCGACGATTGCGAGGTTGCGCCTGTAACGAGTAGGTAGCTTGAAATCCAGTGTTCTGGTCGTATTGATAGACATAACCGGCATCAATATAATTCAGCCAGTAGTCAAAATGGCTAGCTTCGCCTTGCATGACACGCCTA
>JAFUVK010000164.1 GCA_017477555.1 Muribaculaceae bacterium
GCCGGGCTGAAACGAAATTACCATCGCTCGCGGCGGACGGCACAGGGGTGCCGGGGAGATGTCCGCAGCCGGGCTGAAACGAAATTACAATTGGTCGTGGCGGACGGCACAGGGATGCCGTCCCTACATGCATTGGGGCAACGGGTGGCTGGTAGGGACGCGGCGAGCCGCGTGATCGGCCGCAGCTCCCCTCCCCTGCCAGGGGAGAGGGACTGCCGCTACCCATCGCACTACTGAACTCCTTGAGTGCAAAAAGATGTTTAAAAACTATAAAAATCCATAGGTGCAGCCACGGAAATTGGTTGTATGTCACAAATATGTAGTAAATTTGTAGCTTGAAATTAATGGCAAGCAATGCTTGCTGCAAGAAATGAGCGTTCAGCTTAATCCCCGATTAGGCACACGCCCGAGGCGGTGACCTGTCGCGGACGCAATTGACAGTACTCCACGCTCATGGTTTGTTTTCTGCTCTTGGAGGAGCATAAGAGCTATTACTTTATTTACATTAGTCTTAACGACATGAAACGTATTAAACACTTGAGCCTGGCGCTGCTTATTGCAGCTCTTGTGCCATGTATGCCCGCTCAGGCTCAGACCACGACACAGTCGGCAACGCCCTGGGTGGGGAAAACCTACCAGTGGGTTGACGAAGCCGGGCAGCCCCACACATCCCTTCTGACCGACAAAGCCACCGACCCGCGGCAGATTATGGCGCTGCTGAACGCCGTGTACACCGACCCCGAGATTCCCGGTCAGACCAAACACAACGAGTATCTGGCCGACGGCACCTATTGCAAATATCAAATATATGAGCGCAACATCAACTACGATGACCACGCGCATTGGATTTATTATTATAACATCGGTCCTTTAGAGAACGGTAGCCCCAGACAAGGCAGAGGGTCATATGATGTCCCAGAATATACAATCTTAAGTAATCTCGACAAGTATTTCAAGCTCAACGGATTTGAGTGGGAGTCGGAAGGGCAGAAACAGGAAGCAAACCTGTATCACGCCACTAAGAAGAACACCGACCTCTTCACCTCGCGCAAATGGGCCTATATCGACTGGATAGGCGAGCGCACCGAGCCGGTGCCCAACCCCGTGGACGGCATGACCGTGCTGCTGGTCGAGGTAAAGGACACCTGGAAGCAGTCGGACCACACTGTGGCCCTGGAGCGCGGCGACTACACGTTGCCCTATATTGAGAAAGCCATCAAGTCGGTGCAGCTGATGACGCAGTGGATCCACGTGAGCGATGAAGTGAATCCCGGCTACATCTTCCTGGCCGACGAGGTGACCACCGACCGCTTCTTCTTCCTGTCGAAGGGCCGCACGCGCCGCCAAGACGCGCGCCGCGCGCCGTTCGGCGTGGCCTTTGAGATTGTCTCGCCTCGCGAAACGCAGCTTCAGGCCGAGAATCTGAACAACGGTCAGGTCGAGCGCGTGCAGCATGACTGCTACAGCGTGTTCCAGCAAGGCGGCACCCCCCACTATGTGGAGCTTGATGACGGCGAGGCCTCGACACTGTCGAAGCTCACCCTATTTATGCCCGACAAGCGCTTCCGCGGCGTGGAGTACGACCCCGTCAACAACACCCTCAATACCGATGGATGGTCCGGGTGGTATGACAGCCACTATCCCGAGTTCCTATATCAGGATCCGACCAACTTCGCGCCGGACATGACCGATGCCGATAAAGACCGCTACCAAAACCGCTTCAAGCCCGGCATGCTGCTCTACAAGGCGTTCCTCACCGCCGAGGCCACACCCAGCGAGAAAGAGTCCGACGCGAGCAGCCCTTACGGGTATTACGACATCAAGCTTGACTGGAAGACCTGGTTCGACGCCGCGAAGCTTTACACCGACGTCGCCGAGCAATACTACGTCTACATCCTCAAGCCCGACGGCAGCTGGCAGCTGCTCAAAGAGGTTGAAGCCGCCGCACAGGCCGGCATGGGCGAGACCACCCGCGACCGCACGTTCAAGTACCCCTGGCCCGTGAGAGAACAGGCCCAGACATTCACCTACATGATCACGGCCAACCCCATTGACATCGATGGCGACAACAACACCACCATCTCCAACATCCTGGTGAACTCCAACACGGCCACGGTGATCATCCCTGGACGCACCGAGTTTATCGTCAATGCGTCGGACTACCGCAGCCGCTTTGCCCTGGACGATGATAACAAGGAGCTGAACGTGTACCGCAACCGCCCCGAGGTGATCCTCAACAGCAACGACATCCACGTGGCTCATGGCAACAACACCCAGCACTACTCGCTGCACCGCATCGCCCTCGGTGAAAACGGCACCGAGACCAGCGACACCGAGATTGCCAACATCACGTTTACCGGCAATAATCACGCAAGCCAGTACGATTATACGGTGAGCTATATGAATCAGAACCTGGACATTCTGTTTGACGATGAGACCAGCGACGCAATGACACAAAGTGGCACCATCAAGGTGGGCGAGAGCATCAAGACAGAAGATCGCTTCTATGCCAGCACCAAGGAAAATGCCCACCCTGCCGGCTACATCTATGTCATGAAGTTTAAGGACAACAATAGCGAAGTGAGCAACCGCTACACCGTGCCGGTGTTTAAGAGCTCGTGCGAAGCCCACTTTGCCGGGTTCACCCAAGAGCAAGTCGACGCCGATGTCGACCACCGGCTCATTGAGCGCCACCAGGTGGGCATTGACTTCACCATCGCCGACGACAAGGAGCGCGTCATCGAGCGCTATGATGTGCACCGCATCAACAATGAAGACCCCGACATGAAGGACTATCATGCCCGCATCGGCAAGGCCGAGGTCACCAACGACAACAAGCTGGTGCTGGTGGGCATCAACCACGAGACCGGCACGCTGAACGTGGACCCGCGGTCGTTTGACTACCTGGAGTCGCAGAACACGAAGATGCGCTTCTACGATGACTCGCGCTACTGCCCGTCTGACTATCCGGAATATGTGACTGAGATTTTCGCCGGCACACGCGACTGGGAGGGCAACCACACCGTCAACACCTATGGCACCAACACCGCCAGGGTGGGTGTGCCCCAGCTGGAATTCCGGCTTGAGGAGAAGCCGATTATCTCCAAACAGCAGTGGAACACCCCCGACGGACCGGTGATGGGCTTTGCCGCCATCCTGTCGCTTGAGCCCGACCTGACAGCCGACGACAACATCAAGAATGTGTACTACTACCGCATCTGGCGTGTGATGGACGACGGCACCGAGGTGCTGCTCAACACGCTTGAGAGCAAGAACGAGCAGAACGCCGACGGCTGGGACTACATGAGCGAGGTGGCCTCGTACAGCGGCATCAAGGATTACTGGAAGTCGAACACCGCGACAGTGCGTGTGATTGACAACTATCTGTCGAGTGCCATCCCCGAAGTCATCGTAGTGACACAGAATGAGGACGGCACAGAAACCTCCATCACGAAGACCGGCAAAAAGGAGGTGAAGTACATCGCGCGCATGTACTCGACCCGGGCCGACAAGCCCCAAGAGGAGGAGACTCCGCAAGAGCTGGGCAAGTTCATTGAGCCACACGAGGACGATGTGAACAGCATCTTCTATGTCACCGAGAAGGAGCTGGATGTGACCTACGACTACTCCGACAACGTGTTCACCGCCATTGGCAGTGTGATGGAGAA
>JAFUVK010000165.1 GCA_017477555.1 Muribaculaceae bacterium
ACAGCTGAGCGGCATTGGCGGCATCGAGACTTGGCGCGACGCTCTCGACTTCATCAGTCTGGGCTGCAACAATGTGCAGGTGTGCACGGCAGTGATGCAGTATGGCTACCGCATCATCGATGACCTGGTGCTGGGCCTGCGGCATTATATGGCTTCGCGCGGCATCACGCAGCTTGCCCAGCTGGTGGGCGAGGAGCTGCCACGGTTTGTGACGGCGAGTGAGCTGGACCGCGACACGATGGTCTATCCGGTCATTGACCAAGCTAAGTGCATCGGTTGCGGGCGGTGCTACACATCGTGCAGCGATGGTGGGCATCAGGCGATCGACTTCGATGCCGAGGCGCGCGTGCCGCGCATCATCGGTCGCAAGTGCGTGGGCTGCCACTTGTGCCGGCTGGTGTGTCCCACGGGTGCTATCAGTCAAGCTCGCCGCATCAGCAAGCCCAACCGATAGACAACTTATAGGAATTGGATTTTTGTGATTCCGCACCCCGAAAGGTGCGGAATTTTGTGATTATTATCCCCTAACCAAGGCAATCAAGTGGTTGCCAAATTCAATTGTGGCGGAAATGGCTTGCCGGGCTGTTGCCGCATGCTCTCAGCGGTGGCGCAGCATCTCCAGCACTTGCTGGACGGGCAGAGCCTCGACGCGCTTGCCGCGGTAGCCGGTCGTGGTGTGGGCCATGAACAGCGAGTTCCACAGGGCCTCGGCGGTGGCCTCGATGGTGGCGGCAAACAGGGGCGACATCTCATCGTTGGCCAGCACGGTGGTAGTGAGCTGCCGGGCATCGGCAGGAATCAGGTTCTGCGGTGCCACTGACAGGGCGATGACGTAGTCGCCGCTGCCGTTCGAGGCAATGCCGCCCGTCTTGGCCAGCCCCATCATGGCTCGGCGTGCCAGGCGCTCCAAGTTGCGTGCGTCGAGTGGCGCATCGGTGGCGACCACCATCATGCACGACCCGTCGGCATCTTGGCTGCGGTCGACATGATCGGAATAGGCGAACTTGCCTAGTTTCTGGCCCACTTGCACACCGTCAATCTCGAGGATGCCGCCATAGTTGGTCTGTGCCAGCACACCGATAGTGTAGCCGCCCAGCGACTGCGGCAGCTGTCGCGACGATGTGCCGATGCCGCCCTTGAAGCCAAAGCACACGGTGCCTGTCCCGGCACCCACGCAGCCCTGCTCGACGGGGCCGCCATGTGCGCGGTTGATGGCCTCAATGACCATCTGAGGTGTGACGTACATCTGCTGAATCTTGTTCAGACCACCGTCGTTGGTTTCGCCCACCACAGCGTTGACCGAGCGTACATTCTCGTTGCCTGGTTGGGCGAGCGTGTATCGTACCAGGCCCTCGATACCAGCCGCCACACTCAGTGTGTTGGTCAGCACGATAGGGGTCTCGATGTTGCCCAGCTCGCGCACCTGCGTTGCGCCTGCCAGCTTGCCGAACCCGTTGCCCACGCAGATGGCTGCTGGCACCTTGTTGCGGAAAATGTTGCCTTGATGCGGCACGATAGCCGTCACGCCGGTGCGTATGCTATCGCCCTCGATGCAAGTCACATGACCCACGGTCACGCCGGTCACGTCGGTGATGGCGTTGTGTGGGCCGGTGTCGAAGATTCCCGTCGGGAATCCCCACTGTCGTAGCGTCTTGTGCTGTGCAGCCAGCGTCATCACAGTCATTGCACCCACCATCATTAATGAGGCCAGTCGTCTCATATCCATTTTATGTTTGATATTCTAGCTATTCTATAAGATTCTCAAGCTCGTGATAAACAATTGTGACTAGGTTCACAGTTTCTTGATGACCTTGAGCAGCTGTTCGCCCAGACCGATGGTGTAGCCCTGCTGGATGTGTACCACGCGGTTAAACGAGTCGCACACTACAAACACGGGCAGTGCATCGCTCGTGAGTTTCATCTGCTCGCGTATCTCGTTCAGAATCTTGCCGTCGCGGTCCACACCCCACACCACTGTCGAGGGCAGGCGGTCGAATTCGCCGTAGTTGAACCGCCGGGCGGCATTGTCGCTTTCAAACAGCAGCACCATCTTGCGTCCCCATTGCTCAAACTGGGCCTTGTAGGCGCTGATGTCGCGCAGGGTGTGATTGGTGGGCTCGTGGTTGGGCGCCACGATGGCCAGCACATAGTATCCTCGGCCCGTGGTCGAGAGCAGGCTCCGGTCGGTGTCTGTGGCCAGGTCGTGGTAGATGTTCTCGGCGTTGACACTGCCTATGACTTGTAAGTCCTGCTGGTCGCTGAGCAGCCGCAGGTCGAGCGACAGGTCTTCGTCGCCGACAGTGAAACGGCTCAGGTGCGCCAGCACTTTGCCGCTGGCCATGCGTGTGCCGGTGGTGAGCAGATACTCGCCCGGCTCGAGTTGCACACCCTGCTCGAAGTCGCTGGCCCATGTAGCCTCCTCGGGATAGGTGAGCAGCCCGGCCCGGCCATCCACGATGCGGCTCAGCGTGAAGTGGATGTAGTATTTCGGGTCATCGACCCAGGCCGACGGGTTGTTATAGGTCAGCTCGACGCGGCGCGTGGGTGCGCTGGCCTGGGCCGCTTGCTCGCGGCCGAAGGTCACGTCGTGCCACTGGCCCTGGCGGTAGTACTGCAGACGGCCGTCCACCTCGTTGATGCGCGCCGGCCATCCCAGGCTGCGCGCAGCTGCCACAAAGAAGATTTTGCGCCCCAGCTCGTCGGTCTTCTTCTCGCGTAGCACGCTCATTGGCTCCATGCGCAGCCCTTGCGGGTTGGGGCTATGCAAGTGGCCGTCGGTTGACCGCCATTCGCTCTCGATGGCTATATTTTGCTTGCACCACTCAACCAGGTCGGCAGGCTGCTTGAGGCCCTTGAACTGCGCTCTCAGCTGCGCCTTGTAGGGTGTGAGCCATTCGTTCTCGGCGCGTGGGTTTAGCACATAGTGCAGGTAGATGTCGCTGGTGTCGACGTGGCTCACCTGGTTGTCCTTGAGCACTGCCAGCTCAATGTCACGCAGGTCTTTGTCCGAGATGACACTGAGCAGCTTCTGGGCCATCAACTTGTTGGGCGCTTCATCGAGGAACCGCCTGATGGTGGCATGGTTGCCGCGCCAAGCCTCGACAGGCATCGTGGCCTCGTAGGCGTGGCGGATGCTGTCTTCCACGGCCAGGCGACGGTTGTTCTCTTGGCGCTGGGCCTCGGTCACCACGGGCATCCGTCCGCTGGCGTGGGGTGGGGCGATTTCGTAGGCCACGGCTTGTGGCAGGGCGTCGGTGCCCAGTCGCAGTGTCACTTGCTTGTCCTTGCCCACGCTCACAGGCTTCACAGCCATCCGTCCATCCTTTGATGCCCACACCAGCAGGTCGCCCAGGCCCGAGGTGAGGTAAGTGCGGCCCTCGGCATCGACAGCCTTCTGAGCCACGGTGTAGAACTCGGCGTAGTTGTAAATCTTAAACTCGACCAGTGCCCCGCTGGCCGGTCGACCCTGGGCATCGAGTACAGTGACCTCGATGCGAGCCGTGGGGGCATAGCCGGCAGTGACATTGATTTCGGTATAGCAGTCGGTCTGGCTCACCACTTCCTCTGGTCCATCGTAGTGGCGGCCGAACACCTTGGTGTGCATGAGCATGGCGCGGCTGGCGCTCTCGTTGAACCACCCCAGGTCGAGCACTGGCTCAGGCTCACATGCGCCCATGAAGTGCCAAGCACCGTCGACCCAGGCCTCGACCCATGCATGATTGTCGTCGGTGTGCGCCCAGCGCGGCGTGTAGACCTGCCTTGCCGGTATGCCCACGGCACGCAGGGCGGCCACCAGCAGTGTCGACTCCTCGCCGCAGCGGCCGTAGGCGGTGCGCACGGTGGCCAGCGGGCTGCTGGTGCGTGCATCGCTAGGCCGGTAGGTCACATGCTCGTGGCACCAGTGATTCACCTCCAGGGCAGCTTGGCTCATGCTCAATCCCTCGACGCGGGGCTTGAGCTGGTGGTAGAACACCTCGCGGCTGGTATCCAGGTGCTCGTTGTTGACACGCACGGGCACCACAAAGTGGCGGAACTCGCGCTCAGGCACTCGCTTGCCCCACGGCATCTCGCGCCGCGCCTGCAGCGATAACGCCACATTCCGCTCATAGAAGTCGCGGCCATAGTCGGTGCGGTCGGGCAACGGCATGCCCTCATACAGGAAGTGGACATAGTCACTGGCCTGCTGGGCATAGGCCATAGTGGCAACAAAGCATAGGATTGCAATGGTGATTAGCTTTTTCATATCTTCGGTTCTGATGCGTAAACAACAGGTTAGCGACGGTGCACGAGCCACCCCAGCAGCATAATCAGGACGATGCCGGCCACGGTGCCGGCCACCAGGGCATGGTCGCATAGCCACTGCCACCAGCTGTGATAGTCTGATACCTGTTCGGCCGGCTGGGCTTCGCGTTGTGCCACGCTATCGCTTTGCATGGCGCGCTGTGCGTCGAGACTTGCCTGATAGGCCTGAACCTCGAGCGAGTCGGCATAGTCAACGCGATACAGGTTGACGGCATTGCCGCCGTGACCACTGCGAGCCTGTGAGGTGACGACCAAGAATCGTCCGTCCTGACTGATGTCGAGCCCCACGGGATAGGAGTCGACGGTGATTTGGCCGATGGCCTGCATGCGCTCGGTGTCGACCACATAGAGCGCGCTGGCCGAGTTGCAGGCGGCAAACACATAGCGTCCGCTGGGCGAGGCCTCGATGGTGCGCGCCCCGCCTCCCACTTTGCACGTCTGCCAGCCGCGCAGCCCGATGGCATTGCCCTGCCGGTGCTCGATGGCGTGGATCACCGAGTCGAGCGGCACACGCTGCACCAGTCCGGCAGCATTGACGCTGGCATAGAGATAGCCGCCCTTGATGATGAGGTGGCGGGCATTGCTGATGCCGCTAATCTTGCCCACATAGCGCGGCTCGGGCCGCATGTCGATCACGGCGATGCCTCCGCCGCCCATGCAACCCACCAGCAGATAGCGGTCGTCGGGGGTGAAGACGGTGCCGCGCAACAGCAGGCCGCTGTGTGCGTCGCGGTTCACCTCATGGGTGAGGCTGAAGTCGAGCTTCAGCTCATGGTCGACCACCACATAGGGCAGGTGGTGCCACTGCTTGGGGCTGTCGCCGGTGATGTCGATTAGCCCAACGGTATTGTTGCCCCAGTGGGTAACGGCGATGAGCTTGTTGTCGTGGCTGCAGGTAATCATTTTGGGTAGTGGGCCGGTCTCCATCATGGCCACTATCGAGTCGACGCGGGTGTCGATGATGGCAATGGCACTGGGATCCTGGGCGTTGAGGTCGAACGTGCGGCGGTAGTAGGGTACCCACAGGTAGCGGCCGCCATGCGAGAATGCGGCTTCAACCGGCTTGCCGGCGAAACCGCGTTGCTGGCCATTAGGATAGTGGGTGAAGCGGTAGATGCCGCTAGGTGTGTTCCATAGTGGTCCCTCGCCACTGGCATGGCGGTGACTGATGACCTTGAGCTTGCGGTTGCTCGCGCGGTCGTAGACTACCGTGGCACAGCCCTCGAGCGAGTTGACGTAATATCGTGAGCCGTCGGGGTGGAAATTGACACTCTTGGGCGAGAACACGTCCTCATCGCGTGTGGCGCTGTCGCGCCAGTCAAAGTTCTGCTTCTTGCCCACGTTGGTGACGGTGAGTACACCGCCCTGTGCGGTCATGGTCTGGCCGATGCGAGAGTGGTGCACCGGTGGTTGTGCTTGGCCCTGCGCCACGGCTAGCGCGGCAACAGCAAGCAGACACAAAGTTCTCAAGTAATGATGATCCATTGACAGATATAATCTAAAATTTTGACAAAAATAGTAATAAAACTTCACACAAACGACCAAATCTCAAAAAAAATGCCTAACTTTGCGTTTCGATTAGAGAAAGAATTGAAAATTTAACTCATTACTCACCACTCATCACTGTTCACCACACTCTAATAATTGTTATGAAATCAGACACGGTGGTCATCATACCGACCTATAACGAGAAGGAGAATATCCAGCGGATGATTGAGACGGTGCTAGCCATTGCTGAGCACCAGTTCGACATCCTGATTATTGACGACAACTCGCCCGACGGCACGGGAGACATCGTCGACGGCCTGGTGGCCCAGCACCCCGACCGCGTGCACATCATCAAGCGTGCCGGAAAGCTGGGGCTGGGAACGGCCTACATCACCGGTTTCAAGTGGGCCTTGAGTCAGGGCTATGACTATGTCATCGAGATGGACGCCGACTTCTCGCACCCTACCGACAAGCTGTATGAGCTGCAGGCGGCCTGTGCCACCGGCGGTGCCGATGTGGCTGTGGGTTCGCGCTACAAGACGGGTGTGAATGTGGTGAACTGGCCCATGAGCCGAGTGCTGATGAGCTACTATGCGTCGGCCTATGTGCGGCTTGTCACCGGGATGAGTGTGCGCGACACCACGGCAGGGTTTGTGTGCTACCGCCGCCAGGTGTTGCAGGCCATCGACCTCGACAATGTGGAGTTCAAGGGCTACGCCTTCCAGATTGAGATGAAGTTCACGGCTCACCGCATGGGCTTCAAGATTGTGGAAGTGCCCATTGTGTTTGTCAACCGTGTGCTGGGCACGAGCAAGATGAGTTCAGGCATCTTCGGTGAGGCACTCTTTGGAGTGGTGAAGTTGCGCCTCGAGGCATGGTTCCGTCCCAGTAAGTTTAAGCGTAAAAACTAATGCAAATCATCTATAACGCGCGTCTGGTGCTGGACCATGGAGTGAGCACCGGCTATGTAATCATCAGTGACGACAAGATACAGCAGGTGGCTGCCGGTGACCCCGACGGCCACCTGCTGGAAGTGTGTGGCAACAGCGTAGATGCCCAGGGGGCCTGGCTGTTGCCGGGCGTAATCGACACCCATGTGCATTTCCGTGAGCCGGGACTGACCCACAAGGCCACTATCGCCAGCGAGAGCCGTGCGGCGGTGGCAGGAGGGGTAACATCGTATGTGGATATGCCCAACGTGGTGCCGCCCACAGTCGACCTAGAGGCACTGGAGGACAAGTGGGCTCGGGCCGAGCGGTCGTCGCTGGCCAATTATGCCTTCTGGGTCGGTGCCACAGCCGGCAACGTCGACATGCTGGTGCATGATGTCGACTACACGCGTGTACCGGGGGTCAAGGTGTTTCTCGGCTCGTCGACGGGCGGCATGCTGGTCGACGACGCCCAGGTGCTGCGGCGCATCTTCGGGCAGGTGCCGGCACTGATAGCTGTGCACAGTGAGGACGAGACGCTCATACGCCAGGGCATGCAACAGGCTCGGGCACAATATGGCGACGACGTGCCGGTGGCGTGTCATGGACTCATCCGCAGTCACGAGGCGTGCTACCGCAGCACCCGCCGAGCCGTGGAGCTGGCCCGCGAGCTGGGCACCCGCCTGCATGTGCTGCATGTGACCACTGCCCGTGAGCTGGAGCTGTTTGAGCCGGGTCCCTTGGCGGGCAAGCGCATCACCGCCGAGGCTTGCGTGGGCCACCTGTGGTTCAGCGACCAGGACTACGACCGCCTGCAGTGCCGCATCAAGGTCAATCCGGCCATCAAGACTATAGCTGACCGCGACGCGCTGCGCCGTGCCTTGTCCACAGGACTGATTGATGTGGTGTCGACCGATCACGCGCCGCACACTCTGGCGGAGAAAAGTCAAAAATACTTAAAATCTCCGTCTGGCATGCCTTTGGCACAATTTTCGCTAGTAACTATGTTAGAGCTGGTCCGACAGGGCTGGCTGACCATGCAACAAGTTGTTAACAAGATGTGCCAAGCGCCCGCTCAATTGTTGGGCATCGAGCGTCGCGGACTGCTGCAGCCGGGCTATCAGGCCGACCTGGTGATGGTGGCCGAGGTGCCCCAGGGCTATGAGCTGACCGACCGGGATGTGCGCTCGTCCTGCCAGTGGACGCCCCTGGTGGGGGCAACGCTGCATCATCGGGTGGAGCGCACTTGGGTCAATGGGGTAGAGGTCTATCCGATTGAGCCCAACCAGCCATCGGCGCAGGCACTGCGATTTAATAGAAAATGAAAAAGTTAGGACTGACCGAACAACAGGTACTGGAAAGTCGCCGTCTGCATGGCGACAATGTGCTCACGCCTCCGGCGAGAAAGTCGTTATGGGCTCAATTTCTCGAAAAGTTCGATGACCCGCTCATCAAGATTCTGCTGGTGGCGCTGGTGCTCTCAGTGGGCATATCGATTTATGAACTGATACACCTGCACCAGGGTTGGGAGGTCCTCTTAGAGCCGCTGGGCATCTTTATTGCTGTGGTGCTGGCCACATTGGTGGGATTCCTGGTGGAGGTCAATGCCAACAAAAAGTTTGACCTGCTCAACAAGACCAACGACGACCTAATGGTCAAAGTCATGCGTGCCGGGCATGTGACGCAGGTGCCCCGGCGCGACATCGTGGTGGGCGACCTGGTCATCCTCGACACCGGAGAGAGGGTGCCCGCCGATGGGCGACTGACACAGAGTGTGTCGATGAGCGTCGACGAGAGCTCACTCACAGGTGAGCCCATGACCTGGAAGTCGCATATCGTCGACACGCAGCAACCAGAGCACGAAAGCACCTATCCACCCAACATGTTGCTGCGCGGGTCGACGGTGAGCGAGGGGAATGGTGTAATCGAGGTTACCGCCGTGGGCGATGCCACTGAGTATGGCAAGGTGTTTACCGACTCGCGTGCCGAGACCGATGTCAAGACTCCCCTCACGCAACAACTCGACCGCCTGGGCCGGCTCATAGCCATGGGCAGTTATGTCATAGCGGCTCTCATCATCGTGGGCCGCACACTCACTTTCTATCTCGACAACGACCCCGACGGAACGTGGATTGACCAGGTTCAGTACTTTATTCAGACCATCATGCTGGCCGTGACCCTGGTGGTGGTGTCGGTGCCCGAGGGACTTCCCATGAGCGTGACGCTGAGTCTGGCGCTGAGCATGCGGCGCATGCTCAAGACCAACAACCTGGTGCGCCGTATGCACGCCTGCGAGACCATGGGTGCGGCCACGGTCATCTGCACCGACAAGACGGGCACCCTGACGCAGAATCAGATGCAGGTGGTGGAGGCCCACTTCGAGAAATATGGCGCGACAAGCGGCGACGAGGAGCAACTGATAGCCGTGTCGATGGCTTGCAACTCGACGGCGTTTCTCGACGACAGCGACCCCGACCACGTCAAGGCTTTGGGCAACCCCACCGAGGGCGCTCTGCTGCTGTGGCTACGGCAGCAAGGTGATGACTATCTGGCGCTGCGCGAGCAGTATCGTATTGTGGCTCAATTGCCGTTCAGCACCGATCGCAAGTTCATGGCCACGGTGGTGCGTCTTGACGATGGCCAGCAATTGCTGCTGGTCAAGGGTGCGCCCGAAATTATCATGGCGATGTCGGTGATTGACTCAGGCCATCGTAGCAATGAGCAGACGGCGCTCGAGCAGTATCAACGCAAGGCCATGCGTACCCTCGGTTTTGCCTATGTGCCCCTCAGTGAGCTGGGGGTGACCCTGCCAGATGGCAATCAAGCACCCCGCATGCTGGCCCAGCTGGTTGAGCCTGGCCGGCAGCACCTGCATTACCTGGGCTTTGTGGCCATCAGCGACCCCATCCGCGAGCAGGTGCCATTCAGCATCCAAGACTGCCGCAATGCCGGCATCCGTGTAAAGATGGTGACCGGCGACAATGCCGCCACCGCACGCGAGATAGCTCGGCAGGCGGGCATATGGACCGACGATGACACCGACCGCAATCTGGTCACCGGGCCGGAGTTTGCCGTTCTGGACGATGACGAGGCGGCTCAGGTGGCGCAGCGCATCAAGGTCATGGCTCGCGCGCGGCCCAGCGACAAGGCGAGGCTGGTGGGATTGCTGCAGGCATGCGGCGAGGTGGTGGCCGTGACGGGCGATGGCACCAACGATGCTCCAGCGCTCAATCTGGCGCAGGTGGGCCTGTCGATGGGCGACGGCACCGCGGCGGCCAAGGAGGCAAGCGATATCACAATCCTCGACAACTCGTTCACCAGCATCAACAAGGCTGTGTTGTGGGGACGGTCGCTCTACCGCAACATCCAGCGCTTCATCCTGTTTCAGCTCACGGTCAATGTGTGTGCCTGCCTGGTGGTGGCGCTGTGCTCGTTTTTCAGCACCCAACAGGTGCCCCTGACGGTGACGCAGATGCTGTGGGTCAACCTGATTATGGACACGTTTGCCGCTCTGGCACTGGCCTCGTTGCCGCCCAACAGCATCGTCATGCGGCGTCCTCCGCGCCGCTCGGGCGAGCATATCATCACCCGATCCATGGCCTGGTTTATCGCCGTGGTGGGTGGGGCCTTTGCCGTGGCGATGACCTGGCTCTATTACACCATGCTGCACAACCAGGATGGTCCCATGCTCCATGCCAGCATCCAGCCGAGTGAGGTGTCGATCTACTTCTCGACATTTGTTTTCTTGCAGTTCTGGAATCTGTTTAACGCCAAGTCGTTCGGCAGTGGCCACAGTGCGTTCCACAACGTGCGGGGCAGCAGGGTATTCTTCGCTATCGCGGCCGTCATCCTGGTGGGGCAGGTGATGATTGTGCAATTGGGTGGGCGCATGTTCGACGTCGAGCCGTTGCCTCTTGCCCAGTGGGTGCGTATCATCGGTTACACCAGTGTGGTGATGTGGGCCGGCGAGCTCTATCATCTGGTGCGGCATCGCCGGGTGCGGCCTGTCATGCCCCATGCCTAGTGGGTGCCCGCCCCGGTACACCGGTGGGCTTGGACGGTACTGTCAATGGTTTGATTAGTGATTTTTTAGGCAAAACTCTTGCGGTTTTGCCAAATTTGTTTTTACTTTGCAAATTCTTTCCACAAATCGCTAAAAGTGACAAGTCTTCATGATTGACAATATACTGAACTGGCTTTTCGGACTCAAGGTGGTCAGGGCGTTCAAGGTCAAGACTACGCCTCGATGGATTATTCTGCTCATCGACATGCTGATTGTGCTGGTGAGCTATATGCTGGTGATGCTGGCCGACTACTATTCGCGTGGCACAATCTACGCGCCACTGTCGCTGCTGGTTAATGGTGTCATCATCGTGGGGGTTTACTTCCTGGTGACCTTCTTCAGCAAGAGTTTTACACGTGTCATCCGTCTGTCGGTCATCGAGGACCTCTACCGCGTATTTCAAGTGGTGGCGGTGAGCACGTTCATCCTGCTGTTTATCGACATGGCCGCGGTCATCCTTAAGGGCGCACCGCTGTACCGATTCTGGAACGTGCTCTCGATTGGGGCCATCACCTTCACCACCATGGTGGTCGAGCGACTGCTCATCAAGTACTTCTATATGCGGCTCACTGCCGCCTCGACCGATGGCCGCCGCTTGGTGCTGGTGCTGGGCACGTCGCTCAACTCGCTCATTCTGGCCAATGCGCTGAAAAACGAGATTGGCGGCAAGTATGAGCCGGTGGGACTGCTCAGTGTCAAAGCCGGCAAGGAGAACGAGAGCATCAACGGCTTCAAGGTCTATCATTTCGACCCCGAGACTGTGGCCAACGTATTTGTCGAGAATGGCATCTATGCCTTGATTTTCGATTCGGCGAGCATCGGACTGATGCGTGGCGGATTTGCCGACCACTTTATGCGCAACAATATTGCCCTGCTGTGCATCAACAAGGTCGAGGAGTTTGAACTCAACGACACCGAGACCGAGAGCGCCGATGCCAACATATCGACCTATATCCGCGAGGTGCAAATTGAGGACCTGCTGGGCCGCGACCCCATCGTGCTCAACAATGCCCTGGTGAGCAACACCATCAAGGGCTCGTGCGTGCTCATCACCGGAGCCTGTGGCTCGATAGGCAGCGAGATTGTGCGGCAGGTGGCCGCCTACCAAGCCAGCCACATTGTGCTGGTCGATCAGGCCGAGACACCTATGCACGATGTGGCCATCGAGATGCGTCGCGACTTTCCTGAGGCGCACATTGAGCTGTTTATGGCCGATGTGCAGAACTATGACCGCCTCGAGCAGGCGTTCAAGCAGTTCCATCCTCGCTTTGTGTTCCATGCCGCGGCCTACAAGCACGTACCCATGATGGAACTCAACCCCACCGAGGCCGTGCTGACCAATGTGCAGGGCACCAAAAATGTTGCAGACCTGGCGCTGAAGTATGGTGTGTACAAGTTTGTCATGGTATCGACCGATAAGGCCGTCAATCCCACCAATGTCATGGGCTGTACCAAGCGTATCGCTGAGATTTACTGCCAGTCACTGTTCTTCGACGCCGCGAAACGCGGGATGTCCACGCAGTTCATCACCACGCGTTTCGGCAATGTGCTGGGCAGCAACGGCTCGGTGATACCCCTGTTCCGCAAGCAGATTGAGCAGGGCGGGCCGGTGACGGTCACCCACCGCGACATCATACGCTACTTCATGACCATCCCCGAGGCATGCTCGCTGGTGCTTGAGGCCGGATGTATGGGCAATGGTGGAGAAATCTACATCTTCGACATGGGGCAGCCGGTGCGCATCTACGACCTGGCGCAGCGCATGATTTCGCTGGCAGGCCTAAAGCCCGGAGTTGACATCAAGATCGAGGAAGTGGGGCTGCGGCCCGGCGAGAAGCTCTACGAGGAGCTGCTCAACGACAAAGAGAAGGCCACAACCACCGACAGCAAGAAAATCATGATTGCCAAGGTGCGCACCTACGACTACCGGGAGGTGTGCGACAAGGTGGAGCTCATCGTCAAGTGGGCCAAGCTGGGCAATGTGCATCACATGATTTATGCCATGAAGGTGTTTGTGCCCGAGTACAAGAGCAACCAGTCGCAGTTCGAGGCCATCGACCGCGAGCTCGAGGAGTCACAGACCCGTGAGCCGCAGCGCGAGCCGGAGACCGAAAAGTACTATTAAATAGTACAAGGTGCATTGTGCAAGGAAAAATTGTGCATTTAATTAAGAATGACTGACGAAAAAAAAATACGCGTTGGCATCACCCAGGGTGACACCAACGGCATAGGACTGGAAGTGGCACTCAAGGTGATTGCAGTGCCTGAGTTTATGGAAATCTGCACGCCCATCATCTATGGCGCCGGCAAGGTGGTGACCTATCACCGAAAAGCCATCGACATGCCGGGTTTCCAAATCAATCATGCGGCTGATGCCGAGCACGTCAAAGCTGGCATGCCCAACCTCATCGAGGTGGGCGGCTCCGACGAAGTGAAGGTGGAGCTGGGAACACCCAGCAAGCAGGCCGGTCATGCCGCCTATCAGGCACTGGAGGCCGCTGTGGCCGACCTCAAGCAGGGCAACATAGATGTGCTGGTCACGGCCCCCATCAATAAGGACAACATACAGAGCGAGGATTTCAACTTTCCGGGACAGACCGAGTATCTCGAAGCCAGCGCCGGCGAGGGACACAAGGCATTGATGATCCTGTGTACCGAGGGGATTAGGGTGGCGCTGGTGACTACCCACCTGCCACTGTCGCAGTTGTCACAGACAATCACAACACAGGGCATACGCGATCGCCTGCGTGAGTTCAACGCCTCGCTGCAACGCGACTTCGGCATCGAGCGGCCCCGCATTGCGGTGCTCTCGCTCAATCCGCATGCCGGTGAGAACGGACTGCTGGGCAACGAGGAGCAGCAGGTCATCAGGCCGGCCATCGACCAGGCCTACGACGAGGACCGCATCGTGTGCTTCGGCCCCTATGCCGCCGACGGCTTCTTTGGTAGCCGGCAGTATCGGCGGTTCGATGGTGTGCTGGCCATGTATCACGACCAGGGACTGGCACCATTCAAGGCACTGGCCATGGACAGTGGCGTGAACTTCACGGCTGGACTGCCCTTTGTGCGCACCAGCCCAGACCACGGCACAGGATACGACATAGCCGGCAAGGGCGTGGCGCGCGAGGACTCGATGCGCCAGGCCATCTATACGGCCATCGACATCTGGCGCAACCGCAAGGCCTACGACGAGGCGCACGCACATCCGTTGCGCAAGCAGTATCACGACAAGGGCAAGGACAATGTCGTGCTCGACTTGACCAAAGAGACTGATGAGTAGAAGCGAGAAGCGAGAAGCAAGAAATCTTGCGCAGCCAAGATGATTAAAATGAGAAGCAAGAATGTGGAATATTAACTTTTGTTGTCATGAGAGATTATCGGAAATTATTGATATGGCAGAAGGCACATGAGTTGACATTACTTGTTTATCAAGCCACAGCAGTTTTTCCTGGCGATGAAAGGTTTGGCTTAGTCTCGCAGATGCGGAGGGCTTCGGCTTCTATTGCAATAAATATTGCTGAAGGCAGTGGCAGAGAAACACCAAAAGATTTTGCTCATTTCATTCAGATGGCAATCGGCTCATGTTCAGAACTTGAATACGAATTGCTCTTGTCCAACGATTTAGGCTATATTTCACAAGAAACCTATGATGACTTGTCTTTTCGGGCATCAGAGGCATTAAGGATGATGGTAGCATATAATGAAAAAATTCGTCAGAATTTGCTTAAAAACGAAACTGTAAATTAGAATTGAGGAATTGAGGCATTAAACAACTTGTTTCTTGTTTCTTGTTTCTTGCTTCTTGTTTCTCGTGTCTTTTATGAGTATGCATTACGCAATCATAGCAGCCGGCGAGGGGTCAAGGCTGGCACAAGAGGGCGTCGCGCTGCCCAAACCCCTGGTGCGCCTGTGTGGCGAACCGATGATTGAACGGCTGATCAACATTTTTCTGCGCTGCAACGCCGAGAGCGTCAGCATCATTGTCAACGAGCATATGACAGAGGTGCGCGAGTTTCTCGAACAACTCAAGCTGCCTGTGCCGCTCCAGCTGGTGGTCAAGACTACCCCCAGCTCGATGCACAGTTTCTGGCACTTGAGCCAGGTGTTGCCCCGGGGCAAGTTCTGTCTCACCACGGTCGACACCATTTTCCGCGAGCAGGACTTCGCAAGCTATATCCATGCATTCGAGGCCGATGACCACTGCGACGGACTGTGGGCCGTCACCCCCTTTATCGATGACGAGAAGCCCCTCTATGTCGATGTAGACCACCACATGCACATCACCGCATTCCGCGACCAGCCATGGGATGGAGCACGCTATGTGTCGGGTGGGGTATATGCCATGACCGACAAGGCCTTTGGCACACTCAACCGCTGCATCGAGCAGGGAGTGAGCCGCATGCGCAACTTCCAGCGGGCTCTCGTGGACGATGGTCTGAAACTCAAGGCCTACAGCATCGACAAGATTGTGGACGTGGATCACGCAGCCGACATCCACACCGCCCAACAGTTTATCTTGGGCTGCTAAGAAGCGTATGAGTCCTGTGTAAATGGCTTGTGCACAGGTTTTTTGTAATATTTTCTTGAAAAAAGTAAAATCTCTCGTGATAAAACAATAGTGACGAGGTAAATAGAGAAACAGAAACGAACCAGATATGGCAGAGATAACTATAGCAGGGGTGATGCGCGCAGGTGCGTATTCGCCCAACCACATCGGCAACGACACGGCCATCTTCAACATGACGGCCGACGAGCTGCGCAAGCGCGGATGCCAGGTGAATGTATACAGTGAGGAACAGTTCAATGCCCAGGGTGGGGTAGACGAGGACTACATCGTGGCCATGTGCCGCGAACAGCAGTCCATACAGCTCCTCCAGCAGCTGGAAGACCATGGCAAGATGGTGGTCAACTCGGGCTACGGCATCGAGAACTGCACACGCGAGCGCATGACGCGCATCCTGTTGGGCAACGGCATACCCTATCCTGAGAGCCTGATTGTCAACACCAACGAGAACGTGAAGCCTCCCATCGAGAAGGCGGGATTCCAGAGCTGCTGGATCAAGCGCGGCGACTTTCATGCCATGCACAAAGAGGACGTGAGCTACTGCCGTCATGCCGAGGAGGCTCAGGAGGTGCTCCAGGAGTACTTCTACCGTGGCATCAAGCGGGCCGTGATCAATGTGCATCTTGTGGGCGACCTGGTTAAGTTCTATGGTATAATGGACTCGCCCTACTTCTTCTGGTTCTATCCCTTCGAGGAGGGGCACAGCAAATATGGCCATGAGGCAATCAATGGACACTCTCGTGGCATCGAGTTCAGCGAAGACAAGCTGAAAGATATGTGTCAGCGCGCAGCTACCGAGCTGGGAGTGGTGGTCTACGGTGGCGACTGTATCATAGGTGATGGCGGTGACATACAGATTATCGACTTCAACGACTGGCCAAGCTTTGCGCCGTGCCGTAACGAGGCGGCACCCCACATCGCCAAGGCAATTCTTAACCGTTTTAAAAGCTGAGCGACATGGGCATCATCGAAGAGTATAAGGCATCGCTAAAGTCGATGGACACAGAGGAACATATCGATCTGTGGTTCTATCGTCCGCTGGGCTTCGCCTGGGCCAAGCTGTTTGCATGGCTGGGCGTCACGCCCAATGTCGTGACTATCCTTTCTATTATATTAGGTGTAGCAGGTGGGGTGCTCCTCTACTTCGGGGCATCGCCGCTGTTGTGGCTTAACTATGTGGGCATCTTCCTCATCATCTGGGCCAACACCTACGACAGTGCCGACGGCCAACTGGCACGACTCACCAAACAATACTCGCGGCTGGGACGCATACTGGACGGCGTGAGTGGCGACTTGTGGTTCTTTGCTATCTACTTCGCTCTTGTGTTCCGCGAGCTGCATTTCGGCGATGCGTGGCTGGGCGACTGGTTCGCATCGCATCAGTGGGTCATCTGGACCATGGCCATTGTGGCTGGTCTGAGCCATGCCAAGCAGGCCGCCAGTGCCGACTACTATCGCCAGTTCCATCTCTACTTCCTCAAGGGCAAGGAAGGCAGCGAGCTCGACTCCACCGGGTCGTTGCGCGAGGCCTATGAGCAGCTGTCGTGGAGCGGAAACTTCTTCAAGAAGCTCACCGCTATGGTCTATCTCAACTACACCGCACAGCAGGAGGCGCTCACGCCACAGATGCAACGGCTGCGCCGCGTGCTCAAGCAGCGGTATGGCGACGAGGTGCCTCAGGACTTCCGCGACGCCTTCCGCCGCAAGAGCCTGCCCATGATGAAGTATACCAACATGCTCTCGTTCAACACACGCACCATAGCCATGTTCATCTCGGTCATCATCCAGGTGCCCTGGCTCTACTTCGCTTTCGAGCTGGTGGTGCTCAACGCCATGCTGGCCTACATGATTATCACCCACGAGCGCTTCTGCAAGCAGTTTGCTAATCAACTCGAGCAGCAATGAACATCAAAGGTATCATTTTCGACTACGGCGGCACTATCGACAGCCGTGGCGTGCACTGGAGCCACATCATCTGGGACGGATATTGCCAGGCGGGCCTTGACCGTGTCATTACCCAGGAACAGTTCCGTGAGGCCTACGTACACGGTGAGCGCGAGTTGGCGCGGGTGCGGCACATCTTGCCGTGCGACACTTTTATGGACATCCTGGTCAAGAAGATGAACATCCAGCGGGACTTTCTCGCCAGCAAAGGCATCGTGTCGTTCTCTGTGGAGCAACTGTCGACCATCACGTCGCACTGCTATCAGAGCGCGCGTGCCTGCATCGAGGAGGCGCGGCCTGTGCTGGAGAATCTGGCCGGGCGCTACCCCATGGTGCTGGTGAGCAACTTCTATGGCAACGTCGATTCGGTGTTGCGCGACTTCGACGTAAGACGCTACTTCCGCGGCATCATCGAGAGCGCTGTGGTGGGGGTGCGAAAACCCAATCCCACGATATTCCGTCTGGGTGTGGATGTGCTTGAGATGGAGCCTGGCGATGTGCTGGTGGTGGGCGACAGCCTGCGCAAGGACATTGAGCCGGCTCAGTCGCTGGGTTGCCAGGTGCTATGGCTCAAAGGCAAAGGCTGGACCGACGACGAGGACCAGCAGACCCACCCCAACACCATCGCACGCATCGAGCAGGTGCTGGATTTTGTCTAAAATCAAACAAAAATGCTCTTGCCCCTCTTTGCTTGTCTTAACAGTAGGGAGGGGTTTGTCGATAAAAATATAGTTAAATTAACCATCGGGTCAAATGTTTTAGACACTTTAACTGGAGCAACACATATTTTAGCATTCTATTCCAAAAAATCGCTGTACCTTTGGCCCGAATTTCTCCCGCAAGGAGTGGCTCAATCATTAACTCTGTAAACAATAACAGCTACACATTAATAAATTAAAGTATTAGTATGGCAAATTCAACAACAAAACCCGCAACCGGTAAGCTCGGTGTGATGGTGGTTGGTCTGGGTGCGGTGAGCACCACGTTTATGACTGGTGTGTTCATGGCACGCAAAGGTCTCGCAAAACCCATTGGCTCGATGACCCAGTACGACAAGATTCGCGTGGGACGCGGAGCCGACAAGAAATATCTGCATCTCAAGGACATCGTGTCGATGCCCACACTCGATGACATCGTCTTCGCAGCATGGGATGTGTACCCCGTCAACGCCTACGAAAGCGCTATCAACGCCGAGGTGCTCAAGGAGAAGGACATTAACCCCGTCAAGGACGAGCTCGAGGCTATCAAGCCCCTCAAGGCGGCCTTCGACAAGAAGTATGCCAACCGTCTCGACGGCAACAACGTCAAGCAGTGCAAGGACCGCTGGGACATGACCGAGCAGATACGTGAGGATATCCGCAACTTCAAGCAGCAGACTGGCGTGGACCGCGTAGTCGTGCTCTGGGCCGCATCGACCGAGATTTATGTCGCTCCCGACATGAAGTATCACGGCACTGTCGAGGCTCTGGAGGCTGCCATGAAGGCCAACGACACCGACCACATCGCACCGTCGATGTGCTATGCCTACGCAGCACTGAGCGAGGGATGCCCATTCGTCATGGGAGCCCCCAACACCACCGTCGACATCCCCGCCATGTGGGAGCTGGCCGAGAAGACTCACATGCCCATCGCCGGCAAGGACTTCAAGACCGGACAGACACTGGTCAAGAGCGGTTTCGCACCCATCATCGGCGTGCGCAACCTGGGACTGGCAGGATGGTTCTCGACCAACATTCTGGGCAACCGCGACGGACTCGTGCTTGATGAGCCGGCCAACTTCCGCACCAAGGAGGTGAGCAAGCTCTCGACGCTGGAGACCATCCTCAAGCCCGAGGTTCAGCCTGACCTCTACACCAACTACTACCACAAGGTGCGCATCAACTACTACCCGCCCCGCAACGACAACAA
>JAFUVK010000166.1 GCA_017477555.1 Muribaculaceae bacterium
CAAATTTACTGCTTTTTGGTGGAATGGCCAAAATTTCGGGCGAAAAAAATCATTGGAGCCATTGCGGGTAGCATTGCTTGGGCAGGACGATGAGCATGACTCCCGCCAAGATGAGGACAATGCCCAGCACGACCCGCGTGGTGAGCGACTCGCCGAAGACCATCACGCCGATGGCAACAGCCGTGAGTGGCTCCAGAGCGCCCATGATGGCCGTGGGTGTGGGCCCGACATGCTTCACGGCGATGGTCATCAACTCGAGCGAGAGCACCGTTGGCACCAGTCCAAGCCAACCGGTGTAGAACCATGCCCTCATAGAGGTTGGGAGCATCAGGTGCAACTCGGGCGACGTGAACGAGTAGGCCAGCAAGCACAACATGCAGAACAGCATGGCATAGAATGTGATGAGCAATGATGGTACGCCATCGAGCTTGTCCTGCTTGATGACAACGATATATACGGCATAGAACGCCGATGACAGGACGCACAGTATCACGCCCAGTGTGCTCAAGGTGGCACCTGCTGGCCCTTGATAGAGCAGAACTATGCCCGCCAAGGCCAATGCCACCGCCACTATCGTGACGCGCGCCAAGCGCTCGTGGAAGCACAGTGCCATGATGCCGGCCACCATCACGGGATACACAAAGAGGATGGTGCTGGCGATGCCTGCGTCCATGAAGTGAAAGCTCTGGTAGTAGGTGATGCTTGAGCCGGCAAAGAGCATGCCCAGCATGGCCAGCACCCGCAACTGCGGCCTAGTGACCGCAAAGCTGAAGCGCCTCACTACCAATAGTGCCCCCAGTAGAGTCGCCGCCACGAAGAAGCGGAAGAACAACACCGACGATGTGTTCTCTCCTTCCTGATACAGGGGCAGCGCTCCGAACGGGTTGGTGCCGTAGCAGACGGCCGACAGTATGCCACAGACGATACCTGCAAGCGCATTGCGGCGCTGGGTCGAAGACATGATATGATGAGTCATAGCGATTTTTTGGCAAAACGGCTGCAAAGATACAGCATTTTTTGTAACTTTGCACCATTACTCAAAACAAATCAGTCATGAACCTAGCAACCATCAGGCATCACCGAGCCCGCTACCGCGCCTGGCAACTCGACCCAACACGCGACGTGAAGCCGTGCGACCGCACCACCACCCACCACTGCGCCAACTGCGGCAGCGAGTTCACCGGTGACTTCTGCTACCAGTGCGGCCAACGTGCCGGCACCGGGCGCATAACCTGGAGCAGCATCCGACGTGGAGTGATGGAGCTGTGGGGACTAGGCACGCGTTCGCTGCCCTACACCTTGTGGCAACTGGTGTGGCGTCCGGGCTATCTGATAGGCGACTATCTGCGCGGCCGGCGCCAGTTGAGCTATCCTCCCATCAAGATGCTGGTGATAGTGGCTTTGTTCACCTTTCTGCTGCTCAATATCTTTGATAGCTCTGCCCAGGGCACCGTGGTCGAGATCACGAATTTCGACACTTTTTTCGACCAGACCATGGATTGGTTCTTGAAGCATCTCGACTGGCTGATGCTCTTCTTGATGTCGTTGTTCATCCTTCCCACCTATGCGCTGTTCCGCTTCTCGCCACGTTGTCCGCGGCACACTTTGCCTGAAGGGTTCTTCATTCAGGTGTTCAACAGCAGCCTGCTGCTGCTTTTCTTCATCGTGTACACACTATTGTCGGCACTACCGATTGGCGGCATAAGCGCCAATGTGATCAACGCGATTTGCTATGCTGCCATATTACTGCTGTTGCTGCGCGTCTACAAGCAGCTGTTCGGCTTCGGTTGGTGGGGCAGCACGTGGCGTACGGCAATGGTGCTATATTGCGGCGCCAAGCTGTTGGGACTGACTGCCGAGCTGAGCTATCAGTTCTACTCGCACTACAACCACCTGCCAGCCGACAGCAAGTACACCGCCGATCACTGTGTCATCTCCGGCCTGTATGCCCTATTGCTGATGGCCGGATGCTATGTAGCGGCTTATGCCGTGGACTATGCCAAAAAGCGACTGAAGCGATGAAGCGAGTGAAGATTACCGCCGTGCGCCAGACGGTGTACCGCGACCTGATGGCACAATATGAGAACCCCATCGAGCATGCGTGCGACATGCAGGTGGGACAGACGTGGGTGTCGGTCGACGGCTGCCGCCCCGAGGGGCTTTGCGAGTCGGCGTGGGAGTCAATGTGCGAGTTTGTCCAAGCTCTTGCACGAGGCGAGGGCAACTTCTACAACGGTTGGATGCGTAATCCGATGAGTGCGATGATCAGCTGCAACGACGGCTTCCGCCCAATGAGCTTCTATCTCGAGGCAATGGCTGAATGAGTGCAACTTTACCCGACAAAACAAAAAGGAACAATAACGCGCCAGTTGTCGTTTTCCGACAAATAACAGAGGCCCCAACGGGGCCTTCGGCTACAGACGATGGCGGAAGCCCCCCATCTGTAATCGAATAGCCCTTTCAAGGCACCAAGGGGTCAACAGGTATATAGTTCCCCAACAAAACCGTTGGTGTGTATTGGTAAAAAGGCCGCAAAGAATCTGCGGCCTTGGAAAGGTAATATAATTTTATGGTCTGTAATTGCGGGCGCGCAATGGCGCCACGAAGGGTTGATTTTCGCATTAAGGTTGTATGACCTGAGTCGAACCATCACTGTAGATGATTACCACCTGTGTGATCTGCCTGCCAGCACTGCCACGTGCTGCTGCGGTATTGCTCTTGGCCTTGGCCGATGCAATGGCAGTGTCGACGATGCTGGCCTGACGTTGCGCTTGCATCACAGGTTTGTGTTGCGTAAACGCCGGTTCATCCACGTCAAAATTGATGCTTCGCTGTCCGTGCTGTTCGCGCGGGGCAGTCGTCTGAGCGTTGCCCGGGAAGACATTCTCGCCAAGTTGAAGCTCGTCGGTCTCATCTTGAATGTTCGCATTTGGACCAAGCATTTCACCATCGCCAAACATAAGCCACATCATGTTGAGCTGCGGATAAGCGGCATGAATTTTGTCAATCACCTCGTTGCTCACCTTCTTGTTCCTTCCATTGAGCAGCTGCGAGAATGATGGTCGGGGAATACGGCACACATCGGCAAAAGCGGAGGTCGCAATTCCCATGGTCTGCAAGAAGTATTTCAATCGCGAGACAATGTCGTTCATCGGTTCAACTTTTTAATCATTCCTGTGCAAAACAAAGTCCGAAATTAGATTGTCAAAATCTGACAAATTTGAAAAAATCAATCTCTGAATTGCATCGCGGAAAATATACATTTTTAGTTCACGAAATTTTTTGGAGAAAAAAGAGCTTCGAGCAAAGGGCAGTCAGATTGAGAAAAATTTTCTACAACCGGAAGGAGTCACCGAAATCAGAACATTCAACCAAGGTCAGAACGGACATCAATCAATTGCTCCCAAATGGGCTGAAAAATCATCCTCATGCTCAATTGCATTTGCAAACCTTCTATTCACCATTTCAAATTTTGCGATTGCAAATTTAGAAATGATTTTTGAAACACGCAAATTTTTAATCGTAAATTTTAAAATTTGAGATTAAAAAAGCCAATCCACTCATTATTCAGGCTGATTGCAAAGCAAAATCCCACACCATCGAAATCACTTTAACTTTTTATATCTAATATGCACAAAAACATGTGATTATGCTATATACAACCACATAAAGCGCAAACACTCGCCACCACAACACCAAAAGCTTAAAGCAATACTATATGTTTCCATCATATAATGCTGGGTTTTAGTTGTTTATACGATATATAAACAAGTGTTAATCACTAAATTTGATGCATTCTCAAACGGTGTGGACGTAAATTTTCAAATCCAATCACCCCTGCAGGTTTGCAAACCGCAAAATCAAATCCAAATTGCCTATTCGCTATTGCATCACTGCAGGTTGAGAAAACAAACAGACTATCCAATTTGCAAATTTGAATAGCCAAATCGCGTGTGGTAAAATGCCGTAGAATTACCATTTCCTGTCTCAACTCGAAATGCGTGCGATATTTTCCGATAATTTGTGCGCCAGTACATCGAGAAGAATCTCAGAAAATTGAGAATGAGCAAAAATCAGTGTATCTCCAATGATTGTCAATGCTTTAAGTGTCATTTCCCCATTATTCGCTAGATGGGGCAAAAAATTGAGATAAATAGCAAAAATAGCCCTATCCCACCCTAAGAATGCAAAATTTCCGCGATTTTCGCTCAGAAAAATCGCGGAAATTCATGCAAAAATAGCGGTTTTCTCGCTAGATGGTTTAAAATATTGATGATGCCCGAGATCGCATCGTGCTGTTACTTTCGCTGGCTGCTCTCCCCTGCCAGTACGGTCGGTCAAGTCGAAGCCAGTTATCGTGGCTAGCTTCCCCCATCACTCACCTGTCAGCCGATGGAAGCTTGAGCTCTTGCTTGATGTATGTGGCAGTGATTGAGTCGGGGTTCATGGCCACCTGTTCGGGTGTCCCGGTAGCGACCACTCTCCCACCCCCTCGACCACCTTCCGGACCCATATCGATGATATGATCGGCACACTTGATTACATCCAGATTATGTTCGATGACAATGACAGTATTTCCTTTTTGGACCAATTTGTTCAGTACACCCATGAGGACCTTAATATCCTCGAAGTGCAATCCGGTTGTGGGTTCATCCAAGATATAAACCGTGCGTCCTGTGTCGCGCTTAGCCAACTCGGCCGCAAGTTTCACTCGCTGGCTCTCCCCTCCCGAGAGGGTGCTCGAAGGCTGCCCGAGTTTGATGTATCCCAACCCTACGTCCTGGAGCACCTTTATCTTGTTGAGAATGGCCGGAATGGCGTCAAAAAATTCTACAGCCTGGTTTATGGTCATGTCAAGGACTTCAGCAATCGACTTCCCTTTGAACCTAACTTCCAGAGTTTCACGGTTATAGCGCTTTCCGCCACATTCTTCGCAAGGCACCAAGACATCGGGTAAGAAGTTCATTTCCACCACTTTATATCCATTGCCCTTGCACACCTCGCAACGTCCTCCGCTGATGTTGAACGAGAATCGTCCAGGCTTATAGCCCCGAATCTTGGACTCGGGCAGATTGACAAACAGGTTGCGAATGTCGCCGAACACTCCCGTGTAGGTAGCGGGATTGGAACGAGGAGTACGTCCCAGTGGCGACTGGTCGACCGTGACCACCTTGTCGACGTTCTCCAGCCCTTCGACCTTGTCGTAGGGCAGTGGCTCGGTGTTCGAACGATAGAAGTGCTGGCTGAGTATGGGCTGCAGTGTGGCGTTGATGAGACTGGACTTTCCGCTTCCGCTCACTCCCGTGACGCAGATGAACGTGCCCAGAGGCAGTGTGACATCTACGTTCTTGAGGTTGTTTCCACGGCATCCCCGCAGTGTCAGCGTCTTGCCATTGCCTTCGCGCCTGCGCTCGGGCACTGGTATGCACATCTTGCCGTTGAGGTACTGTGCTGTAATGGTGTCTTGCTTGAGCATCTGCTGCGGTGTTCCGGCAAAGACCACGTTGCCTCCTCTTCGTCCAGCCTTAGGCCCGATGTCGACGAGATAGTCTGCCTCAAGCATCATGTCCCTGTCGTGCTCGACGACGATGATGGTGTTTCCCTCGTCGCGCAGTCGCTTGAGCGAATCGATGAGGCGCTGGTTGTCGCGCTGGTGCAGGCCAATGCTTGGTTCGTCCAGAATATAAAGCACATTGACCAGCTGCGACCCGATTTGTGTAGCCAGCCTGATTCGTTGGCTCTCTCCGCCCGAGAGCGATGCCGATGCCCTGTTGAGCGACACATAGTCAAGTCCGACATCCAGCATGAAGTTAAGTCTAGATTGTATTTCTTTGACAATTTCGGCCGCTATAGCCCACTTTTGTGGTGGCAGCAGCTGTTTGAGGCTGGCCATCCAATCACGGAGTTCGTTGATGTCCATCGATGCCAGTTCGGCAATGCTTTTTCCGGCCAGTCGATAGTGTCGTGCCTCAATGTTGAGCCTCTGTCCGTTGCACTCCGGGCACAGCTGCCTTGAGTAGAACTGCCCTGCCCACTTATGCGCCTGAGTAGTGGCAGTGTCGTCCTGCTGCATCTCGATGTACTTGACCAGTCCCTCGTAGGTAAGGAAATAGTTGCTCGTGCTCATTGTCTCGGTGCGGATGTTGAGCCTTTCCTCACCCGTACCGTTCATGATGTCGTCGATAGCCTCGTCGGGCAGTTGGCTGATGGGTGTGTCGAGCGTGTAGCCATACTTCTCGCAAATGGCTTGAATCTGCCAGAAGACGAGCGAGTTCTTGAACTTGCCCAGCGGCAGAATGCCTCCGGCGCGTATCGACAATGCCGTGTCGGGCATGATTTTCTCCCGGTCGACGATATTGACATATCCCAGTCCCTTGCACTTGGGGCATGCTCCCAGTGGCGAGTTGAACGAGAAGTTGTGAGGTGCCGGTTCCTGGTAACTCAGCCCGGTGTCGGGGTCCATGAGTGTCTTGCTGTAGAAAGCCACACTCTGGTCATCGGCATCGAGTATCATGAGCTGGTCAGCCCCCTGCTTGAAGGTCTTCTCGACCGACTCTAGGAGTCGCTTCTCGTCCTTTCGGGCCACCTTAAGTCGGTCAACGACTAACTCCACCGAGTGGTTGCGGTATCGGTCGAGCTTCATGCCGAACGTGATTTCGCGCAGCTCGCCATCGATTCTGACATGAAGATATCCCTTCTTGCGCAGCGTCTCGAAGAGGTCTTTGTAATGTCCTTTCCGGTTCTTGACCATGGGGGCCATGAGGTAGATTTTGTGCCCGTCATATCGGTCAAGAATGAGTGAGAGAATCTTATCGACGGTATACTTGACCATGGGCTTGCCCGAGATGTAGCTGTAGGCATCGGCAGCCCTGGCAAAGAGCAGTCGCAGGTAGTCGTAGACCTCGGTTGTGGTCCCTACGGTGGACCTCGGGTTTTTATTGGTCGTCTTCTGTCCGATGGAAATGACCGGATTCAGTCCCGATATTTTGTCGACGTCGGGGCGTTCGAGCACACCAAGCATATTGCGCGCGTAGGCCGAAAAAGTCTCAAGATATCTTCTTTGCCCTTCGGCAAAGATGGTGTCGAAGGCCAATGACGACTTTCCGCTGCCGCTCAATCCAGTGATGACGGTGAGGCAGTAGTGTGGAATGTCGACGTCAATATTCTTGAGGTTGTGTACTCGCGCGCCGAGCACGCTGACGCAGTCGGTTTCGTTGCCGTTCAGATTCATTTCAGAGGGTTGTTGTCCGAGGAAAAGCCTCGGTGTACATTATCGGCTTGGGGCCGATTAGTTGTTTTTGTGGTTCTCGCATGGTTTTTGTTCAGTCGACGACCCATGCCTTGCTGTAGGCCGTGAACTTACGCTTGCTCCGGTACAGGTCGCTACTGACCGGGATGCGCACCCGGTAGGTTTTTCCGCTGTTGTTGGTGAGCTTTGTGGCACGGATCCAGGGATTGGCGTCGCGCAGTTGCGCGTAGGTAATGCCCTGCTGCTTGGCCCAACTGACCCAACTCGCGACCGATGAGTTGACCTCAACAATCTTGTAATTGACTGGTTGGTATAGCTGCTTGGTGCGCAGTCGGTAGCCATATCGCTTGGGATTCTCAAATATCATCTTATAGGCCATGATGCGGAACACATATCTCGAAGTCTCCGACACCAGATAGAGATCAAACGAGCTGTTGGCTCCCTGTCTTGACAGTTCGCCCGAGATTTTTCCCATTCCGGCATTGTAGCTGGCTGCCGCCGTTGGCCAGTGGCCATACTTGTTGTATGCAGCTTTGAGATACTTGCATGCCGCCACAGTGCTTCGCTCCGGGTCATAGCGCTCGTCGACTTCGTCGGTAACCTCCAGGCCATATTGCCTGGCCGTAGCGGCCAGCAGTTGCCACAGTCCCGCGGCATGCGCGGGCGAGTAGGCGTAGGTGTCCATGGTGCTCTCGGTGCACGCGAGATAGAGGAAGTCGAGTGGCACGCTTTGTTCTTTGAGAATCTTGGCCAGCACAGGGAAGTAGCGGTTGGCTCGCTTGAAGCACAGCAACGTGCCCGTCTGCCCGTAAATGATCGACGTGAGTTCGCGGTCAATCCGCTCGGCCATGTCGAGACGGTCGAAGTCTACCTTCTCGCCGGCAAAAGTGATTGACGACGGTATGTCGGGGTTGGCCGTGACATTGAACACGGCACTGGCTGTCGTCTTACCCGCATTTTGATACTCGGGCTTGAGTTGCGCCTGGCAGTTGACTATAGCCAGAGCAGCCAGGCACAGGGTGGTATATAGATGTTTCATATTGAGCAAGAGGTTACATGAGTTTCGCGCAAGATGGTTATCGGTCATTCAATTATTCGAGCATTCAATTTGGAAGCCCATTATTCCTCGGGATCGGGTTCGGGTGAGAATGGGTCATCGGTGTTGACAGGACCTGTCGACGATCCTCCGGTGCGGTCGCGGTATCGGATGATGTTGATGTCACCGCTCAGCTTGTATGGCTTCCCGTCGCTGCCTCGGGCCTGAATGACGTAATAGTATACTCCGGGATTGACGAGCTTACCGTTGTAGGTCCCGTCCCATCCCTGCGACGGGTCGGTGAATTCGATGATTTTGTTACCCCATCGGTTGAAGATCCAGCAGTGGAAGTCGACAATCGAGCGGTAAGACACCTTCCACACATCGTTGGCTCCGTCCTTGTTATGTGGCGTGAAAATATTTGGGCACGTAAGTTCGCTCACGCCGATGTCGACTGTGAACGTCTCGCTGTAGGCCTCGCACGAGCCGTCGCCGTTCGACCCGATGAATCGCCAATAGGTAATTCCTGCCTCATCGAAGTCCTGCTCCACGACCTGCTGATTGAGCCGCAGCTGTATGTCGTTAAAATCGGGGTCGGTGGCCATCTGCCACTCATAGTGCATGACCGCGTCGGTGACGTTTGCCTCAAAGGTGATGTGCACCGGTGCCGATCCTCCGAGTGCGCCCTCTACCCCACTCGACTTTTCATTGTCGCTGAGTTCGGAGTCCTGAGTGGCCTTGGCACGCACGTCGACCGCCGCGGTGACGTAATTGTTGCTCTCGCGGGTGACCTTCTCGTCCCAGAACGCCATGAATCGGTCGCCTGACAAGGTGAATGTGGTGTTGCATGTGGGTGCCGGCATGACGATGGTGGGCTTGAAATTCTCCTCCAGCTCAGTGACGTGGTCTTGTTGCCACTGTAGCGTGTCGCCCTTCCAGTCGAGGTTGTAGTAGCTCAGCTCGATGTCACGCGACAGGGTCCGCTTGGCCCCGTTGATGGTGTAGTAGTTGATTTCGTGCCCCTCACCGTCGAGATGCAGCGTCACCGTGCTACAGTCGCCATCGTTGTCGACAGTGACCCCATTGAGCGTCATGCGATGCTTGCTGTAGTCGGTGACCCAAAAGCAATAGCGTGTGGTCCCCTCATCGATGATGTATCCCTGGTCGGGCACGACTTGCTGCATGGTGTAGACCAGTCCATCGGCAGTGATGCCGTCGATGGGTTGCGCCATGCCACCTCCCATGTCGCCGAAGCTAGAGAAAGTGACCGGGTTCTCGGTGGTTGCCGTATAGGTCATGCTCACGCCATCGGTTTCATGCAGTACAAAAATCTTTTTGAGTCCCGTGTTGATGTTTGGCTCAATCTCCATCACGTCGTGCTGATTGCCGACAAACGCCACTTGAGCCTGTGCTGCCAGCGACATTGCCGCAACCAATGATAGATATAGATATCGTGGTTTCATAACTTGCAAAGATAATACAAAATATTGACAATCTATCAGGACCGGGCGACAATTAACAAAGTTTTTGTGCCCACCTTAACTTATTAAACGACAATCAGCGCACTAAATTGCATGAATCGCCCATGTCCCCCACCACCACATCGAGCGGTAGCCCAGAGAGCTTCTCTCTGTGTGACAGAAAAAGGCGGCATCGTGCTGCCAACCGAAAACTATTTTGTATCTTTGCGGTCGGAAATTATTTACTCAAGTTCCGCGAGTTGATAAGTTGGCTATTGGCCGTTAGCTATCAACATGAGGCCGAGTGTAGCCGAGATTATCCAAAGCTTTCTTACAGGCTAGATGTTGTCGGTGTCCAGAGTGACGGCTTTACGACCCTACTGCTCTACTACTTTAGGAACTTGAATCATTTATAGGGAAATAGACTAACATATAGAGACAAGCTCATGTCGCATTTAAGATTTAAGGAGGTGGAGGTTGCATTCAACCGCGCCCCAGTGCAGGTGACCGTGCCCAGTGAGCCACCTAGCCGTTACTATGCCACGATGGTATTTAACCGCAAGAAGATGCAGGAATATCTGCCTCAAAAGGCCTACCAGGCGCTGACTCGCGCCATCGACGAGAAGGCTCCGTTGGATCGCGAGCTAGCCGACGATGTGGCCTCGGGTATGAAGCAATGGGCCCTGGACCACGGGGTGACGCACTACACCCACTGGTTCCATCCTCTGACCGATGGCACAGCCGAGAAGCACGACTCATTTGTCGAGCACGATAGTAATGGCGGTGTCATCGAGGAGTTCAGCGGCAAGCTATTGGTACAACAAGAACCCGACGCGTCCAGTTTTCCGAACGGAGGCATCCGCAACACCTTCGAGGCGCGTGGCTACTCGGCATGGGATATATCTTCTCCTGCGTTCATCCACGACAACACGTTGTGCATCCCCACCATCTTCATTGCCTATAGCGGTGAGTCGCTAGACTACAAGACACCACTGTTGCGCGCACTGAACAGCATCGACCGTGCCGGTACTGCCGTGGCCCGACTTTTCGACCCCAACGTGCAGCACGTCATCTCGTATCTGGGTTGGGAGCAGGAGTACTTCCTGGTCGACGAGGCCCTCTATGCCGCCCGCCCCGACTTGGCTCTGACGGGTCGCACACTGATGGGTCACGAGAGTGCCAAAAACCAACAACTCGAAGACCACTATTTCGGTGCCATCCCGATGCGTGTCGAGGAATTTATGCTTGACCTGGAGATTGAGTGCCACCGTCTTGGCATCCCTGTCAAGACCCGTCACAACGAAGTGGCTCCCAACCAGTTTGAGCTAGCTCCGATTTACGAGGAGACCAACCTTGCCAACGACCACAACCTGCTCCTGATGTCGCTGATGGCTCAGGTGGCGCGTCGCCACCACTTCCGTGTACTGCTTCACGAGAAGCCCTTTGCCGGCATCAACGGCAGTGGCAAGCACAACAATTGGAGCTTGGGTACCGACACTGGCACGAAGCTGTTCCACCCCGGCAAGACCCCGGCTGAGAACCTGCAGTTCATCACCTTCCTGTCGTGTGTGATGGCTGCCGTGCACCGCTACAATTCGCTTCTCAAGGCATCAATTGCCTCGGCCACCAATGCCCATCGGCTTGGCGGCAACGAAGCTCCCCCCGCCATCATCTCGATGTTTCTGGGTTCACAATTGAGTCGAGTGCTCAGTTCCCTGATAGACGACGAGAGCGATGACCAACTCGACTTTGCCTCGCACGAAGGGTTGAACTTGAAAATGAGCCAAATTCCCGAGCTCATGGTCGACAACACCGACCGCAACCGCACCTCGCCATTCGCGTTCACCGGCAACCGCTTTGAGTTTCGCGCTGTCGGCTCCAGCGCCAACTGCGCCTCGGCAATGATTGCTCTCAATGCTTGTGTGGCTCAGCAGCTACAGTGGTTCCGGCGCGATGTGGACCGCCGCCTGTCGGCCGGTGCCAGCCGCGACGAGGCCATCATGGCCGAAGTCAAGCGCCGTCTGCGCCAGTCTCGCGCCGTTCACTTCGACGGCAACGGCTACAGCGACCAGTGGCAGCAAGAGGCCGCCCGCCGCGGCCTGGACTGCGAGACATCAGTGCCTCTCATCTTCGATGCCTATCTGACGGACGAAGTCGTAGGAATGTTCGACGAGACAGGGGTGTTCTCCCGTGTCGAACTGGAAGCCCGCAACGAGGTCAAGTGGGAAATGTATGTCAAGAAGATACAAATTGAGGCTCGTGTGCTGGGCGACCTGGCCCTGAACCACATCCTTCCTGTTGCCACCCGCTACCAGTCGGTGTTGCTAGCCAATGCCTGCAAGCTCAAGCAGCTATTCCCACTCGAGCAGTACGAGACAATGGCGCAGCACGAGTTGCACAGCATCCAAGCCATGAGCCGGCACATGCGCGCCATCAGCGACCTTGTGTCGCAGATGGTGGAGCACCGCAAGGTTGCCAACCGCGTGACCGACCTGCGCAGCCGCGCCATTGCCTATCACGACACAGTGTCACCCCTACTCGAGACCATCCGCACGCATGTCGACAAGCTTGAACTGATGGTTGACGACGAGCTATGGCCTCTGCCTAAATACCGCGAGTTGCTATTCATCCGCTAGCATTCTTTTGCAGACGCTTTCCCCATGTGACTAGGGCTGTGCCAGTGGCGCAGCCCTAGTATCATCATGCCCCGTCACCCTGCCAAGATAGAGGAAAAGAGAATCACTGAATGGCTACCGGTAATTATTAACCTGGATGATTCCAGTTGTTTTCTTTTGAAACCTGCCAGTAATTTCTCTGCTCTTACGACCTAGTTTTCGATTAAAAGTCGTACCTTTGCAGTCGAAAACCAAATACCTATTATATATAGTATGATTACTTTCTTCAAAAAGGGGGTCGACACGATCTACGCCGTAGACAGCGACCATGCCCTTGACGCGCAGGAGAGCAAGAAACTGGAGTGGCTGCTTGGTGGCCAGAAAATGCGTGAGACGACGTTGCGTGGCACCTTTGTTGGGCCTCGCCGCGAGATGGTGACTCCGTGGAGTACCAATGCCGTAGAGATTACGCAGAACATGGCAATGACCGGCATCAGCCGCATTGAGGAGTTCTGTGTCTCGCCTGTCGCCACCCCGGCGTTCGACAAGATGCTGCAGCGGTTGTATGTGGTGCTTGACGGCGACCTGTTCAATGTCACTCGCCAGCCCGACCCCATCGTCTATATCGACGACATGGAGCGCTATAACCAGGAGGAAGGTCTGGCATTGAGCGCCGAGGAGATTGCCTATCTCAACGATTTGTCGGCGCGTTTGGGCCGCCGGTTGACCGACAGCGAGGTGTTCGGTTTCTCGCAGGTCAATAGCGAGCACTGCCGCCACAAGATATTCAACGGCACCTTTATCATCGACGGTGAGGAGATGCCCGTATCGCTATTCAAACTCATTAAGAAAACATCGCAGGAGAATCCCAACGGGCTAGTATCGGCCTACAAGGACAACGTGGCCTTTGTCGAAGGCCCTCGCGTTGAGCAGTTCGCTCCCCAGCGGGCAGATGCTCCCAGTGAGTTTGAGGTTCGCGACATCGACACGGTCATCTCGCTCAAGGCCGAGACTCACAACTTCCCCACCACAGTAGAGCCTTTTAACGGTGCCGCCACAGGCAGCGGTGGCGAGATTCGCGACCGTCTGGGCGGTGGCCGCGCCAGCCTCCCCTTGGCCGGCACAGCCGTGTACATGACCAGCTACCCTCGCACCGAGGTCGACCGCAAGTGGGAGCGTTGCACGATGCCCCCACGTCCGTGGCTATACCAGAGTCCCGAGGAGATATTAATCAAGGCATCGAACGGTGCCAGCGATTTTGGCAACAAGTATGGCCAGCCACTCATCTGCGGGTCGTTGCTGACCTTTGAGCACAAGGAGGGTCGCGAACAGCTAGCCTACGACAAGGTCATCATGCTGGCTGGTGGTGTGGGTTATGCCAATGCCCGCGATGCCATCAAGGGCACCCCCGAGCCAGGCGAGAAAGTTGTGGTGATGGGCGGTGACAACTATCGCATCGGCATGGGCGGCGGCGCTGTGAGTTCGGTCAACACTGGCCAGTATGCCGGCGCCATTGAGCTGAACGCCATCCAGCGTGCCAACCCCGAGATGCAGAAGCGTGTGGCCAACGTGATTCGCGCCATGAGCGAGAGCACGGAGAACCCCATCGTTTCGATTCACGACCATGGTGCCGGTGGACACCTGAACTCGCTGAGCGAGCTTGTTGAGGCCACAGGTGGCAAGATTGATATGTCGGCCTTGCCTGTCGGCGACCCGACTTTGAGCGCCAAGGAGATTATCGGCAACGAGTCGCAGGAGCGCATGGGGCTGGTGGTTGCGCCAGACCATGTGGAGCGTCTGCGTCAGGTTGCCGAACGCGAGCGCGCCCCGTTCTATGTGGTGGGCGAGACCACCGGCGACGACCGCTTTGTCTTTGAACAGGCCGACGGCATTCGCCCCATCGACTTGGGCATGAAAGACATGTTCGGCAGCTCGCCCAAGACGGTGATGACCGATACCACACAACACCGCACCTATCGTCCGGCTCGCACTCATGTGCAGCAACTCAACGAATATATTGAGACCGTACTTCAACTCGAAGCCGTGGCCTGCAAGGACTGGCTGACCAACAAGGTTGACCGCTCGGTGACAGGCCGTATAGCCCGTCAGCAGTGCCAGGGCGAGTTGCAGCTGCCGCTGAGCGATTGCGGTGTTGTCGCCCTCGACTACACCGGCACCAGTGGCATCGCCACCTCGCTGGGCCATGCGCCACAGGCCGGTCTGATCGACTCGGCCGCCGGCTCGGTGTTGTCGATAGCCGAGGCACTGACCAACCTGGTGGGTGCCAATCTCAAAGATGGACTGAAGAGCGTGTCGCTTAGTGCCAACTGGATGTGGCCATGCCGCAATGAGGGTGAGGACGCTCGTCTGTACCGTGCTGTGCAGGCTTGCAGCGACTTTGCCTGCGCCCTGGGCATCAACATCCCCACGGGCAAGGACAGCCTGTCGATGACCCAAAAGTATGGCAAGAAGAAAATACTGGCGCCTGGCACTGTGATCATATCGGCAGCTGGCCCGGTAAGCGATGTGAAGAAGACCGTGAGCCCTGTGCTGCAGCACAAGCAGAGCCACCTATATTATATAGACTTCTCGGGCACCGCGCTGGAGCTAGGTGGCTCGGCGCTGTACCAGTCGCTGGGCATGGTGGGCGACAAAGCCCCCAGCGTAGCCGATGCCGACCAGTTTGCCACTACGTTCAACGTCATCCAGTCGCTGGTGGCCGACGAGCTGCTACTGGCCGCCCACGATGTGGGCGCTGGCGGTCTGGTGACGACGCTGCTCGAGATGGCCTTTGCCAACGTCGACGGTGGTTTGTCGGTCAACCTCGACGGATTCAACGAGCGCGACATCATCAAGGTGCTGTTTGCCGAGAACCCCGCCCTGATCATCCAGGTGGCCAGCAACCGTTGCAGCCGTGTGGAGCACATTCTGGCCGAAAGCGGTGTGAAGTTTATCGCACTGGGCACTCCCACCGACGAGCGCACTCTGCTCATTGAGCGCGACGGCAAGGAGTACCTGCTGGGCATAGACTACCTGCGCGACCTGTGGTACAAGTCGAGCTACCTGCTCGACTGCAAGCAGAGCGGCAACTCTCACGCCAAGGCGCGCTATGAGAACTACAAGAAGCAGCCCCTGCGCCAGCGTCTGCCCAAGGGGTTCAGCGGCCGTGCAGCCGACCTGGGCATCACCGGCAGCCGCCACCAGCCCAGCGGCATCAAGGCTGCCATCATCCGCGAGAAGGGTGTGAACGGTGACCGGGAGATGGCCTACTCGCTATACTATGCCGGCTTCGACGTGAAGGACGTACACATGACCGACCTGATGAGCGGGCGCGAAACACTCGACGACGTGCAGATGATCGTGTTCTGCGGCGGTTTCTCCAACAGCGACGTGCTGGGTTCGGCCAAGGGTTGGGCCAGCGGCTTTGTGTGGAACGACCGCGCTCGCCGTGCGCTTGAGCGCTTCTACCAGCGCAAGGACACGCTGAGTCTGGGCATCTGCAACGGCTGCCAGGTGATGATTGAACTGAATCTGATCAATCCCGAGTACAAGAGCCGCCCGGTGATGGCCCAGAACGACTCCCACAAATTTGAGTCAGCCTTTGTCAATGTCACCATTCCCGCCAACGAGTCGGTGATGCTGGGCAGCCTGAGCGGTTCGCGCCTGGGCATTTGGGTAGCTCATGGCGAGGGACGCTTTGTGTTGCCCGAAGGCCCCGCAGCGTATCATGTAGTGGCTCAGTACAGCTATAAGGACTATCCCGGCAACCCCAATGGCTCGCCCCTAGGCATTGCCGGCCTGGTGTCGCACGACGGTCGGCATCTGGCAATGATGCCTCATCTGGAGCGTGCCACGTTCCCGTGGCAGTGCGCATGGTATGCCGAGCCGCGCCGTCACGACGAGGTGACCCCATGGATGGAGGCCTTTGTCAACGCTCGTCGCTGGTGTGAGAAGCACAAAGGGAATTAAAAACTGAAAGATTTACAGGGTCTAGAGCATCTAAAATATCTAGACCCCCTCTAGAAAAAAGATATTGACATGATAGGAATAAACAGCAAAGAGAAACTGAAACAGGAGATTATCGCCTATGTCCTGCTCATTGTGGGCAGCATATTGTTTGCCGTGGGCGATGTGATGTTTGTCAACCCATATCTGATGGCTCCCGGCGGCACTTACGGTTTGAGCAACGTGCTTAACACTGTGTGGCCATGGAAGATTTCGCTCTACGCCATCTGCATGGATGTGCCGCTGCTGCTGATAGGCACATGGATCCTGGGTCCGAAGTTCGGCATCAAGACCATCATCTCTACAATAGTGATATTTGCAGCGACATTTGTGCTGGAGAGCACCTGGGGCTACAATCCCGTGCTGCACGACGGCGAAATCAGCAAGGTGGCCGTCGACTCGATGGTTCCCATACCCCACAACGGTGGTTGGTTCCAGCCCGACTACTTTCTGAACACGGTTGTCGCCGGTTTGATTTACGGTCTGGCCATCGGCATGATTTTCCGTTCGGGTGCCACCAGTGGCGGTTCGGACATCATCTCGATGATTCTGCACAAGTACACCAAGATTTCGTTGGGCACATTGGTGATGATTGTCGACGGTATCATCACGTTGAGCACATTGGTCGCTTTCGGCGACATCCGCCTGCCCATCTACTCGGTCATCATCATCTTTATCGAGGGCAAGGTCATCAACCTGGTTGTCGACGGTATGAAGAGCTACCGCACTATGTTCATTGTCACCGACAACATTGAGCCCGTGCGCGACTATATCCTCAACGACATCAAGCGTGGTGCCACTTGCATCACAGGCACGGGCCTGTACAAGGGCACCGAGCGCAAGATGATCTATGTGACCCTGGACCGCAGCGACATGCTCAAGCTACGCTCGGCACTGCACCTGATTGACCCCAAAGCGTTTGTCAACATCATGGAGAGCAGTGAGATTCTGGGCGAAGGCTTCCGCGCGTTGCCCAACGAGTGAGCCACACCGGGAAATCAATAGCAGGGGCACCGACTTGGTCGGTGCCCCTGCTATTTTCTGTGTCTGGTTGCCGGGCGATGTGTCACTCGAGTTCACAGCCCGTAAATCCCATCTGCCGCGCTTGTTCAGGGCCAAAAGTGCAATAGGTCACCTCGCCGTGCGCACACACCTTTCCGTGGCTGTCGCACACATCGACGGCCACAGTGACAAAGTTTCGCAGGCTATTGGCAATGCTTGCTCTCACGGTGATTTCTCCGTCAGTTGTCATAACAGGATGGCGGTACTGCATATTGAGCCGCACGGTCATGGCCGTGGTCTGCAGCTTGCGTGTTATGGCCCATGCTCCAGTCTCGTCGACCAGTGTAGCGATGATGCCACCGTGCAAGGTGTCGATCCATCCCTGATGATGCGTTCCCGGCTGCCAGATGCCGAGCACCTGGTCGCCGTCTTCATAGAACTGCATATGCAGCCCTATAGGATTGCCCGGTGCGCAGCCGAAGCAGTTATAGCCTTCTTTTCCGTCCCACGGATTCTTGATTTTTTTCATAGTGACTCAAAAAAAAATTTTGCTGCAAATGTAATACAATTTCGATGCCAATCGAAATGAAATGACTACTTTTGTGGCATAAACCCCTAAAGTTTTTTCTGATGCGACAGATTCTATTGATGATTTTAAGCCTGCTGGGACCGTTGTGTGCGGCGCAAAGCTGGGACGACAGCCGCCTGCCCGAGCATATTACCGTAAAGCTTTGGCCCGATGGCGCTCCCAGCGACAATGGCGTAGACTACGCCCATCTCACTCCCGACAACAAGCGCGACATTGCCCCACAGATGCACGTTTTTCTGCCCAAAGGCGATGGCCCTCACCGCTCGGTCATCATCTGCCCTGGCGGTGCCTATGCTGGGCTGGCGGTGTATCATGAGGGATTTGAGTGGGCCGAATACTTCAACAGGCATGACATAGCAGCCATCGTACTGCTCTACCGTCTGCCCCACGGTCACCACACAGTGCCAGCGCAAGATGTCTACGAGGCCATCCGGCTGACACAGAGCCACAGCCGTGAGTGGCACTTGGATCCGTCGCGCATAGGCATCATGGGCAGCTCAGCAGGTGGACATCTGGCATCGACTGTGGCAACGCATGCCTCCGCTACGCTTCGCCCTGCCTTCCAGATTTTGTTCTACCCGGTAATCACAACCCACCCCTCATTCACGCACCACTGGTCGTGCCGAAATCTGCTGGGCGAACATCCCGACGCTGCTCTCTTGCAGTCGTACAGCAACGAGCTGCAAGTGAGCGAACACACGCCACCCGCTTTTATCGCCGCCAGTGCCGACGACGGCGATGTGCCCGTGCTCAACTCTGCACGCTACTACGAGGCGCTGGTGAGCCACGGTGTTAAGGCCAACATCCACATCTATCCCAGCGGTGGCCATGGCTGGGGCATCAAGTCGAGTTTCAAATACCATGCGGAGCTGCTCCAAGCCCTTGACGACTGGCTTGACAGTCTTGAGTGATTGGGTAATGTTGTGCTAGCGGTCATTGTTACGTCCCTACCTTGGCCGTGCATGCCACCCCGCTTTGCTACCGGCACAACAATTACCTTTTGTCGAGGCGGACGGCACAGGGGTGCCGTCCCTACACCGCCCAGGCCGTGCATGCCACATGCGTCCTCGCTCAACTTGCACTATGTTGAGGGCTGGCGCCCTCGAAATTTTGATAAAATGCTTACACTCGGCCATCAGCAAGCGAGCTTGCATGGCTCTCGCTTAATCGCATTTTTGGCGGCGTCTCGGAAATAAAAATCAAAAACTTTGTTTTTAATTTTGTATTTCGCTCAACTTGCACTATGTTGAGGGCTG
>JAFUVK010000167.1 GCA_017477555.1 Muribaculaceae bacterium
CATGCGGCCACCTTGGCGCTAGCAGGCATGCCCTGATAGAAGGGCGACACACCCAGCTCGTCGAACAGGGGGATGTAGTTCAGGTTGTTGGTGAACCAGGTCTCCAGGCCACTGCCAATGAAGGCGTCGCTCACAGCATACCACTTGATGATGGCACCCACGAGCATCACCGCTCCCGACAGCACGGCGGTGAAGCGCACACCCATCTTGTCGAGGATGATGCCGGCAAAAATCAGGAAGAAGACAAACACGTTGAGGAACACCTCACTGCCCTGCATGGTTCCGAAGGCAGTTGAGTCCCAACCGCGGGTCTCCTGCATCAGGTCCTTGATGGGCGAGAGAATGTCCATGAAAATGTAGCTGCAGAACATGGCTAGAGCCAGCAGCAGTAGGGCTGTCCAGCGCATGGCAGCCGAGTCACGCAATGTTTTGATTTGTTCAGTCATGATTTATTTTTAAAGTTTTTGTTTTTACTGGGAATCCTGGGAATTCTGGGAAATCTGGGAATCCTGGGGATCTGAAAATAATTATGAATTATGCATTGTGCATTATGCATTGCTTAAATGCCCAGGTCGTGGCAGATTTGGTCGATCTTACGGTCGGCCCACTCGTTCTTGGCGTCGTAGTTCTCGGCCTTGTCGAGCTTGTCGTGCACCTCGATGTAGAACTTGATCTTAGGCTCGGTGCCGCTGGGGCGAATCGACACTTTGGTGCCATCTTCAGTGTAGTATTGCAGCACATTGCTTGTGGTGGGCATGTCCAGTTTGGTGACTTGTCCGGTGCGCACATCTCGCTGCTCGAGCAACTGGAAGTCCTTGATCAGCACCACCGGGCTGCCGGCAATCTGCTGCTGCGGATGCTCGCGGAAGTTGACCATCATGGCTGCAATCTCGTCGGCACCACTCTTGCCCGGGCGCACAACGCTGATGCCGCGCTCCTTGGAGTAGCCGTAGGTCATATACAGCTCGATGAGCATGTCGTTCATCGACTGGCCGCGCTCCTTGGCCCAAGCGGCAATCTCGCACATCAGCGGGATGGATGACACCGAGTCCTTGTCACGCACGAAGTCCTCGGGCAGGAAGCCGTAGCTCTCCTCGCCGCCGCCCAGATAGCGGGCCGGTGTGCCCTCGAGGTCGCGCATCACCGAGGTAATCCACTTGAAGCCCGTGTAGCAGTCATACATCTTGATGCCTTGAGCCTTAGCTATGCGGGCAATGGTCTCGCTGGTGACGATGGTCTTGACGATGTAGTCGTTGTCGCGGTCCAGACGGCCCAGCTCGGCATTGCGGGTGATGAGGTAATAGTGGAAGATGAGCTGAATCTGGTTGCCGTTCACCAGGTCATACTCGCCCTTGTTGTTCTTGAACACCACGCTGATGCGGTCGGCATCGGGGTCGCTGGCCAGCGCGATGTCGGCCTCGACCTCGGTGGCCTTGGCTATGGCCATCTCCATGGCGCTGCGCATCTCAGGGTTGGGCTGAGGCACGGTGGGGAAGTCACCGCTCATCACGTCCTGCTCGGGAATGTGGATGATGTTGTCAAAGCCCCAGCGCTTGATTGAGCGCGGCACGATGTCGCGTCCCACACCGTGGATGGGGGTGTACACAATCTTCAGGTCGTGGTGCTTCTTGTCGACCTCGGGGCTGAGCGACAGGGTGTGAATCTGTTCGATGTACTGCGCGTCGATGTCCTCGCCGATAATCTCAATCAGCGCAGGGTTGCCCTCAAACTTGATTTCGCTCACACCGGCAATGGCGTTGACGTGCTTGATGATGTTCACATCGTGGGGCGAGACAACCTGTGCGCCGTCGTCCCAGTAGGCCTTGTAGCCGTTATATTCTTTGGGATTGTGCGAGGCGGTGATATTCACACCACTCTGGCAACCCAGCAGGCGGATAGCGTAGGACACCTCGGGGGTAGGACGGGGGCCTTCGAAAAGGTAGACCTTGATGCCGTTTGCCGAGAAGATATTGGCAACCGTCTCGGCAAACAGGCGGCTGTTGTTTCGCACATCGTGCCCCACGACAACCTTGATTTGCTCCAGATGGGCGAAAGCCTCCTTCATATAATTGGCCAGACCCTGGGTGGCCGCACCCACGGTGTAGATGTTCATGCGATTGCTGCCGGCACCCATGATGCCACGCAGGCCGCCGGTGCCAAACTCCAGGTCTTTGTAGAACGACTCGACGAGGTCGGTCTTGTCGTCGTTCTCGAGCATAGCGCGCACCTGCTCCTGTGTCTGCTTGTCGTAGCCGGGACATAGCCACTGATGGGCCTTCTCGGTCACTTGTTTCAATAGTTCGTTGTCGATCATAATGGTTTGATATTTTGAATTTAATATATGTCTATAGCATAGATGGACGAGGGTCAGTCAAAGAGTGGCTCCTCGTCCTCGTCGCGCTTGTAGTAGGCTGCAAGCAACCCCAGGAAGTGCGAAATCTGTGCAATGGCCACCTCGGTGTCGCGGCTCACTTGCTTGCCTTGCAGGCGCAGCATCAATACACCGTACAACGCATTGAAGCACGTCTCTAGCTCATCGGTGCGAGCTTGCTCACCTTCACGGGCACGCAGCTCAACGATAAACGGGAGGGTGCGGTAGTAGTCAGCGCCATATTCAGGATACTTGTCGCTGGCAAGCAGCTGGCGATGAAGGTCGTTCAGGCGGATAAGCACGTTCTTGCTGATCTGCAGGTGCCCCGAACGCTCCACATGCTCAAGCTGCATCATCTTGACCAGCGACTCATACCAGTCACGAATCTCACCTCGCAAGGCTTCGTCGACGTTGTAGCGCGACACCAGGTTGCGCTCTATTGTGTCCAAGTCCAGCCCGCAAGCACGTATCATGTCCTCAACCTGCCACAGATACAGCAGGTACTCGGCCATGTTCTCGTGTCGTTTCTGTTGAGCAATAATCATGGCGGCTTATCCAAATTTGCTGATGTTGCGTAACGCCTGCTCATCGACTATCTTGATGCGGCGACCGTCCACAACGATGATTTTCTCTTGCACGAAGGCCGACAATGTGCGGATGGCGTTGCTCGTGGTCATGTTCGACAGGTTGGCCAGGTCTTCACGTGCCATGAATATGTTTAGCGTCTGCCCGTCGGCTTCGTAGCCATAGTTGTCGAGCATCAGTATCAGGGCCTCGGCCAGACGGCCGCGGATGTGCTTTTGGGTCAGGGTCACAATCTTGGTGTCGCTGCCGCCCAGGTGTCGCGACAACTCGTGGATGAAGTACCAGGCCAACTGGCGGTTCTGGTCAATCAGTTGCTCGACCAGCTTCATCGGTATCGTGCCGAGCGTAGAAGGCTCGAGTGCGGCGGCCGACGATACATACTGCTCGCCGGCAAAGTATGACCGATAGCCGAAGTACTGGATGGGGCGGTACAGGCGCAGAATCTGCTGGCGGCCGCCTATGCCGTCCTTGAACAGCTTCACTTTGCCCTTCATCAACGTCCACAGGTACTGCGGGTCATCCTTCTCGGCATAGATGATCTGATTCTTCTTGAAATTGTGTATCACGAAGTTATCGGTGATCTGGTGCTTCTCGTCCATCGTTAGGATCGACCATATCGCAGCCATATCTTCGGCGATAATCTTCTCTATAGTGCTCTTCTTCAACATTTTCAGTAGCTACTCAAAAATAGGTATGCAAAGTTACGTAATTTTTTGTGAATCCACCAAACTTTTCGTTAAGAATTAAGAATGAGAGGGGCTCGGAAAAGCAGGTAGCTTGTCCCGAGTCCCTCATTCAGCTGCGGCAGTTTGCGGCTCAATGGCCGTACTGGGTAAGCTGCTGGCAGATGAGCTGCCACTGTGCGGAGTCGATGGGTGGAATCAGCCCTTGCTCGCAGTACAGGTCCCACACTTGGGGCTTCTCGTCGAGCAGGCGCAGCCAGTACAGCTCGGTGTAGAACGCTGTCACGTCGCCCGCCACTCCCGGTGTGTGGCTGCCGCCGAATGCTTTGTGGCGCAGGCGGTCGATGCGGCGGGCACAGCTCTTGGCGGCATGCACATAGTGCTGCGTCATTGCCGCCAGGTCGTGGCGGCAGTACAGTGCCAGCGCCTTGCGAAGCATCGACAGGGCTTGCCCATAGTTGCGCGTGCTCTCACACACGCTGGCTAGGCGCAGGTAGTAGGCTGCTTGTGTGCCCACGCCTTTCAGGGTCGTGACATATTCGTCGGCATCCTTGAGCAGGTTGAACAATTCCAGCGCATTCATCTCAACGATGCGGCCATCGGCCGTGCAGCTTAAAACACATTGGTTAGTTTTCATTTCTGTTTGCTTTTTTTGTTTGTGTAACAACATGTTAGAGGTCTTATGGCTGCCCGGGATGTTGCTTCACAACAAGACACAACAATCCCTAGCACGCGCTCAGTGATGAGCGCTACAGCCAGAGATTGTCAGTTGTGGAGTCGCACCGGGCTGCTAGCCTCGGTGTGGCAAACAGATGATATGTGATATGTTGTTAGTCATAGTTACGCAATGTTGATGGCTTATTCATGCGTTAGACGTGTCGCTCTTGTCTCTAGCGGCTATTGCTACTCAAAGCAAAAGTCGTGCCAAAATAATTGTCCCAGCCCGAAAAAATGTGGGCTGGGACAATTTAAATCGAATATAGATTAATCGTTACTGTTAACTATTAACTATTAACTTATTCAGCAACTCCCCACTGCTGGCGAGCCAGACGGCGGTAGTTGTTGTAGCGCCACTGGGCGTTCTCCTTAGCGGCCTTGAAGAGCTCCTCGGCCTCATCAGGATACTGCTTGAGCACCGACGCATAGCGCACCTCGCCCTTGAGGAAGTCGGCAAACTCGTCCCAGTTGGGCTCCTTCGAGTCGAGCGAGAACGGGTTCTTGCCCTCGGCCTCCAGCATGGGATTGTAGCGCCACAGGTGCCAATAGCCACATGCCACAGCCTTGGCCTCCTCGGCCTGCGACTTGCCCATACCGGCTTTCAGACCATGGTTGATGCAAGGAGCATAGGCGATGATGACCGACGGGCCGTCGTAAGCCTCGGCCTCACGGATAGCCTTGAGGCACTGTGCGTTGTCGGCACCCATAGCCACTTGGGCAACATAGACGTAACCGTAGGTGGTGGCAATCAGACCCAGGTCTTTCTTGCGGATGCGCTTGCCGGCAGCGGCAAACTTGGCGATAGCGCCGATGGGCGTAGCCTTCGAGGCCTGACCACCGGTGTTGCTATAGACCTCGGTGTCGATGACCAGGATGTTGACGTTCTTGCCCGAAGCGATGACGTGGTCCAGACCGCCGAAGCCGATGTCGTAACTTGCGCCGTCGCCACCGACAATCCACTGCGAACGCTTGACCAGATACTGCCCCAGGCTCTTGACCTTGAGGTCGGCGGGGTTGTCGCTGTGCTCGATGGCCTCGAGAATCTTGTCGCTGAGCTCACGGCTGCGGGCACCGTCGTTGCGGTTGTCCATCCACTCTTGGTACAGAGCCTTGACCTCGGGAGCGACACCGTCGGTCTCCAGAGCCTCCTGGACAAAGCCTGTGACGCGAGCGCGCATCTTCTCGTCGGCGATGGTCATACCCAGACCGAACTCGCAGAAGTCCTCAAACAGCGAGTTGGCCCATGCGGGACCGTGACCCTTCTCGTTGACGCGATAGGGGGTCGAGGGCACCGATGCCGAGTAGATTGAGCTACAGCCAGTGGCGTTGGCCACCATCTCGCGGTCGCCGAACAGTTGCGAAATCAGTTTCAGATAAGGAGTCTCGCCGCAACCCGAGCATGCGCCCGAGAACTCAAACAGCGGCGTAGCGAACTGCGAGTTCTTCACGTTGCTCTTGATGTCGACCAGGTGTTGCTTGCTGGTGACGTTCTTCACGGCATAGTCCCAGAGTTTCTGGTCCTCCTCGTGACCCATCAGGGGCACCATCTCCAATGCCTTGACACCCTTCTTGCCCGGGCAGACATCGGCGCAGTTGCCGCAACCGAGGCAGTCCATCACGTCGACCACCTGGACAAACTTCATGCCCTCGAAGCCCTTGCCGATGGCGGCCAGCTTCTCCTCGTCCTTGAAGGGCGATGCGGCAGCCTCCTGCTCGTTCATCACAAACGGACGGATGGCGGCGTGCGGGCAGACCAGGGCGCACTTGTTGCACTGGATGCAGTTCTCGGCCTTCCACACAGGCACAAACGTGGCCACACCACGCTTCTCCCAAGCGGCTGTACCGGGATCCCAAGTGCCGTCCTCGCGGCCCTTGAAGGCGCTCACGGGCAGCAGGTCGCCATTCTGGGCGTTGATGGGACGCACCACATCGTGGACAAATGCCGGAGCATCGTCGCCCTTAACGTCGTCAACGGGCAGGTTGCTCCAGGCGGGGTCAACCTCGAGACGCAGATACTCGCCACCACGGTCAACTGCCTGATAGTTCTTGTTGACCACGTCCTCGCCCTTGCGGCCGTAAGACTTGACGATGAACTTCTTCATCTGCTCGACAGCCAGCTCAACGGGAATCACCTCGGTGATGCGGAAGAAGGCCGACTGCAGGATGGTGTTGGTGCGGTTGCCCAGACCAATCTCTTGAGCGATCTTGGTAGCGTTGATATAATAGACGGTGATGTTGTTGTCGGCAAAGTACTTCTTGACCTTGTTGGGCAGGTTGGCGGCCAGCTGGTCACCCTCCCACACGGTGTTGAGCAGGAACGAGCCGTTCTTCTGCAGGCCGCGTGTCACGTCGTACATGTGCAGATAGGCCTGCACGTGGCATGCCACGAAGTTGGGCGTGGTCACCAGATAGGTCGAGCGGATGGGCGTGTCGCCAAAGCGCAGGTGCGAGCAGGTGAAACCGCCCGACTTCTTCGAGTCGTAAGAGAAGTAGGCCTGGCAGTGCTTGTCGGTGTTGTCGCCGATGATCTTGACCGAATTCTTGTTGGCACCCACAGTACCGTCGGCACCCAAACCATAGAACTTGGCCTGGAAGATGCCCTCACCACCCATGGCAATCTCTTCTTTCTGAGGCAGAGAGGTGAACGTCACATCGTCGTTGATGCCGATGGTGAACTGGTTCTTGGGCATGGGCAGTGCCAGGTTCTCATAGACTGACAGAATCTGTGCCGGAGTGGTGTCCTTCGAACCCAGACCGTAGCGGCCACCCACGATGAGCGGAGCATTCTCCACACCGTAGAAGCAGTCCTTCACGTCCAGATACAGGGGCTCGCCGTTGGCACCGGGCTCCTTGGTGCGGTCGAGCACAGCGATGCGCTTGGCAGTGCTGGGCACGGCGGCCAGGAAGTGCTTGGCCGAGAACGGGCGATACAGATGCACGGCCACCAGACCGACCTTCTCACCCTTGTCGGTGAGGTAGTCGATGGTCTCGCGGATGGCCTCGGTCACCGAGCCCATGGCGATGATCACGCGCTCAGCATCCTTGGCGCCATAGTAGTCAAACAGGCCATACTTGCGGCCGGTGATCTCGCTGATCTTGTTCATGTAGTCCTCGACGATGGCAGGCACTGCGGTATAGTAGTCGTTGCACGACTCGCGGTGCTGGAAGAACACGTCGGGGTTCTCGGCTGTACCACGGGTCACGGGACGGTCGGGATTCATGGCACTGTGGCGGAAACGCTCAACGGCATCCATGTCGAGCAGCGGACGCAGGTCCTCCATGTCCATGGCCTCGACCTTCTGGATTTCGTGAGAGGTGCGGAAGCCGTCGAAGAAGTTGACAAACGGCACGCGGCCCTTGATGGCACTCAGATGGGCGACAGCAGCCAGGTCCATCACCTCCTGCACCGAACCCTCGGCCAGCATGGCGAAGCCCGTCTGACGGGTGGCCATTACATCCTGGTGGTCACCGAAGATGCACAACGTGTGCGAGGCCAATGTGCGAGCCGACACATGGAACACGCCGGGCAGCAACTCGCCGGCAATCTTGTACATGTTGGGAATCATCAGCAACAGACCCTGCGACGCGGTGTAGGTCGTGGTCAGAGCACCTGCCTGCAGCGAGCCGTGTACGGCACCGGCTGCACCAGCCTCGCTCTGCATCTCCTGCACGAGCACGGTCTCACCAAAGATGTTCTTGCGGCCTGCGGCAGCCCATTCGTCGACGTGCTCGGCCATGGTCGATGACGGAGTGATGGGGTAGATGGCAGCCACATCAGTAAACATGTAACTGATGTGAGCGGCGGCCTGGTTTCCATCACAGGTCATGAATTTCTTTTCTTTCATGTTTTGTTAACCAGTTTAATTAGTTATTGTTGAGTATCAATTATTCAAGTGTTAGTTTAGGTTTGCACATCTAGCTCCTCCAAACAATTCCGCAAAATTACAACATTATTTTAATATAGACGAAATCTTTACCTAATTTTTTGTTGCGTCAAAAAATAAGCAGGGTAGTGTCATCGCGACACCACCGCTGCGAGAGTTTATGATTAAAATGTTATGTGTCGCTCATGGCTGGCACCGCATCCAGAAGCAGGTTCGATGGCTGAAATCGGTGCCATTAGACCAAAGGCTATATCCTTAAAGCGTATCAAAGGATTCAACCTATAGACGCAATGACAACACACTTTGTGAACAAAGCCACCCTTGTTTTAGTATAAATTAAAGAATTTTCAAGAATTTTCAATGTCCCATGCGCGATGTGTCGACTGGCCTGTTCTTTTTCTCCTTGAAACTGCCGATGCGGTAGATGACGCTCAGCGACAACTCGGCATACCTCATCCACACATTCATGGTGTAGTCTTGGTTGCCCTGCCTGGATTGCGTGCTGGCATGCGTATTGAAGATGTTGGTAGCATTGGCAACAACACTCCATTTGTCGTCGGCCGATGTCCATCGCAACGACCCGTTGAGCATGAACATGGGCCGGATGTCATACACGCCCTGAATGGCACTGGTCTGGAAGAATGGGTTGAGCATCAGTGTCAGATTGTGCCGTCTGAGCAATCGTGCCGACACGTTTCCGCCCAGGATGGCCGTGAAATGCCGACGGTCAAACGGCAAGTCAAAGAAATGCTGGCTCTTGTCGTGTCGATACAATCCTGTCATTCTCACGTTACCATTCAGCCAATCGCCGGCACTGAACTGCACCGATGACTGCAGGCCGTAGTAGTTGGAGTAGTTCATGTTGGTCTCAATCATCACTACGGCCATGCGATCACTGGGCTGGTAGGGCAGCTGCACAAAGTAGTCTGGCTCAAATGTCGCAAAGGCGGTGAACATGTACTTGTGCTTATACTGCCACATCAGGTTAAGGTCATACTTCGACATAGGTTTCAGCGATGGGTTGCCCCAAATCTCGGTATAAGGCGAGGTGTAGTGGATGCTACTCATGGTACTCCAGTAACTAGGATAAATGGCATCGGAAGTGAACGACAGGTTGAGCATGTTGTCAGGATTGATGTTCCACATGGCATTCAGGGTGGGGTAGATGCGCCACTCGTTCCACAGTGTGGCATGGTACTGTTCGGCTGAGAGCGACGCATCGAGGCTGAGATTTTGCCCAACCTGCTTGCTGGCCCCGATGTAGCCGTTGATAATGCGTTCGTCATAGTTGACGCGGCTGGTGGCATCGTCAATTACTTGTCCGTTTGGGTCAAGGGTGGTCTGGAAACTGTTGTTGTTGGTCAGTTGCAGCTTGAGTCCATAGTTCAGTCCCCAGCCATTGTTCAGTACATGCTCTTGGTCGGCAGTGATCATCCATTTGCTGATGCGTTGCCGGCTGTCTACGGTCAGGTCACGACGGGTCTCATGCATCATGCCATCCAATTGCTGCGTAAGGGGGTTCTGATAATTGGTATAGCATGCACCGAGTTGTAGCCCGAATGGTGCCTGATAGTTGACATCGACATTGTGCAGATAGGTGTTGTCTTTGAACTGCTGAGTTGAGTTGGCGGTGCCTGAGGTGATGTTGTGGGCATCGGATGAGAACCATTCGCCAGTGTACTCTACGCTCAATCGGTGATTCTCTGCCATGGTGTAATCCATTCCCAGATGATAGTCGTGGCTCAGAGTGCGATTGGTCTGGCATGTCACATCGTGGTAGGGTATGCGTGTGTCGCCCAGCGGATGGTTAGCTTTATGCTCTGCCTTGCCGTATGCTTTGCCGCCGATCACCGAGTAGGTGGCATCCAGTCCCAGTTTACCTTGTTGCATGAGCAACGAGCCTTTTCCTTGCCCCTTGGCATAGCGGCTCTGGTACCAGGTGCCTTGCAGTTGACCGGCCACTTGATGCGAACCGACATAGTCTTTGGTCACAACATTGATGGCCATGCCGCGCACATGATATTTGGCTGGTGCGGCTGTCATGACCTCGGCCCGGGCAAGCATCTTGGCCGGCATGGCTTTGAGGCGTTCTTTCACCTGACTGGCATCTAGTGTTGTGACTTTGCCGTTGATGATGAGCGTCACTGAACGACCGTTGAAAGTGAGTTCGTTGCCAGTGTCGTTGACCCCGGGGATGCGGGTTAGTGCTTCATAGGCATCATCGGCAGGAAGAATCTCAATCAATTGTGCCATGTCGTAGACCAGTTGACCATTCTCTGCTTTGACCAGTATGCGTTCGCCCTTGACGGTAACGCCATTCAACTTATAAGCGCCGGGCTGCATGGCGATGGTGCCCAGGTCTTGCACACGGCACTGGCGGTAGATGGTTTTATAGCCCACATAACTGATGCGGGCAAGCACCATGGTCTGCTCCACAGGGATGACGAACACGCCGCTTTCGTTGCTCACACCGCCGGTGATGTAGGCCGAATCGATGGGACTGAGCACAGTCACATTGGCGTATGCGAGTGGTTTCCCGTGCTCGTCAACGAGTCGCCCCTTGAGATGATGTTCGGTCTTTTGGATGCACTCGACATAGATTTCGTTCCGGTCAGTCACCGTCATCCTGATGGGGTAGAACCCGATGAGTTGCTGCACGGCCTCGGGTGCGGTCTTGCCCTTGACATGGGTGGTTACGCTGAAATCTTCCAGTTCGTTGAACAGAAAGTTGATGGTGTATCCGGTGTTCAGCCCGTTGAGTTCGCGCAAGGCTTGTGACATCGACACATTGATATAATTTCGTGTAATGCGCTGTGCATTGAGCTCCAGCACCATAGATAATAGCAAGGTAAAACAGATGACCGACTTCATTTGACGATGAGTTTTTGATTGTCAAGCACGATGTCGACGTGCTCAAAGGTGTTCAACTTCTCAATGGCTTGCGCTAGGTTATCGCTAGGATGCCACACATAGTAGAACCGCAGGCTGTGGGTTTCCTCATTCTCGATGACAACCTCGACTTGATAGTATGATGCCATCTGCTCAACTATCTGGTCAAGTGGCTCGTTGTCAAAGGTTACAGGTGCCAACGACAGCGTGTCGGCATCAGCACTGACGGTCTCGTTGGCCAGTTCATCGTTGGCAATGATAGCCTCTTCGGCAGGCTTGGCTTTTTCTGTGGCAATTGTTGCAGATGGCTTGCCGATGTGGCCGTAGAAAATGGCGGCAAATGCAATGCTCGACAAGAGCAGAACGCCTGCAATCATAGCGGCCTTTTGCCACCATCTGCGATGATACTCTTGCGACACGCGGTGTCGCTGCTCAAACTCAGCCCATGCCGCATCGGCCGTCACGTCGTTGTCGCAGTGGTCATGAGCAAGTAATGCACCTTTGGCCTTGGCCAAGTGCTCTGCAAGTTTGTTGAGTTCCTCGTCCTGCAAGGCCTCATTTAACTGCTCGTCAGTCATCTCGTGCTGATGGTCTTGCAGGTCTAGCAGCTGTTGAATCTTGTCATTGTGTTTCATCGTCATTGGTTTTTAAAGTAATCATTAATCTTCTTCAGCGCACGGCTCAGATGTTGATAGACGGTCACCTTGCTCAAGCCCATCTTGTTGGAGATTTCCTGATAAGTTTGGTCATCACGATAGCGCAGGGCGAACACTTGGCGAGTGAGTGGTGGCAGCTCTGAGTCAACATATAGCCATAGCCGGTCCAGTTCGAGCAAATCTTCAACTGGGTCACTCATGGGTTCTGGGGCAAGGCTCATTTGCTGGGCAAAACGCTCGCGGACGCTGCGCTGCCGCAGCAGGTTGTAACACTGGTGGCGCACACTCACCAGCAGATAGCGTGCGGCATTGTCTGATGTCAGTGTCGAGTGTTTGACATCGAGCAAATGCGCAAACACATTGCTCACTGCATCTTTGGCATCATCCTCGTCATGCACGATACTGACCGCCAACCTCAGCATCTGGCAATAGTGTGCCTTGAACAATATTTCCAATTCGTTCTTTGTCATACACAATGATTACACCTCAAAGACGCAAAAAACTAACTGTATGTATCCAACATTAATGTTTTTTTACTAATTTTGCACAGTTTGTAAAAAAACGGAAATTATGGAGCAAATTGAACGAATTAAACTGATGGAACAGCACTTGGACAAGGCTGCACTGGCTGTCAAGGCGCTGAGTGATGCACTGGACCTCTATAGCGAGGCGGTTGAGTCAATCGAGGCCATCGATGACTATCTGGCCAGCGATGAGTGGGAACAAGACTTCAATGACAGTGAGGCGGGCCGACTGCCCAAAGACCTCAAGTGTGGTGTGCTGAGCGAGGACGGCATCTGGGACGTGGTCGACACCAGCCGCGAACTCAACTGCCAGATGCTTGAGCTGGTTGCCACCATGCTGCGCCACGACTAAACAACATAAAAAGCTCGGATTGAAAAATCCGAGCTTTCCTATTGTTCCCAATTCCTCCGATAATTTCGAGGAAAGATTACAGCAGTTCGACCGAACGCTTGAGGAAACGGTCGAGCGCTTCGCCCTTGAGCAGTCCGTTGCCCAGCAGAGCGATGTCGATGAGTTGCTTGATGCGTTGCTGTCCGGCGGCATAGTCGCTGATGACGGCAGTCTTCTGCTCGCGCAGCTCGCCGGCCTTCTTTTCGTTGTCGCTCAAGTCCTGCTTCTTGTCGTCGGGTACACCCTTGCCGTCCTTGTCCAGATCGCGAAGGGCCTTGATGACGTTGTTGGTGGCGTTGAGGTCGTCGTTCAGCGGCTTCAGCTGTGCCTCGGTGGCTGCCACGGCGTCGTCAATGAGTTTCTTGACCAATGGGTGCGACACGTTCAATGTCAGGTTGTAGTAGTCGGGCATCTCGCCATAGAAGCTCATGCCGGCCTGGAACTGCGACATCTCCTTCATGCGGCGCATATACTCGCTCTGCGTGATGAGCACCGGACTGTCGGTGGCGGCCATCGGCGCTAGGTCGACCATGAACTGGGCCTTGTCGAGCACAGGAATCTGCGATGAAAATAGGGTAGTGGCCACCTCGCGCTCGGCCTCGGTGAGCTCCACTTGCTTGGTGTCTTCCTTGACGATGAGGCGGTCGAGCACATCGCTGTCGACACGCACAAAGCGCGATTTCTCGTTCTTCTGTTCAAGCATACCCAGGAAAGGAACATCCAGCTGGCCGTTCATCATCAGCACGTCATAACCCTTGTCGGTCGCGGCCTTGATATAGGTGTACTGGGCATCCTTGTCGGTAGCGTAGAGATAGATGAGGTTGCCGTCCTTGTCGGTCTGCTCGCCCTCAATCAGCTTCTTGTAGTCATCGAGTTTGAAGAACTTGCCGTCGGTGTTCTCCAGTAGGGCGAATTTCATGGCCTGCTCGCAGAACTTCTCATCGCTGAGCATGCCATACTCGATGAAGATCTTGATGTCGTTCCATTTCTGCTCAAACTCCTGCGCGTCGTTCTTGGCAATCTCTTCAAGGCGCGAAGCCACCTTCTTGGTGATATAGGTCGAGATCTTCTTGACGTTGCGGTCGGCTTGCAAGTAGGAGCGTGACACGTTCAGCGGGATGTCGGGCGAGTCGATGACACCCTGCAGCAGCATCAGGAACTCGGGCACCACCCCCTCAACACTGTCGGTGACAAACACCTGGTTGCAGTAGAGCTGGATGCGGTCTTTGCGGATGTCCAGATTGTTCTTGATTTTGGGGAAGTAGAGGATGCCGGTGAGCGTGAACGGGAAGTCGACATTCAGGTGAATCCAGAACAAGGGGTCTTCCTGGCCGGGCTGGATGGCGCGGTAGAACTTGAGGTAGTCATCGTCAGTGAGGTCGGTGGGCTTGCGGGTCCACAGCGGCTCCACGTCGTTGATGACTTTGTCCTTGTCGGTATCCTCATATTTGCCGTTCTTCCACTCTTGCTCCTTGCCGAAGACAACGGGCACGGGCAGGAAACGGCAGTACTTGTGCAGCAGCGCATCGATGCGCGACTGCTCAAGAAATTCTTTCTCATCCTCATCGATGTGCAGGATGATGTCGGTGCCGCGCTCAGCCTTGTCGCAGTCGCCCATTTCAAATTCGGGCGAGCCGTCGCAGCTCCAGCACACGGCCTTGGCACCGTCTTGGTACGACAGTGTGTGAATTTCTACCTTCTTGGCAACCATGAATGCCGAATAGAAGCCCAGACCGAAGTGGCCGATAATGACATTGGCCGTATCCTTGTACTTCGACAGGAACTCCTCGGCTCCCGAGAAGGCTATCTGGTTGATGTACTTGTCGATTTCCTCGGCGGTCATGCCGATGCCATGGTCGGTGACGGTGAGTGTGCCGGCCTCTTTGTCAAGCTTGACCTCAACTTTGAGGTCATCGGTCTTACCATCGAATTCGCCAGCCGAGGCCAGTGTCTTGAGTTTCTGGGTTGCGTCTACTGCATTCGAGACGAGCTCGCGCAGAAAGATCTCATGGTCACTGTACAGAAATTTCTTGATGACGGGGAAAATGTTGGTTGTCGTTACCCCGATAGTTCCTTTTGCCATATTGTTGTAGTTTTAGTTCTTTCTATTCTGCGCCCTAGGTTCTCTAGATTATCTAGGACATCAAGTATGATAACAAAAAAAATGCCACACCAACGGGGTGTGACATTATTTCAGTCCGGCTTGTCAATGTGACTATTTCTCTGCCTCGGTCGGTACCTCTTTCTCCAGACGGGTGACAATCTTTCCGTCGGCGACATCCATTACGATGGTTGCAGCTGTGGTGCCCTCTTCGCGCAGCAGCATCTCGCACAAAGGGTCCTCGATGTTGGCCTGGATGGAGCGGCGCAATGGGCGGGCACCATACTGGATGTCAAATCCCTCGTTGGCCACATACTGTTTGGCCGCGTCGGTGATGAGCAGTTTCAGTCCAGCTGCGTCGACACGCTCGTAAAATGCCTTCAGCTCGATGTCCACAATCTGCATGATGGCATCCATGTCGAGCGAACCGAAAGTGACGATGTCGTCGACACGGTTCAAGAACTCGGGCGAGAACTTGCGGTGCAGCGCCTTGCGGATGACTGCGTCGCTGCGCTCCTTGGTCATCTCGCCGGTGTGGAAGCCCACGCCGGCGCCGAAGTCTTTGAGCTCACGCGTTCCGATGTTCGAAGTCATAATCACGATGGTGTTCTTGAAGTCGACCTTGCGGCCCAGGCTGTCGGTCAACTGGCCCTCGTCCAGCACTTGCAGCAACATGTTGAACACATCGGGGTGAGCCTTCTCAATCTCATCGAGCAGTACCACCGAGTAAGGACGGCGGCGCACTTTCTCGGTCAGTTGGCCTCCTTCTTCATAGCCCACATAGCCCGGAGGCGCCCCCACCAGGCGCGAAACGTTGAACTTCTCCATGTATTCGCTCATGTCAATGCGAATCAAGGCATCGGGCGAGTTGAACAGGAACTCGGCCAGCCGCTTGGCCAGCAGTGTCTTGCCCACGCCCGTAGGCCCCAGAAACATAAACGAGCCGATGGGGCGGTTGGGGTCGCGCAAGCCTACGCGATTGCGCCGAATGGCACGCGCAATCTTGTCGATTGCCTCGTCCTGTCCGATGACCTGCTGCTTGAGCTCGTCGGTCATGCCCAGCAAGCGCATGCCCTCGCTTTGGGCAATGCGCTGGGTAGGTACACCGGTAATCAGTGCCACCACCTCGGCCACATCCTGCTCATCTACGGTCTCGCGACGTGTGTCTAGGTCTTTCTCCCATTGCTCCTTGGCATACTCCAGCTCGAGCTTGAGTCGCTCCTGCAGGTCGCGGTAATTGGCTGCGCCCTCGAAGTTCTGGGCCTGCACGGCCTTCACCTTATTCTGCTGAGCTTCGGCGATGCGTGCCTCAAGGTCTTCTATCTCCTTGGGCACCTCAACCTTGTTGATATGCACACGTGAGCCCGCCTCGTCCAGGGCATCTATGGCTTTGTCGGGGAAGAAGCGGTCGCTCACATAGCGGTCGGTCAGCCGTACGCATGCCTCTAGGGCTGCTTCTGTGTAGCTCACGCCATGATGCTGCTCGTATACATCTTTTATATTGTGCAGTATCTCAAGGGTCTCCTCGGGAGTGGTTTGCGGCACAATCACCTTCTGGAACCGCCGCTCCAAGGCACCGTCCTTTTCGATGCTCTTGCGGTACTCGTCGAGCGTGGTGGCGCCGATGCACTGAAACTCGCCGCGGGCCAGTGCCGGTTTCAGCAGATTGGCCGCATCCATCGAGCCGCTCGCGTTGCCGGCACCCACCAAATTGTGGATTTCGTCGATAAACACGATGATGTTAGGGTGCTTGACAACCTCGTCGATGAGCGTCTTGACGCGTTCCTCAAACTGTCCGCGATACTTCGTTCCAGCCACCATGCCCGCCATGTCGAGCGAGATGATTCGCTTGTCGAGTAGCACACGGGCCACCTTGCGCTCTACGATGCGCTTGGCCAGCCCCTCGATGA
>JAFUVK010000168.1 GCA_017477555.1 Muribaculaceae bacterium
ACACTTCACGGTCGAGCAGTCGCCAGCCATAGGCCAAGTCGGCCACCGAGAAGAATTTGAGCGCAAAGGCCAGCTCGATAAATCCGAGTGTGACCTTGAGGATGTTCATCCATCCGCCCGACTTGGGTGCCGACTTGAGCCACGTGGGGAAGATGGCGAACAGCGTGAACGGCAGTGCCAACGCGATGGCAAAGCCCAACATGCCGATGGCCGGCCCCCAGAAGTTGCCCGATGTGGCGAAGTCGACCAGCAGGAAGCCGATGATGGGTCCGGTGCACGAGAAGCTGACCAGGGCCAGCGTGAACGCCATCAAGAAGATGGAGAGCAAGCCGCTGGTGGTGTTGGCCTTGTTGTCGACCTTGTTGGTCCACTTGCTGGGCAGTGTGAGTTCAAACCATCCGAAGAAGCTCAGCGCAAACACCACGAGCAGCGCACAGAAGAAAAGGTTGAACACGGCGTTGGTACTCAGTGCGTTGAGTGCGCTGGGTCCGAAGATGGCAGTGATGGCCAACCCCAGTGCCAGATAAATGACCACGATGGACGCGCCATAGGTCATGGCATTCTTGATGCCCTTCTTCTTGTCCTTCTTGGCCCGCTTGAGGAAGAAACTCACCGTCATGGGAATAATGGGCCATACACAGGGTGTGAACAGCGCGATGAGCCCTCCTAGCAAGCCCATGACAAAGATGTACCACAGCGAGCGGCTCTTGATGGCCTGGTCGCCACCGAAGGCATTGAGTTCCTTGACCACCGGTTGCCACAAGATGGAGTCGCCCGCTGCCAGCGGTGCGGCTAGTGCCGGCACGGTGTCGGTGGCTGTGGTGTCGGTGGCAGCGGCGTCAGCTGCCACGGTGTCGGCCTTGGCCTCCTCTTGCTCGGCTGGAGCGTCCTTAATGCCCTCGCCGTTGTAACTGAACTCGACCGAGGTTGGCGGCATGCACATCTGGTCGTTGCAAGCGCCATACTCTAGGAAACCTTTGATGTCATACTTGTCACCGGTGATTTTATACTTCTGCACAAAGGTGACGTTGTTCTCAAAGTAGCGCAACTTCATGCCGAACATTTCGTCAAACTCGCTGATTTCCTTTCCTTGTGCTTTGAGGCCACCGATGGGCTTCACACCGCTGGCCTTGTCGGCGGTGAGAGTTGCCGACGTGGGTCCGTCGGCAGGCATACCGGTGCTGTAGACATGCCATCCTGGCGCAATTTTTCCAGTGAAGATGACATCGACCTCTTCGGGCGACACGCGCTTCTGCGACACGCTGAAGGTGACGGGGTTCTGTGCCAGCACTGCCATGCACGACAGCAGCATAAGCATCAGGATTGCAAAAGACTTGTTAGTTCTCATAAGTTTGTGGTTTTGAAGTAATGCAGTTGAGTAGTAAAGCCGTTACTTGTATGGTGGCAGTTCACGCGGCACGCCACGTCCCTACCTTGAGCATTATTTGATATTCATTTTGTCGAGGCGGACGGCACAGGGGTGCCGTCCCTACTGTAACTTTTAACTATAAACTCGAAGGCATTGTCTTGTGGGTCATGATATCGAGCACAAAGCGGTCGGTCTGGTCCATGCCGCGGCTGCCAATGGCCGTGAGGTTATGGATACTCTGGTCCACATCATCGTCGATGATTCCCTCCTGCGACGACACATACTTGTGCTGCATGGCGAGCATGGCGCTGAGCATGGCCGTGCTCACGCCACTGGTGAGCTTGAGCGCGCACGATGGCTTAGCCCCGTCACAAATCATGCCCGTGAGGTTGGCTATCATGTTCTTGACCGAGTAGCTGATTTGCTCATAAGTACCTCCCATGAGGTAGGTGATGCCACAGCTGCTGCCGGTCGACGCCACAACGCAGCCGCACAGTGCCGACAGGGCGCCCAACGTCTGCTTGATGTAGATGGCCGTGAGATTAGAGATGATGAGCGCACGGATGAGCTCCTCCTCGGTGTTGTGGTTCTCTTCGGCAAAAACCACCACGGGCAGCGTGGCGCAGATGCCTTGGTTGCCCGAGCCCGAGTTGCTCATCACGGGCACCATGGCCCCCGCCATGCGCGCGTCGCAGGCGCAGCTCGTGACCGAGAGCACCTTGCTGAAGATGCTGTCGCCCATTATGCCTCGCCCCAGTGGCGACTGCATGGTCTTTCCCAGCTGGTGCCCGTAGTTCTCTCGCAGTCCGCTCATGGCCGCAGCCTCGTTGAGTCGCTTTGCCTCGAGGATAAAGCGCAGGTCGTCGACATCGGTCTCGGTGGCAAAGTCATAGACCTTGCGCAGTGTCAGCTCAGGGCCCTCGTCCTCGTCGGCAGCGACTGCGCCATGACACGCTGCCTGCTCGTCCTGCTGGGTCACCCCGTCCTTGGCCAGAAACACAAAGTGGGTGTGATGCGTGCGGATGCGTGCCTCGGCCGTGTGGCCGTCGGCCCTGACCAGCGCGTTGATATAGAGTTTGTCAGGGTCATCCTCCTCCAGAGCGATGTGAATACGGTTTTCTGCGATATATTGCTTGCCTCGCTCCACAGCCTGCTTGTTGCAATCGCACAACACCTCCAGCCCTCGCTCAGGCCGGCCGATGAGTGCGCCCAGTGCGACTGCGATGGGCAGGCCAATCATGCCCGTGCCCGGGATGCCCACCCCCATGGCATTCTTGAGGATGTTAGCGCTCAGTCGCAGTTCAATCTTCTCAGGCACCGCAGCCAGCAGCTCGGTAGCCTTAGCCACACAGAGCGCCACCGCCATGGGCTCGGTGCATCCTATGGCCGGCACCACCTGGCGCTTGATGAGTGCAATGATTTTTTGTCGTTCTTCGGTTGTCAACATAGTCAACGTCGGTTAATAAGTGGTTATGTGACCGCAAAGGTAGTGATTTTTGTTCAATCACCATTATCTACAGCACTGATTTTTCACCACATTCAACCTTAATACTGTCAAAGCGGCCTTTGGGGTACACATTTGCCACAAAAAAAAATTCAATTTGTTACAAACAAACATTCCCACCACCATCGGGTAGCGGGAATGCAAGCAAAGAGCGTATGATTAGATACTGTTTCTATCACTTGGCAAATAGTTCGGCAAGTTTAGCAGCCAGCGCCTCGCCACGTGCATCCTCGCCCGACGCGATAACCGACAAGTTAGTGGCATCAATGAGGAACATGGCGGGTATCGACTTCACCTTGTAGACATTGGCTGCTCCCATGCGGTCCAGGTAGTTGGGCCACTGCAGTTGCTCTTGCTCCAGAGCCTTGCGCCAAGCCTTCTCGTTGCTGTCGATGCTGATGCTCACCACCTCAAAACCCTTGTCCTTGTAGAGCTGGTACTGTTTCTTGACATTGGGAATCTCGTTGCGGCATGGCCTGCACCACGATGCCCAGAAGTCGACGAGCAGCACCTTCTTTCCCTTTGCCAGGTCGGCCATGCTGAGCTGCTTGCCATCATCGCCCTTGACAGCAAACTCCTTGGCCTTCTCGCCGGTGTTTCCTGCCGGCATGATTTCGTCAAGCATCCGTTTGCCGTACCAGCTCTGCTGCGCCTGAGTTGTAAAGCTGTCGTAGAGTGCCTTATCTTGGGCAGTGAAATAGGTCCACAGATAGATGGCCATCATCGGGCCCCAGTAGGTGTCATGATTCTCGTCGAGAATCCCCTTGTAAGTGCGTTCGACGGTGGCAAAGAAGTCTTTCTCGGCCTGCATATAGGCATTGTATTGCTCGGACTGCTGAATGGCCTGTGCCGCAGCGTCATCCTTCTTGGCTCGCGCCTCGTCCAGCTTCCTCTGCACGTCAGCGTACTTCTCGTGGTAATCGCTAAATTGCTTGTCGAGTGCAACTCGCTTGGCTTTGTAGCCATTAAGTTTGGCATTTTCCGCTCCGCCGTTGACTTGAACCTTCCAGGTGTAGGAGCATTTTTCATTCTCATTGGGTTGCCCCTTGCTGACTTTTCCAGTAATGCTGACTGTGCCCGGCTCGAGCATCAGGCTCTCTGAGCCGTAGGAGTCCTTGACCATGAGAATGACACACATGGGATAGGGCAACTGCTCACCCACCTGCCCCTTGAAGGCAAACTTCCCACCCGTGACTGTGGCCTGTGCGATGGCCTCATCTCCATCGTGACTCATGGGCACGAGTTCGAGTACTGTGCCATCTTCCAGACCTTCGACTAGTCCATTGACTTCATACTGCCGTGCATCCACGTTACATGCCAAGAGGCATGTCATAATCAATGCAAAGAATATCTTTTTCATAGTGTTTGTTGTGCGGTTTGTCATTTTTCGACATTTTGTGTTATTGTACCGTTTCCGGCGTTCTCTACTGCTCCTTGCGGGAATGGCATGACCCACATGTGGCTTGTCGGTGCCAGCGAGTAGGATTTGCCGCCCTCAACCTTGGTGAGCGTGCGTGCATGGTTAGTCTCCAGATTGAGTCGACGGATGTCACAGAATGGCACAATAGTCTGTACCAACGCATCGTCCTTGGTCTTGATGATGAGGTCAATTGCCTCATCGGCATTGGCTGCACCCAAATCTTGATAGTACTCTGGCAGGATGCGTTTCTGTCGCACCTTGTTAAGCACTTGCATGGCGCCAGCCACATTGCCGGTGCGTGCCATACACTCGGCCTGGATGAGATAAACTTCGGTTGTAGTCAATCCGCCTCGGTTGAAGTATCCTGTCAGGTTTGGATTGTAATAGGTAGCGCCAGCCGAAGTACGGATTTTCCATCGGCTCATGAAGTGAGCGTCGCCCAGCTCAAAGCGGGTACCACGGTCCTCGCGCATCTGCAGGTCGTTGCCGGCATAGGAGTTATTGCCGTGGCAGAAGATAAAGTTCTCAACATAGCCATGTCCCATGGGTGATGCGATGCTCTGATAGACATCAGGATCACCCAACACGCCAGCATTGTCGTTGTAGAATGCCACCCAGTCAAAGAGTTGGTCATTCAGTTTGAGCGCTTCGCCCGCATGGTTCAATGCCTCCTGATAATTGCCCATCTGCAGATAGACCCTTGCAGCCAGTGCCTCGCCAGCTCCCTTGCCTGCATAGAGTACATTGAGCGGTTGCTCGGGAAGATCGGGCAGTGCCTCGTTGATGTCTTGCAAGATAAAGTCGTAGATGGCTTGCACCGAAGGCTGTGTGTAAGCCGCTCCGACATCGGCGCTAGTGATCAGTGGTACACCGCCATCGTTGGCCGCCGTTGCAGCATTGTAGGTCTTGGCATAGTAGTTGACGAGGGTGAAATACTTCATGGCCCTCAAAATCTTGGCTTGCGCCATGGCCTGATTGCGCTGCGCATCGGTGGCGTCGGTTGCTCTGGGTGCGTTCTCGATGATGAGATTGGCAATGGAGATGCCTGCATAACCATTGTAGTAGGTTGTCTCGTCGCTCTTATTCATCACGACACGGTCGGCACTCTCGTCCCAGTAGTAGTTGGCGTTCCACAACTCATAGTAGGACAAATTACCAGCCGAGACAAACCGGTCGTTGAGCAGTATAACAGCCTGCGTCACATCCTCGCGGCAGTTGTTATATTCATCGGCGAGCATGGTCGAGAAGTCCTCGAGCATGGTAGGAATCTTCTGCCCCTTGGGCACATTGCTCAGATAGTCGTCGCAACTAGTCAGCGCCATCGACAAGGCCAGGCCTGCCACAAGGAGACTTTTGCTTATGATTGTTTTCATAGTTTTGCTTATTTTGAAGATAGACAATAATCGTTAGAAGTCCAGATAGAGTCCAAGCACATAGTTGGGTGCATTGTATCCGCCCAGCAGATACTTGGCCGACTTGCTCTTGGCAAACGTGACGGCATTCTCGACGTTGAACTGCAGTCGGGCATTGCTCATGCTCACCCTTCTGAGCCAAGCCTTGGGCAAGTTGTAGGCCACCGAGACATTGGCCAGTCTCAAGTTGGTTGCGCTGATGACATTGTTGTCGGCATAGCCATAGATGGTGCGTGAAGCATCGCTGAAGAGCGGATTCTCGCCGAAGATGGCAGCAGGTATGTCGGTTGTAGCCTCATCGCCCGGATGGCGCCAGCGGTTGGTGATGTCCTTGTTCACTGCTGCCAGTGCAGTGACATAGCTCCAAAGCGAGTAGTTGTACTGCGAGTTGAGCATGGGCAAGTCGGTGTTGCGCAGTTTGTGTCCGCCTTGCATGAGCCACTGGCACGAGAGCTCAAATTGCTTAACCCTGAGGTGCAGGTTCAGCGATGCCAAATGAGTGGGCTCGGTCGATCCGGCATAGAAAATCGCCTCTAGGTCCGAAGGATTGTAGGTTGTCGGCTCGCCTACTGCATCCAGCACTTGCGGCAGTCCATCGGCACTAAGTCCGGCCCAGCGGTAAGCATAGATGGCGTTGTATGGATTGCCCACGATGGGATAAGCCTCGGGATAATCAAGCTGCAGGACATAGAAAGGCGCCTTGACATTGACATAGACCACTTTGTTCTTGTTATAGCTATAGTTGAGCGTTGCGTCAAAGTCGACATCTCTGGTCTGCACGAGTTTGCCGTTGAGTGACAACTCAAAGCCTCTGTTCCTCATCTGTCCGTTGTTGATGGTGTAGGTTGTATAACCGAATCCCTCGGTGGGCACCCCCATTGTGTTGGCCAGCAGGTCGGTGCCTTTCTTGTTATAGAACTCAATGCTACCGCTCAATCGGTTGGCAAGCATAGCAAAGTCCAGCGCGATGTTGGTCGTTGTTGTCTTCTCCCATCTCAGCGTTGGGTTGGGTCGAGTGTTGACCGAGCCGTAGATGCCACCCACGTTATAGTTCTGATAGTAGGCCGCAGTCATGTAGGGAGCTGCATCCTTGGCAATGTTACCCGCGATACCATAAGATGCACGCAACTTCAGTCGATTGATCCAAGCAACATTGAACCACGACTCATGGTCGATGTTCCATGCCGCTCCAACACTCCAGATGGGTTTGTTCTGATACTTCGAGCCTGTGCCCCAGAGGTTAGAACGATCCCAGCGGATGCTTGCCGAGAACATATACTTGTTGTCATAGGTGTAGGCTGCATTGGCAAAGAACGACACAAAGCGGTTGTCGATGTTGCGCAGATAAGCGAAATCTCTTGCCTGCAATCCATAGCCACCCATCAGTCCGTAGGTGCTGTTGAGCACATTCTGGTCGACCAGGGCAAAGGTGAGCATATCCGGGTCATAGTCATAGAGTGTGCTGTTGTCATAGTCGATGACCGTCTTGCGCACCTCATGCCCCAAGAGTGCCACAATATTGTGACGGTCGGCATAGGTGCGGTCAAAGTTCAACTGCTGACGGAAGGTGTAGGCCTTCGAGGTCTGGTTGGCGCGATAGAAGATGTTGCCATAGGGCACATTCAGGGTAGCAGCCCCCGTACCAAAGTCATCGGTTGCATACTGTCCCACCAGGTTGCGGACATAGTAACTGTTCTTCTCGTAGAGTTGCTCGGTCTTGTCATAAGCATACTCATACTGGAACATGATGTTGTACTTCAAGCTATAGGGCAATTGAATGTCCAGTTTCCCGTAAGTTCGGTTGATAAATTCACGGGTGGTGCGCTGATTGCGAGCAATCTCATCGAGTGGTGTGATGTTGTAACTGGGAAGTCCGTAAGCATTGATGATGGCCATGTCGGACTGTCCCAAACGCGACTCTTGGGTTGAGGTGAAGTTAGTTCCATCGTCATTGCGCAGGCAGTCGTAAGGCATGTAGGCATAACCTGGGCTCATCGGGTCGAATGCCTGCATGGTATTCTTGCCGTAGTAAGTATAGGTGCCAAATGTCGCTCTGAGCCATGGGGTGACATCCAGTTGGTCGCGCAGGTCGATGGCCCATGAGTTGTCCTTGGAATAACGGTCGTTGAACTTGTCGTTGCGATAGGTGAGCGATGCCATGAAGTTGTTGTTCTCGGTGTCGCGCCCGATGCCCAAGTGATACTGCTGATAGAAGGCGGTGCGCTTGGCATATTTTGCCACGTCGTCATAGTACCTGTATCCTCTCGATGCCAGATTGTTGAGAATGTTCTCCATCTGGCTCTGAGTGATGTTGCCGGCATAGTAGTTGGCAATGGCCTGAATGCCCTGCGAGGTGTACACCTTGTCGTTAACAATCGACTGGGCATAGGCGGCAGCGCCCTCCCCTTGCAAGTTGGGGTTAGTTGCAGCCCACTCTCGCTCCAGATCGATGATGTCGGCAGCATCGGTGAGACGGCTCTTGTTGAATGAGTAAGGATGCCAGGTGAGCGACGTGTTGAAGTTCACGCTCGTACGTTTGCCCTTGGCTTTCTTGGTGACAATGACCACCACGCCATTGGCTGCACGGGCACCATAGATGCTGGCTGCTGCAGCATCCTTGAGGACCGTGATGCTCTCGATGTCATCAATGTTGATATTGGGCACCGACTCGTTGAGGCCCCCATACTCGTCATACCTTGTGGCCTCAACGGGGAAACCATCAATGACGTAAAGGGGATTAGTGACACCATTCATCGAAGTGGTGCCTCGGATGAGACCGCTCTGGGTGTTGAATCCAGCCACCTCACCCTCGAGCAACTGCGACAAGTTGTCGTAACGCTTGGTCTTGAGATTCTCGGCAGTGACCTTGGCGAACGAACCCGTGGCCCGCTCTTTAGAGATCTGCTGATAACCCGTGACCACCACATCTTCCAGGACATTGGAGTCATCCTCGAGGATGAGCACACTGTTGGTCGAAGTGGCCTTGCGCTCAACGGGCTTCTTGCCGATGTAGGTAAACACCAGTGTGCTGTTGGGGTCGACATTGTTGAGCACGTAATTACCGTCGATGTCGGTAGCAACACCATTGTCGGTGCCCTTGACATGGACAGTGACACCAATCAGCGGCTCGCCATCGGCATCAACCACCTGCCCCTTGACCGAGCGCTTGTTGCCCGACTCGCTGGCCTGCAGTTCACTCTTGGTGACATAGATGAAGCGCCCGTCAACGCGACTGGCCAATGGCAGTCCCTTGATGAGCGCTCGTACGGCATCGTGTGCCGTTACATTCTTCACACTAGCCGTCACCTTATAGTCTTTGACGGCCTCATAGGGGTAGTTGACTTTGTAATACCCCGACTGTTGCTCAACTTGGCGCAACGCATTGGTCAATGCCTGTTGCTGGACATTGATCGTCACCTTGTTGCCTTGTGCTATGGCAATCAATGGCAGCATCAGCAAGCAGAACAGTGTAATGGCTTGGATAGGTTTCATAGACAAAACTGTTTTAGAATTGGTAAAAGTTTGCCCTTAATACCAAAAAAAATGAAGCGGGGTACTATATCTCGCTTCATTTTTGATTTTTTAACAAACAAGGTATCTTAAGAATCTGTTCAGCGATTGTGCATTTCCCCTCCCCTTTCCCAAAGAGGAGGGGTCAGGGGTGGGGTTTTTA
>JAFUVK010000169.1 GCA_017477555.1 Muribaculaceae bacterium
AAGTACGCTCATAGTGCGCCTCGCGGTCTAGGGTAGGGTAGTGGTCCAGACCAAACTGGATGGTGCGCCTGACCACGGTCTCAGGTACAATCACGCGGTCGGCCTCGGCCACGATGCGGCCGTAGATGCTGCGCGGGGCATGCCGGGTGCTGGCGCGGTGGTCCTCGGCGGCATCGGCCATGACCTCGATCTCGGTGTCGGTGAACCATCGGCGCAACTCCATGTCCTGGCGGATGATACGGGCCGACACCTCGTGGTGATGCTCGCGTCCCTCGCACAGTCCGGTGTCGTGATAGGCGGCGATGGCATAGACCATGTCCTCGTTTATCTCTTGTTGTTGCAGCATGAGTTGTCGGGCAATGGCAAGCGACTGCTCGATGACGATGAGCACATGGTCGCGGCGGTGGGCGGCATCGTGGTGGTCATAGCGCGGCAATATCTCGCGCTCGACATAAGCTTGTAGTTCGGGGTTAATCATGGTGCAAAAATAGTGAAAAAATCGGACAACAGTTGCCATTGTGCCGGAAATCGTGTAATTTTGCGGCGTTATTCTATCACTCATACATCAATGAAAAAGTTATTTTATCTGATTGTCGTCATGGCTGCAGTGAGCCTGAGTGCCTGTGGCGGCAACAAACAAGACAAGACTGACATGCAGCAGAACCAATCGACAGGCAAGACACTTGTGGCCTACTTTTCTGCTTCGGGCGTGACCGAGGGTGTGGCGCGCACACTGGCCGAGGTCACCGGTGGCGACCTCTTCAAGATTGACCCCGAGCAGCTCTACACCGACAAAGACCTCGACTGGCACGACAGCACCAGCCGCAGCTCGCTCGAGATGAAAGACCTCACCTCGCGCCCGGCCATCAAGGGCACCGTCGACAATGTGGCACAGTACGACACCATCTATGTGGGCTTCCCCATCTGGTGGTACACTGCTCCCACCATTGTCAACACCTTTATCGAGGCCAACGACTTTAAGGGCAAGGTGATGATTCCGTTTGCCACCTCGGGCGGAAGCACCATCGACAAGGCCGCAGCCGACCTGGCCAAGGCTTATCCCGACATCAACTGGCAGCCCGGGCGGCTGCTCAACGGAGCCACTGCCGACACTGTCCGTGCCTGGCTGGGCAAATGACAACTGCCGGAAACAACAGTTCAAAGCGTCAGTTTTCAACAACTGGCGCTTTTTTGTGCCGCAAAGACGGGGTTATTGAAAAAAAAGTTGTAATTTTGCAGTTTACAAAAAACTACTGGACTGAAATGACTACAGGAAACATCATACGGTTTGCTTGCGTCTTGGTGCTATGGCTGGCGCTGTGTTGCATCTTGCTCACCAGCGTAAAGCGCATCGACTTTAATGTCGTCTTCACTATTGTAGCCTCGGGCATCATCGTGTTTGTGCCCCTGTACAAGAAGTACGTCCGCAAGAAAGATTGACCTTATTGCTATTATGACCGATAAACCCTACATTAAAGAGAATTTCCCGCTGCTGGCCCAGATCGACTCGCCGGCCGACCTGAAGAAGCTCACTGTCGATCAGTTGCCGCAGGTGTGCGACGAGCTGCGACGGTTCATGGTCCATGAACTGTCGACCAATCCCGGACACTTTGCATCAAGCATGGGAGCTGTGGAAATCGTTGTGGCGCTGCACTATGTGTTCAACACTCCCGACGACCGCATCGTCTGGGACGTGGGGCACCAGGCCTACGCCCACAAGATACTCACCGGACGGCGCGACCGGTTTGACCTCAACAGAAAACAAGGAGGACTGAGCGGGTTTCCCAACCCCGCCGAGAGCGAGTATGACACGTTCATAGCAGGCCATGCCAGCAACAGTATCTCGGCGGCACTGGGCATGAGCATCGCCGCCGAGCTCGAGCAGAACCCGGGTCGAAAGGTGGTGGCCGTCATTGGCGACGCGTCGATTGGTGGCGGACTGGCATTCGAAGGCATTAACAACGCCGCTAACAATCCCAACAACCTGCTCATCATACTCAACGACAACGACATGTCCATCGACCGCCCGACGGGTGCGCTGGGGCGGTATATGACCGACATGACCACCAGCAAGCGTTACAACAACTTCCGCTATCGTACTTATAACTTCCTGCGCAGGCACGGCGTGATAGGCGACAGCGGCAAGGGGGTGGTCATGCGGTTCAACAACGCCATGAAGTCGATGCTCACAGGGCAGCAGAACATCTTCGAGGGGCTGAACATACGCTACTTTGGACCCTTTGACGGACACGATGTCAAGCGGCTGGTTAAGGTGTTCAGCGAAGTCAAGGACATGACTGGCCCCAAGCTAGTGCACCTGCACACGGTCAAGGGCAAAGGATATGCCCCGGCCGAGGCTGATCCCACCACCTGGCACGCACCCGGAAAGTTTGACGAGGTCACCGGCGAGCGGGCCAAGGCACGCGCCGAGTACGACCCACCCAAGTATCAGGACGTGTTCGGTAAGACACTGGTCGAGTTGGCGCGAAACAACGACCACATTGTCGGCATCACTGCGGCTATGCCCGGTGGCACCAGCATGTCGATGATGCTCAAGGAGTATCCGCGTCGCACTTTCGACGTGGGCATCAGCGAGGGGCACGCCGTCACCTTTGCCGGAGGACTGGCCAAAGACGGTATGCATCCGTTTGTGGCCATCTACAGCTCATTCCTGCAGCGGGCCTACGACCATATCATCCACGATGTGGCCATAGCCGGACTGCCCGTCACGTTCTGCATCGACCGGGGCGGACTGGTGGGTGAGGACGGTGTCACGCACCACGGGCTCTTCGACCTGGCCTATCTGCGATGCATTCCCGGCATGGTGGTCAGTGCGCCCATCAACGAGCACGACCTGCGCAACCTGATGTTTACCGCGCAGAACCACCAGGGACCCATGGCCATACGCTATCCGCGGGGACGAGGAGTGCTGGTCGACTGGCGCAACGACATGCGGCCGCTGCCCATCGGCAAGGGGCGCAGACTGTCGCAGGGCAACAGCCACGTGGCGGTGCTCTCCATTGGCCACATCGGCAACAATGTGGCCGCCGCGGTCAAGCGCTTGGCCGACGAGGGCATGGCCGTGGCCCACTACGACATGATTTTTCTCAAGCCCATCGACGAAGACATCCTGGGCGAGGTGGCGCAGAGTTGTAGCCACATCGTTACTGTCGAGGACGGAACCATTGTGGGCGGACTGGGAACGGCCGTAGCCGAATGGTTGTCGGAACACGACAAGCACTGCGCGCTCACGCGGCTTGGCGTGCGCGATGAGTTTGTCGACCAGGGGACTGTCGGTCAGCAACACAGCCATTGCGGCATCGACGAGCAAGGCATCTACGACTGCCTAAAACAATTGATAACCCGTAACCCGTAATTATAATGAAAATCGTGATAGCCGGGGCCGGTGAGGTAGGCACCCATCTGGCCAAGATGCTCAGCAACGAGGAGCAGGACATCATCATCATGGACACTACCGAGAGCAAACTGGCCGCTCTCGAGAACTACAACCTGATGACCTATCATGGTAGTGCCACCTCGTTTGCCAATATGAAGGAGGTCAAGGCAGGTAGTGCCGACCTGTTCATAGGTGTCACACCCTACGAGGCACGCAACATACTGGCCTGCCAGATTGCCAAGAGCATGGGGGCCAAGCGAACCGTGGCGCGCATCGATAACGACGAGTATCTTGCCAAGAAATGGCAAGAGTATTTTTCGCGCATCGGGGTCGATGATCTCATCTATCCCGAGTATCTGGCCGCAGGCGAGATTTTCGCGGCCATCAAGCGACCATGGGTGCGCAACTGGTTTGAGATGCTCAACGGCGAGCTCATCTTGCTGGGCGTGAAGCTGCGCGACAACGCCACTTTCCTCGGGCAGCAGCTCAAGGACCTGGGCGAGGTGTCGCGGTTCATGCACGTGTCGGCCATCAGGCGCAACCGTGAGACTATCATACCCGGTGGTCAGGACCGCGTCGAGGCCAACGACATCGCCTATATCTCCACCACACGGGCTCACATTAAGGATGTGATTCGCGTCTGTGGCAAGGAAACTTTCACGGCCGAGAAGCTTTTTGTGATGGGCGGCAGTGAAATCGCCGAACAACTCATCAAGTTCACCGGCGACCACTACCACGTCAAGATTGTTGACCCCGACCTGGACCGCTGTCAGGAGCTGGCCGACAGGCTGCCCGACTGCAATATTGTGCATGGCGACGCGCGCGACACCGATCTGCTCGAGGAGGAGGGTATCAGCGACTACGACGCATTTATCGCGTTGTCCGACAGCAGCGAGGCCAACATCTTGGGATGCATGATGGCCAAGGAGCATGGCGTGCGCAAGACCGTGGCGCAGGTCGAGAATCTGCAGTATGTCAACGAGGCCGAGGCCCTGAACATCGGCTCAATCATCAATAAGAAGCTGCTGGCTTCGAGCCGCATCTTCCAGATTATGCTCGACAGCGATCTCGACAATGCCAAGTGCCTCGCCCTGCACGAGGCCGAGGTGTCGGAGCTTATTGTCAAGGAGGGCGCGAAGGTCACTCGCAGCGACATCAAGGACCTGCGGTTGCCGGCGGGCATCACCATAGCCGGACTGGTGCGCGACGGAGAGGGGCAGTTGGTGCGAGGCAACACACGCCTGCAGGGCGGCGATCACCTGGTGGTGTTCACCCTGGCCGGAGCTATTCACAAGATAGATAAAGCGTTCAAGTGAAATGGCACGAACACTGACACAGCAGATCAACTTCCCCATCATCTTCAGGATGCTGGGATGGCTCATCATGATTGAGGCTCTGTTCATGTGCCTGCCTCTGGCTGTGGCCATCTACTACGGCGAGACGGGCACGTGGGTGGCTTTCGGACTGGCTGTGCTTATCACCCTCACGGCAGGAGCGGCCATGACGTTTGGCATCAAGCCGTCGGTTAAGGCCATGCGTAAGCGTGAAGGAATCATCCTGACCGCCACCATTTGGGTCGTGTTCTCGATTTTCGGCATGTTGCCCTTCTTGTTCACCGGCACGCTCAACAATGTGTCCGACGCCTTTTTCGAGACCATGGCGGGCTTCACCACCACGGGAGCCTCGACCATCACCGACCTCGACGACATGCCGCACGGTGTGCTGTTCTGGCGCGCGCTGATGCAGTGGATTGGCGGCATGGGAATCATCTTGTTCACCCTGGCCGTGCTGCCCATGCTCAACTACAAGGGCGGCATCGCCCTGTTCAATGCCGAGGTCACGGGCATCACCCACGAGCGGCTCAGACCGCGTGTGAGCCAGACGGCCAAGGACCTGTGGCTCATCTACATGACGCTCACCGCACTGCTTGCTGTGCTGTTGTGGCCTGTCATGGGATGGTTTGACTCGATTTGTCATGCCTTGACAACACTGTCGACCGGTGGCCTCTCCACTAAGAACGAGGGTGTTAACTTCTGGCATTCGGGCTACGTCTATATGGTTATCACTGTGTTCATGTTTCTGGGCGGTGTCAACTTCACTCTGCTCTTCAATCTGCTGCGAGGGCGCTTTGCTAAACTCATGCACAGCGACACCTTCAAGTGGTACTGTATCATCACGGTGGTGGTGACACTGGCCATTGTGTGGCGAATGTACGACAAGGGCATGTGCGACACTGGCCGCGAGCGATGGATGTTTGCTGTGTTCGACACGGTGGCGGCAATCACCTCGACAGGTTTTACCAGCGTCAACTACGAGACCAAGGGCGAGTTCATCACTATGCTGCTCATGATCATCATGTTTTTCGGCGGCATGGCCGGCTCCACATCGGGCGGCGCCAAGATTGACCGCTTTATCGTCCTGCTCAAGAACACCAAGAATGAGTTTTATCGTGTGCTGCACAGCAACACCGTCACGTCGGTGCGTGTCGACGGGCGTGCCGTGCCGCACAACATCGTGGCCAAGGTCATTGCGTTCTTGTCCATCAACCTGCTGGTCGTGCTGGTGGTGGCTGTGCTGCTTACGCTCATGGGCATACCCATTTTCGATTCGCTCTACACCTCCATCTCCACCATCAGCAACCTTGGGCTGGGCTACGGGGTCACCTTGTCGTCGGGCTCGTTCGGCATGCTGCCCGATGCGGCCAAGTGGTTGTTGGCCTTTGAGATGCTGGTCGGACGTCTTGAGCTGTTCACTGTCCTGGTACTGTTCACGCGCTCGTTCTGGATAAAAGATTAAATAGTCTTAAAATTGTCACTTGCGAACAAATTATACATAGAAACATAGTAACTTTGCTCAATAATTTGAACACCGAAAAATATCATACACACATGACAAAGGAATCTTATAACCCCGACTTGTCGGGGGTGAACGAGGAATTTAGGCGGGCTGAGGCCCAGAAACAGGCCGAGGAGATGAAGAACAAGACAAGGTGGCAACGGTTCGCCGATTTCTTCAAGAACGGCCGCACACGTTTTGCACTGGGCATCATACTGCTACTGCTTGGTGTGTACCTGCTGTTGTCGTTCATGAGCTTCTTCCTGTACTCGGGCATGGCCGACCAGAATCAGGTGGCGGCCAATGGTGTGCTGGTCAACGCCCAGCAGCCCGATCAAATGAGCAACTGGGGAGCCGCCGTGGGTGCGTCGCTCTCGCAGTTTCTCATTGCCGATGGCGTGGGAGTGGCTGCGTTCATTCTGGTCATCTGGTGTGTGACCATGGGATTGCGCTTGGTGCGCAAGGGGCGTAAGGCGCATTTCTTCTCCTACACGCTTATCACATTGTTCAGCATATTCACATGCTCGATGGTGGTCGGAGCGGCAACCTACGGCATGAACATCACTTTCTTCCCGCTGGGAGGCGGATTTGGGCATTTTGCCAACAAATGGCTGTATGGACTGGTGGGAATCTATGGCATGATAGCGGTCAATGCCATCATTATCATGCTGTGGGTATTTGCCTGCTACAAGACGCTCAAGGCACTGTATGACAAGGCAAAATCTTCAATCGACGAGCGCCGTCGACGGTTCGACGGGAAGGAGATTGACGACGAAAAGGACGATGTGACACGACAGCAGACCACCGACCTGTTCGGAGCAGGACGTGCCACACAAACCGTCAAGGACGCCCCGCCGGAAAACCCTCTGACCACCGTCCCGGCCAATGAGCGGCAAGCGGCCGAGGACGGGAAGCGTCGCAGCGCCGTAACGCGTCGTGAAAGCACTGACAAGGGCAAGCGGCAGCAGGAGAGAGGACAGGCCGGCGAGCCCGCGGTGATGAACGACATCGAGACGGCACAACGCGTGAGCAATCCCAATGACCCAACGGGCGAGTACCGCCACTATCGTTTTCCCACGCTCGACCTGCTGGCCGACATGCAGATGCGCACCGACAGCGTCGACCAGGAGGAACAGGACAGCAACAAGCAGCGCATCCGGGAGACGCTCCGCAACTATGGCATTGAGATCAAGGACATACAGGTCCATGTCGGACCCACGGTGACGCTGTTCGAGATTGTGCCCGTCGACGGCACGCGCGTCTCCAAGGTCAAGAACCTGGAGGACGACATCGCCCTGAGCCTGGCGGCACTGGGCATACGCATCATCGCGCCCATGCCCGGTCGCGGCACCATCGGCATCGAGGTGCCCAACCGCGAGCCGCAGACCGTGCCCATGCGACAGGTGCTGGCCTCAAAGGCGTTCCAGGAGACCAAAGCCAAGCTGCCCATGTGCCTGGGATGCACCGTGAGCAACGAAGTCTTTGTCGCCGACCTCACCAAGATGCCGCACCTGCTCGTGGCCGGTGCCACGGGCAAGGGAAAGTCGGTGGGTCTCAACGCCATCATCACCTCGCTCCTTTATAAGAAAGGCCCCTCCGAGCTTAAGTTCGTACTCGTTGACCCCAAGCGCGTCGAGTTCAGTATCTATGCCGACCTCGAGAAGTATTTCTTTGCCAAGGTGCCCGGCGACGACAAAGCTATCATTACCGAGAGCGACAAGGTGGTCAAGACACTCAACAGTCTGGTGCAGGAGATGGAGGACCGCTACCGTGTGCTGGAGGAGGTGAAGCTGCGTAAAGTAGAGGACTATAACGACCTGTGGCGACGCGAGCTGCGTGAAGTGCGCGACGAACATGGCGACAAGAAGTACCACTACATGCCCTATATCGTGGCCATCATCGACGAGTTCAGCGACATGATCATGGCCGCCGGCAAGGAAGTCGAAACGCCGATAGTGCGCATCGCTCAGAAGGCGCGCGCCGTGGGCATCCACATGATTATCGCCACTCAGCGACCCAGCGCCACCGTCATCACGGGTAACATACGCGCCAACTTCCCCGGCCGCATCGCATTTGCCGTGGCCTCGTCGGTCGACAGCCGCATCATCCTCGACGCCACAGGAGCGCAGCGGCTCATTGGCCGAGGCGACATGCTGTTGAGCGACGACAACGGTATCACCCGGCTGCAGTGTCCCTTTGTCGACACGCCCGACATCATCCGCATCAGCAACTTTATCAAGGAGCAGGAGGACAATGACCGCGACATCGCCCATGAGCAGTGCTACTTATTGCCTGAATATAACAGCGGTGATGACACAGGCGGTGGCAGTGCCGATGCCAGCGGCATCAAGGACCGTGACCCGCTCTTTGAGGAGGCGGTCAAGTGGATTGTGCAGAGCGACACCGCGTCCACGTCCAGCCTGCAGCGGCGCTATGAGATTGGCTACAATCGTGCCGGACGACTCATGGACCAGATGGAGAACGCCGGAGTGGTGGGACCCGCACAGGGCGGGAAGCCCCGCAAAGTGCTCCTCTCGCCCATGGACGTAGACCAGCTATTTGGCTAATTTTGACAATCTTCCTACGGTCAACGATGCCGAGGCGGTGCCTCGGCCAAAAATAAAACTAATGAGAAAGACATTCACAACCCTCGCGCTGCTCCTGCTGGCCGTCATGGCCCAGGCGCAGACACCGCAGCAGATGCTCGATAAGGCCATCGCGGCCTTGCGTAACGCAGGCACCCTCAGTGCCAGTTACAAGGTCCGCTCTCCCCAGGGGAGCAACTCTGGCACCATCATCATGGCCGGCAACAAATATCGGTTGCTGTCGAGCGACATCAAGTGCTGGTATGACGGCAACACGCAGTGGACCTGGAGCCGTGCCACCGACGAGGTCAACATCACCACACCCACGCCCGAAGACCTGCAGATGACCAACCCCATGGCGGCCGCTGCCGACTTCAAGACCAACTTCAATATGTGGAAGTCAAAAGGTCAGATTCCAGGGCATTACGCCATCATGATGCAGCCCAAAAAGAAGTCAGACATCGCACAGGTCTACCTCTATCTGACCAACGGCACCGACCTGCTGCACATCGCCCACATCCGCATGACCGACGGCAGCACGTTCACTCTCACACTCACAGGCTATAAGACTAAGCAGAGCCTGCCCGCGTCGACCTTCACCTACGACAAGTCGATGGTTCCCGCAGGTACACAGGTCGTCGACCTGCGATAGCCACCTCTCGCCAACGACAATGAAGCAAGCCACTGGCATGATAGCATCACAATTCGAGCAACTGTTCAGGGACAACTATGAACGGCTCTATTATCATGCTTTTGACTTTGTGCACGACCAAGATGTGGCCAAAGACATGGTCAGCGATGTGTTTGTCAACTTGTGGCAAGCGCGCGAGCGCATTGATGCCGAGCGCGTGCTTTCATATCTCTATGTCAGTGTGCGCAACCGCTGCCTCGATCAGTTGGGCAGTGGCAAGCGTTTCATGCCATTGCTCGATGTTGTGTTGGCCGAGATGGAAGATTTCACCGACAACGATTGGGAAGATTATGAGCTACGCATCAGGCGGCTGAGGCAGGAATTGGGACGGTTGCCCGAGCGTGCCCGGCATGTGCTGCGCTTGAGATTTTTTGAGCAGAAGAGCAACCAGGAGGTCGCCGATTTACTCGATATCACTGTTGATGGTGTTAAAAAGATTGTTCAGCGCGCCTTTGCTCAATTAAGGGTCTCATTGGATGAAAAAATGTTAAATCTTGTACTCCTTTTGATTCTTGTCAGTATTGATTGACGAAATGGAAAACAAACAACATAATCAAGAGCAGGAACAAGCCATGGCTGCACACATGCACCAGTGGGAACTGTACAGCGCGCTCAACCGTGAGTGTGCCGATGTTCCTGACCTTGATGAGCAGTGGCAGGAACTCAGTGACCGACTTGAGCTGTCGGGCCACGATGCTGAGCCTGCGGTTCGACGCTCTGTCATCACACGCTTCACCCCCTTTGTCAAATGGGCAGTGGGCGTGGCTGCAATGGTTGCACTGATTGTTGGTCTCAGGTTGTGGATTGACCACAATGCCGCTTCCACCACACAACCCGGTCCTGCCTATGACATCACTGCCAAGAACGATATTACTGAAGTCACCTTGACCACCGCCGGCGGCAAGAATCGTCAGATGAGTGGCCATGACATGACGATTGAGAAACCTGCCGAGAGGGCTGAATCCAGCCAGATGCTGGCTCTGTCAACCCCGCGCGGAAAGGACTATCACTTGACACTGGCCGATGGCACCCAAGTGTGGCTCAATGCCGATAGTCGGCTGGAGTTTCCCGAGGCATTTGTCGGCAATCAGCGTGAGGTGAGGCTATCGGGCGAGGCCTACTTTGAGGTCACCAAGGATTCACGGCGGCCATTCGTCGTGCACTCCGACGACATCACCACCCGAGTGTTGGGCACGGCATTCAATGTGCGCGCCTACTCGCAGCGCGATGCCACTGTCACGTTGGTCGAGGGCAGTGTATTGGCCCAGGTGGCTAGCCAATCCATCCAGTTGAAGCCCGGCCAGCAGGCTGCCATCAAGCAGGCGCAGTTGCGGGTGTCACAAGTCGACACCTATCCTTATATACAATGGAAGGAAGGTTTCCTCTATTACGACAATGCCACGCTGTTCTTCATCATGCAGGACTTGGCTCGATGGTACAACGTGAATGTGTCGTTCGACGACACCTCCAAGATGCAACTCCGCCTACACTTTGTGGTCGAGCGCAGCAAGAGCCTCGACGAGGCCATCAGCAGCCTGAATGCACTGGGCGAGGTTCATATCCAGCGCGAGGGCAACGTCATTGTCATCAATTAAGATAGTATCTATTCACCGATTGTTCGAGTTGATTGTGAAGCGATTGCAAAGTCAGACAACCAGCTCCTCTCCTTTCTCAATGCACAATTACTGCCCAACAGCAAGCCCGAAGGGCTGGCAGACCACAGGCCGGGGTGGAGCGATAGCGGAA
>JAFUVK010000170.1 GCA_017477555.1 Muribaculaceae bacterium
GCAGGCACTGCGCGAGATGGGTCAGGACTCGGGCATCGATATCGAGCAACTGATTGCCGACCTAGTGTCTTATCTCAACGAGAACCCGACGCAGCCCGAGGGCATGGATGTCCCGGCACGCGCCAACGCGGTGTACAAGTCGCTCACCAGCCCGCTCACACCGGCCGACGAGTATGCCGACCAGCTGCGCCACTGGCTTGAAAGCAAGGGTGTAGCCACCCGATGAGTGGTTAGCGTCCCTCCATGAAATGAGGCCTGACACCGCGCCGAGATGGGCGACCAAGTGTCAGGCCCCATTATTTTTTCGAGGGGGCGAACTTTTTGGGGTGGCTAGGCTTTGCGGCGGGCTTTGCGTGGGTGGCGCAGGCGTCGGGCCAGTTCTCGGTGCTCGTCGGCGAGGTCGTCGAGGCCGATGCGGTCGTAGATGGCGGCCAGCTGGTCGTGCGGTTCGGGACGGGTTTTGTCGGCCTTGCAGGCGCGCTTTAGTGTCTTGATGGCCTCGGGGGTGTGCTTGCGGTCGAGGTGGATGTGTGCCAGCCCCATGTGCGCGTCATAGCAATTCTTGTCGAGTGCCAACGCCTGATTGTAGCCCTCGATGGCTTGGTCGGTCTGGTCGATGGTGGCCATGAGGCGTGCCTTGCCCAGCATGGCCTGGATGCACTCGTGGTCGATGCGCAGCGCCTTGTCATAGTTGGCCAGAGCTGTGCGAATGGCGATGTCGTCGAGCGGCGACGCCTCGCCGTAGGGTACCGCGTCCTCGCCCACAAGCGAGCCGAAGCCCTGCGACTGGTCGCCCATGGCGGCGTATTCCTGCGCCAGCTCCTTGAGCAGCTTATGCTGGGCATCGACGGCCTCTTGCAGTGTCTTAACCTGCTTGACCAGCTGATTGAAGCCGGCGAGCTTGGTGGCAATGAGGCGCTGCACGACGGGGTTCTGGATCTGATTGTTGATGGCGGTGGCCTGGGCGAAGCTCTCGACACACTCGCGCCACTGCTGGTGCTCAAAGGCGTGGTTGGCCCGGACATAGAGCTGGCGCGCCCGCTCCTGGTTGAGTGCATCGTCGATGGCCCGCTGGTCGTTGAAGCGTCGGCTGAAGTCGACCACGGCTGTGTTGACGATGATGTCGCGCTCGCTCAGGGGCTTGAGCAGGGTGATGCCCTTGAGCGTGGTGCATCGCGATAGGGCCACATAGGTCTGCCCACTGGTGAATGCCCCACCAGCAAAGTCGATGACCACGTTGTTGAACGTCAGCCCTTGACTTTTGTGAACCGTCAGTGCCCACGCGGCCTTGACGGGGAGCTGCTTGAATGAGCCCAGGATGTTCTCGACCACAGCCTTCTTCTTTTCGTCGTAGGTGTACTGGATGTTTTCCCATACCTCAGGCTCGATGTCATAGATGTCACCATCCTCAAGTACAATCTGCACCTTGTCGTCGGTCAGGTCATGGACGCGTCCGATGGTGCCGTTGACCCAGCGGCCCTCCTTGTCGTTGCGGATGAAGATGACCTGAGCACCCACTTTGAGGGTGAGCTGCAGCGATGTGGGCAGGTCGTTCTCGGGGAAGTTGCCCTCAATCTCGCCCTGATAGACGTGCTCGGGTGTCTTGAGAGCCGCCATGTGGTCATCGTTGATGCTGTTGACCGTGTCGCGGCGTGTGGCCAGGGTGATGACAAAGCCATCGTCGTTGTAGGCCGGGTTGCATCGCGCGTTGAGGCACATCATGTCGTCGCGGGTGGCGCGGCTGATGCGCACACGGTCGAGCAAGGCGACAAAGTCACTATCGGTCTGGCGGTAGATTTTGCGCAGCTCGATGGGGACCAGCCCCAAGTCGCCGAACACATGGGCGTTGAAAAAGAAGAACTGGCGATAGTCGCGCTGCAAGATCTGCCGCATGTCGCGCGTGACCACCGGCTCGAGCTGGAAGATGTCGCCCACAAAGAGCAACTGCTTGCCGCCGAAGGGCTCTCGCATGTTGCCCGAGTAGGTGCGCAACACCTTGTCGACAAAGTCGATGATGTCGGCCCTGACCATCGAGATCTCGTCGATGATGATGAGGTCGAGCTGCTGGATGAGCTTGACTTTCTCCTTGGTGTAACGCAGCGTCTTGCGTATCTGGCGCGGGGCGAAGTCGGGGTCATCGGCCAGCAGAGGCCGGAAGGGAATCTTGAAGAACGAGTGCAGCGTCTGCCCGCCGACGTTGACGGCGGCGATGCCGGTGGGGGCCAGCACGACATACTTCTTGCGCGTGTTGGCGCAGATGTACTTGAGGAAGGTGCTCTTGCCGGTGCCCGCTTTTCCGGTGAGGAAAACCGACTGGCGTGTGTGCTGAATCAGGTTCCACACGTTCTGGAACTCCGGGTTGTCGAGGTCGATATTTTCGGGCAGGTTGAAATCCATCGATCTCAATTCATAATTCATAATGCATAAAGACTGCTTGGTAGCCTCGCCTTTCCCACAGCGGCAGGGGTGGGATATGGAGGCGATGCAGAATGCGCAATTACTTGCTTACTAATGGCGTTGTGTGTTTGCCTATGCACTCTGTTTACGCATTTTCCAAATATTCTGATGGTGTCAGAACTTGCAACTCGCTAAAGGAGAAATCTTTTTTATTTCGACTGACGATAACATCACATCCAAATGCCTTGGCGCATTCATACTGCAGTATGTCCTCGAAATCCTTGCCATCAACCTGCAATGCAAAGTTTAGTTGTTCATCTGTCATGGGAAGAACGTTCACAAACAGCTTTAAATCAGCAATAATTGTCCGCAGTTGCTGCTGAGATCGGCTTTTACGGACAATGTATGCCAAATTGGCTATCGTCAGAAATGAAACATACAATACAATCAAAGACTGCTCACACATTGCAAAAATTTGAGCCACTTCCTGCTTGTATTCTCTTTCTAGGATTAAATCAAGAACAACATTAGTGTCTAAAAAAACTTTCTTCATTTGTTCAATAAGTAAGCCAGCCGTTCATCTTGTTCTACTTGCTCTGGATTAACAATTACACAGCCCATCAATCGTTGGATAGCAGACGAATACTCAGACTGGTCAACAATCTGTTTTGCTGCATGACTGGTAGCATCTTGTGTCTGTCCTAAAAGATAATTAGCCAATTTCTTACGCAACGACTGGGTGAGATTGAGCGAGTCAACAATTCGTCTCAAATCATCGAATGACAAACTGACCTTTTCGTTAGACAGATAGGCCACAGCAGGCTCTTCGACAATCGAAATATTTTTAGAATCTTGTTTATCCATCATATTAGTTTTTATTTGGCAAAGTTACATTTTTTTTGACACTTGACAAAATATACGCCAAAATTTGGATAGAAAGCAGCACGCTGCGTCGACGAGACGGGACGCAGCGTGCAGTTGATGAGCATCTGTGTTATGATGCGGGACTAGAGGGCAAGGCGCAAACCCATGTGCATGTCTACAGTCGTCGGTGCCTTCCAATGGCGATGAACTATAGTTGCATAATCGGGATAATCTGTAAAACTGCCACCACGATACACGCGATCGGGTTCGTAATCAGAACTTGTACAGACAGGATTGATTTGTGCATCATCGGTGTAGCGATAACCATAATCCTGGCACCACTCATACACGTTGCCATTCATGTCGTACAGTCCCAGTTCATTAGGGGCTTTGGTGGCCACTATCTGAGTGCCAAAATTCGCCTCACCATAATTCCCGGTATTGCCCTTGTACCATGCCACATCGTCGATGTTGTTGCTGCCGGCATAGGTATAGCCCTTGGTGCGCTTGCCGCCCCGGGCCGCATACTCCCACTCGGCATCGGTGGGCAAGCGGAACGCCATTCCGGTGAGCTCGTTCAGCCGATTGATGAACGCCTGACAGTCGTCCCAAGTCACAGATTCCACGGGTCGCTGTAGGCTTGGGTTTAGATTATAAGGAGGTGTTTCGCTTGCCTGAAAGACGCTTGGGTTGGTGCCCATCACGGCCAGCCACAACTCCTGTGTGACCTCGGTCAGGCCGATGCTGTAGCTGGACAGGGTCACTTGGTGGGCCGGATTCTCATTAATAAAGTCTGATCCACCCATGGTGAACGTGCCGCCCCCGACCTGGACCATCTTGAACGACACGCCATTGACAGTGTAGGTGGTCGTTACATCGGCTGAAGCCTTACCGAGCATGATGTTGACAATGCCATTCACATCGCTCACATCGACCGAGCCATTAGCATCGAGATCAGCGGCGGGAACAGCATTCTCTTTGCCGAGCATGATGTTGACAATGGCATTGATATCGCTCACATCGACTATGCCGTCGCCGTTGACATCGCCCGACGACTTCAGGACAGGCTCGATGGCAATGTAGCCGGTGTAAGCGTCTGAAACGCCAGGAGCGCACACGTAGCCACGATCGACATATCCGCCCTCGGGCAGTGTGATGTGGCAACCCACCAGTTGCAGGTCATATCCGCAGTTGATGTAGCCATGCTCGAGGCGCACCGTGGCATTGTCGATGGTGAGGTTGGCGTCGCCATCGTCCTCGCTGATGGCGGTGCTACCACCCCCACTGCGAGCAGCGGCAACAATCGTGCAGTTGCGGATGGTCATGCGATGGTCGCCGCTGCCCGAGCCACTGCCGATCCAGAGGGCTGCACCTGAATTGTTGACGGTGAGTCTGCCGGGACCTTCGATCACGGCTCCGTCGCAGTTCGCGACCGACACGGCAATCATGCCGGTGTTGCGCGTACAGTTGATGGTGTTGTCGCCTCGCAGCACAATCTTGATGCCCGGCAAAGCCCGATCCACCTTGATGGGTGTGTTGTCGGAGGTGATGGTGGCGTTGGTCAGTGTGAGCACGTTGCCCTCGGGGTCGTAGGTGATGGTGCCCGTGATGCCGTCGCCGGCGACACCGTCCTTGTTGGCGGAGGTGACCACCGTACCTGCGATGGTGATGGGATATTCGTCCGCAACCTCGTAGTCGGTCAATGTGCCATCGGTGAGCAGCATCGGCCACCATCCCTTGGCCCGCGACTGCTGCACCTGTGCCGTGGTCATCTTCTGGTCGTCGCCACCCGTGGTGAAAATGTAATAAGACTTGCGTGTGGGGCGATTGTCGAGCGAGGCGATGAACTGGTCGACGGCCGAGCTGCCGAGCTGGTTGCTGAAGACATAGAAGTTGGTAGTCAGTCCGGCTGCAAACGCTCCGGTCGACACCCTGAGCGAGGTCAGCTTGTTGGCTTCGCACGACAGCCGGCTTAGTGCAGCGTTGGGTGTCAGGTCGAGTTGGCGCAGCTGGTTTGACGAGCACAACAGCGTCTGCAACTGTGTGCACCCTGCCACATAGAGATTGGTGAGCTGATTGTTGGCACAACTGAGAAAAGTCAGCTTGGTGTTGCGGTTCAAGTTGAGTGTGCCGAGATTGTTTTGGTTGACATTAAGCGATGTCAGTTCGGTGAAATACTTGATGCCCACCAGGCTGGAGATATTCTGATTGCCGACATTCAGTTCGGTAACCGCCTTCCACTCGTCCTGGTCGAGTTTGCCGTTGCTATCGGTGTCCGTATCGCTGATGGCCGAGCGGAAATTGGCATCAGGGAAGTTGGTGGTATTGAGATAGACCACGCCCCAATAATCCTCGTAGACAAAGTTTACACGCTTTAACCGCTGTGGATTCCAGCCCTTTGCTCTGGCAACCTGCACCTGCTCGACGGTGAGTTCATTGCCTTTTTCGTATCTGTCCATGAATTTGAACGAAAGCATGGCACCTGTGCGAGTGGGCAATGACTCAACAAATTGAGCGGCCCCTGATCCGCTAATGTAGTTATCTTCCATCCACAAATCCTCCATTTTTGTGTTATTGGCCAGGTTGAGTGTGGTGAGCGAGGTATTGTAGCAATACAGTAATTTCAGATTGGGATTATGGCTCACGTCCAGCGTAGTGAGCGGATTGTCCTCACATCTCAGTTCGGTGAGTGCCGTCAATGCCGACACATCGAATGTGGTGAGGTTGTTTTGCTTACATGACAAACTCTGCAATTTGGTGAAGTACTCGACTCCCTTGAGATTGCTGATGCCCTTGTTTATAGGACTCAACCAAGTTGTTGCAGCGACATCGGTGGTGGTGATGAATCGCTTCTTGAATTTTTGGGCCAGGTAATTGCGGAAATTGGCATCGGGGAAGTTGTCGATGCTGAAGTCTGCCACCACGTCCTTGTCGCTGATGACGATGTCGGCACCTCTCACATTGTTCCCGAAGGTATTGTTGTTGTAGTCGTAATTGGCGATTGACTTGGACGATGAGTTGAAGTTGGCACCGACGGGTTGCTGTATCACCACATTAGGTGAGAAACCCATAGAAGACACATTCTGGACGTTGGGCTGGCTTGAACTGATGCTCTTGAGGGTGACCGTCTTGGGCGCAGTGGATGGATTAACCGAGTTATAAAATAAAACCTTAGAGATGTCCAGGAGGTCGCCTCCGCCACCATAGATAGTGGCATTCACATTAAAGAACGACACTGAGTTGTTGTCGTTGCTTCCCTCGATGCCGCCCTTAGCATTAGCAGAAATATCAAGTGTGCCGGGACCCTCGATGTTGAGCGTGATGCCGCCAGTGATGTAGATGCCACCCTCGCTGCCGCCGGTGATGGTGGTGGTGCCGCTGCTCACAACGAGTTTGCTATCTTTCTCAAATCGCACAGGTGCTGATTGGGTGGCTGACAGATTGTTGGTGCCGACCAGCTTCACTGTCAGCCCCGAGTTGCTCTCGTTGTAGATGGCGCGGTTGTCACTGCCCGTGCGCGAGATGGTGACGTTGGTCAGTGTGACGGTGTTGCTCGATGGGTCGTATTTTACCGTACCCGATGCGATGTTGCTGCCAGTGACATTCTGGTAGTTGTCGCTGTTGACCGACACGCCTCCGATCTTGAAGCCGTAGTAGGTCGCGGCCTGCGCCGCCAGCGCCGCCAGCAGCAGTGCCAATATTGTGAAAAGTTTCTTCATATCTTTAGAGTTTTAGTGAATAATTGCGTGATGGTTTTACCCCTCACCCGACCTCTCCCCTGCGAGGGGAGAGGGGATGTTAGCCCCATCACCCGACCTCTCCCCTGAGAGGGGAGAGGGGATTGGGGTTGGCATGACAGTGGTGTCCCGACATCGGGTTATTTGAGCTTGACGCTCTCGACAACAGCTTTAACTACGGGGTCTTCAGGCTGGATGAAATTAATGGTCACGTCAAGGCATTTCTCCTCACCCCAGTCGGCCACAGCATGGTAGAACTGGTTGCCTTCGCTGCGGAGGGTAGAATATGTTTTGTCGCCCATTTTCACGTCGGCGCCTTTCTCTATGCCACCTGTTTCGAAGATGTCCTTGACTGTCTCGGCTGCTGTCTTGTGGGGAATAAGCGAGACTTCGATTTTTTGTGTCATGTGATCCTCTCTTTCCTTGGTCATGATGATTTCAGCGAAGGCGCCCACAGTGGCTTTCCAGCCTTCAGGCACGTCTAGGATCAAGTCGTCGCTCTCGATAGAGCATGGTCCCATCTTTTCAACCACAGCCTCTTCGTTCTCTTCGGCGGCTTGCTCGGTGGCAACAGAGTCAGACGGTGTGGTGCTGTCGGTGGCAGTGCTTCCGTTACATGCAGTGAACATAACCACTGCGGCAATCATTAAAAAAATCTTTTTCATTGTTGTTACTGTTTTGGGGGTTATTAATTGTTGTTTGTTTTCGCTTCAGGAGGGTTGCGATGGTGGCTGGCTCTGCTCGCGGGCCATCATCTGCTGGATGAGCGGCTCGAGACGATGCGCCACACGCTCCACAATCTTGTCGACCAGCGCATCCTGCTGCTGGAGGTCGTGGAGGTACCGGGCGGTGAACCGCATGGTGGCTTCTTGACGTTCTTTCTTGTCCATAATTTCACGTATTGGGGGCAGAAAATTTGATAATGCAAAATTACTGCTATTCCTCATCAGGGCTGTTGTGATTTTCGGTCAAAGTGCTGAAAATGAGTTGTGAATTTCGGTCAAAATGAAAAAATCGGGCAAAATGCCCGATTTTCTGTTCTTTTGCTGGCTTACTACGCGCTGGTGGCGCGCAATACCTGACATCTGGCAGCCTCTAGGGGCCTTGCCCTCGCTCAACTTTTGATGCCGTCGCGGTATTGGGTGGGGGTGCAGCCGTAGACTCGCTTGAAGGTGTGGCTGAAGTTGCTGGTCTCGCTGAAGCCGCACAGCTGGGCAATCTGTGCCACAGGCTGGCTAGGGTCGTCGAGCAGCTGTATGGCCCGCTCCATCTGTATGGCCTGGATATAGGCCTTAGGCGACTTGCCGGTCACTGCGAGCAGGCGACGGCGGAAGGTTGATACGCTCATATTGACCTGCGAGGCGATGGTCTCGACACTGAATTCGCCGCGGGGCATGCCGTCATAGACCGCCTCGATGACGCGCATGAGGAACACGCGGTCGTCGGCCGACTGCACCTCAGCATTGTCGGGTTCGGGCTCCTCACTCTGTCGGGACGATTCAGCATCAATCGCTGCCTGTTCGGGTTTATTGGCCCGCAACTGTTCAATCTCGCGGACGAGCCCTTGCATCCGCTGGCGGTTGCGTCGATGCAGATGAACCACAATCAGCCATGCGGCCAACAACAGGCAGGCCATGAGGGCGAGGCCAATGATGATGTTGCGACGGTTGGCCAGGGTCAGCTCCGCGTTCTCCTGCTGGAGGCGGTCGTTGCCAAACTCGGCGTTGTAGCGCGAGAGGGCATCGGCCGTGGCATGGCTGTAGAGCGAGTCTTTCAGCAGGTCGAATCGGTCGAGATAATACTTGGCGCTGTCGGGATTGAGTTTCCAGTAACTCTCGTAGAGGCCTCGGTGCGAGTGTATCTCGTTGTATAGGTCACCCATCTGCGAGAACAGCCCGGCCGCCTTCTTATAGTAGGGTATTGCCTCGTTCTGGCGTTCCTGGCACAGCAGAGCCATGCCCAGTCGGTTGAGGGCGATGGCCATGGTGTGCATGTCGCCCATTCGCTCAAACTCTGGGATGATGCGGCGCAAGATGGTCTCGGCCTCACCATAACGATGCAGGCCGACAAGTGCCGAAGCCTTCTGCGACAGGCGGATGTTGGCCTGAGGCCGCTGCAGGGCCGAGTCGATGGCAAATGCCTGCTGTGCATAGTCGACCGCCTTGTTGTCATCGCCCAGTGTGTGATAGACTTCAGATGCCATGCCCAGCAGCACAGCCTTGCGCGGCGGGTTGTCGGCCTTGTCGGCATGCTCTAGTGCCTGCAGGATATACTTCTCGGCCTCTCGAGGCTGATAGGCAGCCATGTAGATGCCCGCCACGGTGTTCATGCTCGAGGAGATGCGGTCGTGGTCACCGCTCTTGAGGTCAATCTCCAGGCACTGCTGCGCATAGTCGGCGGCGCGCTTGAAGTCGCCCAAGCGCACACACGTCATGCCCAACAGGTTCAGGCAGTCGGCCTTGATGTCGCTGCCGTCGGCACAAAGCGGCAACGCCTTGCCGCCATACTGCAACGCTAGCTCATATTGCTGCTTGTCGTAATACCACTCCGCAGCCCAGTACCACACCTGCTGTCGCATGCTGTCGACCGATGTAGTGGGCTGGAATTGAACGAGTTGGTCAGTAAACTGCTCATCGTTGAACGTGCGCATCAGTTGGTTGGCCAGTGTGACCACTGCCCCACCCTGTGCCTTGTCGAACTGTTCGAGCCGGCGGTCGATGGCAGCATTGTCAGTGGCCAGCACGGCAATGCGGGCCACCATGCAAAGAATAATCAGAACTGCTTTCTTCATTTTTAAGGTAAAATGTCGCTACAAAATTACAAAAATTACCTTAAAATGAGAAAATGATAATAAAGAAAAATTAATTTTACCCATCAAGCTGTCTTCTCCTGTGCTAAAGAGGGCTGGCCCTCCGTGCCTTGCGCACTCATACGCACTGCACATTCGGGTCAGCCCCTCAACTAATTACGCGATTGATGCGTACCAGCTACTCGAACCTTACTTGCCGAGCATGATGTTGATGATGGTATTCACATCGCTCACATCGACACTGCCATTACCGTCAACATCGGCTGCCGGTACTGGTTCGTCCCTGCCCAGCATGATGTTGACGACCATATTGACATCGCTCACGTCGACCGCACCGTCGCCATTGACATCGCCTGGCACCGTAGGCGGCTCGGTAAGCACATCAATGAGTTTGTAGCAATTGGCATAGTCACCGATGGTACCATCAACCCCACTGCGCTTGGCCTCGACCATAATCAGGTATCGGCCTGGTTCAAAGCTTATTTTGTTTGAGATGTCAATGGTCTTCTGCTGGCCTGCTGCAATCTGCTGGCTACCCATATAGATGATGCCACCGTTGGTGAGTGTGTACTGGCGCATGCGCACATAGACCGTTCCGCTGAAGTCGGTGGGAGCAGCCAGAGTGATGCTGCCAGTCAACCGCTCGCCCTTGACCACCCAGTCGGGCAGATCGATGTCCACCGCGTTGAGCATGACATTGGCCGCCTGCCCGATGGTGATGGTGAGCGGATAGCGGTCGTTATTATCGTCGGGTGTAATGCGACCGTCATCGGTAGCATAGGTGATCATTACCCGATAGGTGCCCGGGTCGACAGGCAACTTGCGATAGAACGTAACGGTCTTGTCCTCACCTTGTGTGACCGTGGCATTGCTCTGCTGGTAGACATAGGCCTTGGTTGAGTCGTTGACATCCACCAGATTGAGGATAACGCCGACGTTGCCCGGACTGCCATAGTTGCGTGTATTGAGTGCGAAGTAGACATTATCGCCCTGATTGGCGGTCATCTCGCTATCGGCACGCCGCCACTGCACGGCGGTAGTCAGCCGCATGACGGGCGTGGCAGCCGGCGGCAACACCTCGACCAACCCGTCGCCCAAGGTCTGACGGAAGGGATATTGCTCAAACCCTTTCTCGAAAGCCGTGAGGCGATAAAGTCCTTGCGGCATGGTGTCGGCTAGATTGACCAGCAACTGGCGTCGCTCTACACTAGCGTCATAGACATTGACCGGGTTCTCATAGTCGAAGACCAAGGTGGAATCGTCGACACTGGTGAAGCGAACGACAATGTTCTTGAGACGCACATCATCGCTGTTGTTGCGCAACTCGAGGTCGAACAAAGCCGACCCCTTGGCATAGACCTTGCCCTGCGGTGCGAGCGCGTTGAGCAGTGTGACATCGGGGCGCGACCCACTGTCGTCGAGGGTGAGAATCTTGCCTGCGGCAACCGTGGTGGAGAAATAGCCCACATAGGGCTTGTTGCGGCTGTCGCGTGCACGGCAATAGCGCATCGGCTGCCAGGGCGACGAGGCATCCTCGCGAAACGCCATCCACACCTGAGCCTCGCCGTCGGAGATGTCGCTGCCCACCGTCTTAGGGATATTGTAGATCGACTTCATCATGAGCAGTCCCGTGCGCCCATCGGCAAAACCCGCAATACTGCTCTGCTCGCTCTTGAGCACCTTGACCACCTTGCCGTCACGCACCAGTGCCACACCAATCTCGCCCGCAAAGGGCTTGGTGTCGAAATTCTCGACGGTGACCATCACACCGAATGTGGCGTTGTCCTGATTGAGCAGCCGCATGCTCAGTCCGTTGTAGAGCGGACGCTCATAGGTGGTACCTTCTGCTGGCCTCTGCAGGCCGGTGATGATTTCTTGATCCAGGTTGTAGCCGCCTGTACCGCCGCCGATGCCCAAGTCATCAGGGTCTAGATGGTTGACCAGAAAATAACCATTGCTCTTGCCTGACCATCCCCAATTGATGTGGACGAAGCCCTGGGTATCATATCCGTCACAAACAAAGGCATGTCCGCTGTTACCCACCTCGCTTGCCGCTGCATAGTATACCGGGCGGCCGGCATCAAGTTCGGCACAAATGATGTCGAGCCACTCGCCGCTGCTATAGTAGTCGCGCTTGCGCATGGTGGTGGCCGGGTCGTAACCGAAATAGTCGCGCAATGCTCCGGGAACCACCATCGAGTGGGCGCCACTGCCGGCGGGCTGATATTCCATGTCGACGGCAATGCCCATATGCGCGGCCAGGGTGGCCACTGCGGTACGTTGAATGTCTGTGGCCTCAACATCGTCATAATTGGGAAGCATGTTGTCCCAGTCGTAAGTGGTATTGCCAAAATCGGCCGTGTATTCCACACCGCCCACAGTGAGCGACTTCGAGCCAATGCCGTGCTCGGGATAGCTATGATACCGCATAATCTGTGTGGCGGCAGTGGCCACACATCCCACATAGTAATGGGTGGTGGCACCACCGCTAGTGTAGGTGGGACACAAATTGTTGTAAGGACTGCCCTGCCCCCAGAGAATGTTGCCCAGCAACGGCTCGACCACCGGTGTACCCTGTGCGAGAGCCTGTTGTGGAACGCAATTCCGCTGACCGCATACTGCCACATAACGCTCGTTCAGGTCTAGCCAAGTGCGTAACGCCGGGGGCATGTCATCGTAGCTGAACGAGCCCTGTGTCGAGTAGCCCAAAATGGGCTGAGCGGCATCGTCGCCGGCCACAATGACAAAGCCATGTCCGTCGGCATGGTTGAACACATAATAGGGTGCATGGGTTGGCGCTGCCATGCCCTGACGCTTGACGCGCTGCAAGGCTGGGGCAGCTTGCCGCATTGTCCCCTGTCCAGCGAACCGTGTTGCTAACATTTCGGCTTGAGCCCAGTCGATGGGACTGGCCCAAGCCGAAATAGATGACAACACGATTACCGCAGTAATCAGTTGTTTCGTCATTTTGTCAGATTTTTACTTTGTAGGCCTTACCGCCAGCCTTAATCATATAGAAACCGGGCTGCAAGGTGACGGTGCTGCCAGCGGCTGCCCGTCCGACGACCTGACCGTTGAGATTGTAGACCATGGCGTCGGCACCGACGAAAACGGCACCTTGAAGCACCTGGATGAGCGCATTGTCCTTGACTTGCTCAATGGCTGTGGCAATGAGCTGGACATGGATGGGATTGCTGTGCTCGGAAGCAATCTCGTCGACATAGTTGCCATAGTAAGAAGCTACAACGGTGTTGGCATAAGCCACAACATCATAATCATAGGTCACCGTATTGCTCAAGGGCA
>JAFUVK010000171.1 GCA_017477555.1 Muribaculaceae bacterium
CGACAGCTCCCCTATCTTAGGGGAGCAGCTGCCAGGCTGGCAGCCTCCCCTCCCCTTTCTCAAAGAGGAGGGGGTTGGAGGCTCATGCACAATTCTTAATTCTTAATTCTTAATTTATAGTGCACAACTTTGAAAGATGCTGGTTGCTGGGCAAAAATTGCCTGGCGACCAGTTTTTTTGACAAAAAATTTGAAAATTTAGTTTTTTTCGCTATCTTTGCCCAACTTATTAACATCAAAAACACGGTTACTATGAGAAAATCGTTACTTTTGTTGGGTGCCCTGGCTTGTATGGGCATCACGGGACACGCGCAAGGTGCCGTGGCCAATTTCTCGTGTGATGAAGCAACTGTAGCTTATTATGAACAGGGCTGGGATAGCCAGGACGAGGCCGACACATGGTCTTACCAGTCGACCAGCAGTGAGACCTGGCAGCTGCGTGCCACTCCCACCACTTACGGTGCCACTTCTTTCACCACCGTAGAGAGCGACAGCCAGTACAGCCTGACGCTGAAGTATGGCAGCAACCAGCATGAGACCGCCACATCACCGGCTATCGACATCCGGCCGGGCAGTACGCTGGAGTTCTACTGCTTTGCCAACGCAGGTTATCTCATCTATGGCGCTTGGAAGCTCTATGCCATCGAGGGCGAGAGCCAGACACTGCTCATCGACCAGTTCCTATGGGCGCAGGACAATGCCTACGACGGGCAGCGATGGGTCAAGTTTGAGGTCGACCTGGCACAGTATGCCGGCAAGTCGGTGAAGTTCTCGTTTGTCTATGAGGGCAACTATGGCGAGGACGAAGCACTCGACGGCTTCCGCGTGGTGCAGGTCAATGACAATGCCGCCAGCATCACCATCAACGAGGGTGACCAGGTGCACTTCAAGGACCTCTCGACCGGCAACGTGGACTATCGCAAGTGGACTTTCTACGGTGGCGAGCCCGCGACCTCGACCGAGCAGAACCCGGTAGTGACCTACAACGAGGCCGGCACCTACACGGTGCGCCTTGAGGTGGGTGAAGCTGGTGCCATCTACAGCAGCACCAAGCTTATCGAAGGCTATGTCATCGTCAAGGGGCAGGCTCCCGATGCCCGCATCGGTATGCCCGAAGAGGCTTATCTGTCGCCCTTCCGCGCCGCCTTTGTGCCTGTCAATGTGCCGGTGCAGTTCCGCGACCTGTCCACCGGGCGGCCCACCGAGTGGGCCTGGGAGTTCACGGGTACCTACCCGCTGACGTCGACCGACCAGAACCCCTTCGTGACCTATACCACTCCTGGCACCTACAGCCTGATGCTCACAGCCAGCAACGCGCTGGGCAGCGACCAGGATGCCATGCTCTATGCCGTGCAGGCAGGTGGGGCGCAGTACATCTGGAACATCGCGCCTGAGGAGAATAGCGACCTGGCCGCCATCGAGATGGGATGGTATGGCAACTATGGCGGCACTAACTGGCTGGGCATGTCGGAGTTTGCCGAGCACTTCCAGGCACCGCTGGCGGTGGCGCAGATCGACAGTGTAGCCGTCTATTTCGCCAAGACTACCTGTGTCACTCCCGATGCCGACATCACCGTGAAGATTGTCGAGGCCGACGAGCAGGGAATGCCGGGCAATGTGCTGGCGCAGAGCACCATCAAGGCATCGGAGCTGAAGTATGACGAACAGAACGTGGTCGAGACCGTCTGGAACTTCGACCAGCCCGTGCGGGTCGACGGCGAGTTTTTCGTCACCATCGGTGGCTTCCCCAACAACGACGGCGATGACATTGCCATGCTGGTGCACCGCCGCGAAGTGGGCGAGAAGTGCAGCGCTTGGCAGTATGTGCTTGATGAAGGTGAAAACTGGGATTACCTGGATACCGGAAAGTGGTATGAGAACGTCGACGACCCCATGTCGTTTGCCATCTGCCCCATCCTGGACTATAATGTGACCGACCTTACCGCCCTGCCCACCACCCTGCGCGACAGCCAGCAGCTGGTGGCCGTCAATGGCGACCAGATCGACCTCACCGGAGCCGAGCAGGTCAGTGTCTACGACATCAATGGCCGTCAAGTGCTCAACACACGCGCCTCGGCAAGCCTGAGCGGACTGCCCAGTGGAGTCTATGTGGTGCGCGCCCTGGCAGGTGACCAAGTGCAAACCCTCAAAGTCATCAAGTAAGATATGATGCAAGGCGAAGATAAACTGCGCGGTGACAACTGGTTGCAGCGCGTGTTCTACTTCTACGTCGATGGCTTCAAGGCCATGACGTTGGGCCGGACGCTATGGGCCATCATTGCCATCAAGGTGATTGTGTTCTTTGTCATCGTGCGGTTTATCTTCTTTCCTAACTATCTCAACAGCAAAGCCTCGACTCCCGAGCAGAAGGCCGACTATGTGCGCCACGAGTTGGTCGGCAACAAGTCGGCAGTGAGCAGCCGGCAGCGAATAGCGAACAGCGAACAGAAAACAGCAAGCGGTGAGCAGCAAGTCGGCGTATTCCGAGACGCAGTCTCGGACACGATAACCGGCCACTGACCACTGAAAATATTGAACTGAATTATGGACGAATTAACAACCCTAGTCGACTGGTCGCGGGCACAGTTCGCCCTGACGGCCATCTATCATTGGCTTTTTGTTCCGCTCACCCTAGGGGTGGGCGTGATCATCGCCATCATGGAGACCATCTACTATCGTACGCGCGATGAGAGGTGGCTGGCAACAACCAAGTTCTGGATGACCCTGTTTGGTGTCAACTTTGCCATCGGTGTGGCCACAGGCATCATCCTTGAGTTTGAGTTCGGTACTAACTGGAGCAACTACAGCTGGTTTGTAGGAGATATATTCGGCGCGCCACTGGCCATCGAGGGTATTCTCGCATTTTTCATGGAGTCGACCTTCATCGCTGTGATGTTCTTCGGATGGAAGAAAGTAAGCCCACGTTTTCACCTGGCCTCGACCTGGCTCACAGCCATCGGCGCTAGTCTGAGCGCGTTGTGGATATTGGTGGCCAACGCATGGATGCAGTATCCCACGGGGTGCGAGTTCAATCCCGCCACGATGCGCAACGAGATGACCTCGTTCTGGGCTGTGGCCCTCTCGCCCATGGCCGTGAACAAGTTTCTGCACACCGTGTTCAGCGCCTGGACCTTGGGAGGCGTGTTTGTCGTGGGTGTGAGCGCATGGATGCTGCTCAAACGTCGCAACTACGACCACTGCCAGCGCAGCCTCAAGGTGGGGGCGTGGGTCGGTGCCGTGGGGATCATCCTCACCAGTGTCACCGGCGACACCAGCGCTGTGACTGTGGCGCGATATCAGCCCATGAAGCTGGCGGCCATGGAAGGACTGTACAAGGGCGATTTCAAGCAGAGCATCGTTGCCGCGGGTGTGCTCAATCCTGCCAAGACGGTGACCAACGATGAGGAACCCTTCCTTTTCCATATTTCCATTCCCTATGGCTTGTCGTTTCTTGCCACCCATGATTTCAATGCCTTCGTTCCGGGCATTCAGGACATCATCGAGGGGGTGAGTTATGATGAGCAGGCGGGCAAGGTCAACACGGTTTCCTATGCCGAGCGCATACACATAGGCAAGCGCTTGCAAGAAATGATGGCGCAATACGACGTGGCGCATCGCAGCGGCGACAAAGTGGCCACCGACAGTCTCTATGCCGCCATCAACCGCGACTTCCACTACTTTGGCTATGGCTACCTTGACACCCCCGAGGAGGCGGTGCCCAATGTGCCACTCACGTTCTACACCTTCCACATCATGGTCACCATCGGTGGCTTCTTGGTGGCTTTTCTGCTGCTGGCACTGCTGTTTGTCTACAAGCCCAATATCCTGGCCAAGGCCAAGTGGAGCAAGTGGTGGTACTGGTTGTGCATCATCTCCATCCCGCTGACCTACATCTGCAGTTGCAGCGGATGGATTGTGGCCGAGGTGGGCCGTCAGCCATGGACCATCCAGGACCTGATGCCCAACAAGGTGGCCATCAGCGACCTCAGTGCCGGCTACGTTCAGCTGACTTTCTGGATTTTTGCCGTGCTGTTTACCGCGCTGCTCATTGCCGACATCAGCATCCTTTGCCGCCAGATCAGCAAGAAATCACAACAGAACTTGGACGAAGTGTAATTCTTTAAAATCTAATCGAAATGGAAACTTATGCCATACTGCAGAACTATTGGTGGCTCATCATGTCGGTATTGGGCGCACTGCTGGTGTTCATGCTCTTTGTTCAGGGTGGACAGTCGATGCTCTTCCATCATCGCGACCCCGAGAGCCGCAACCTGCTCACCGCATCGCTAGGGCGCAAGTGGGAGCTCACGTTCACCACACTGGTCACCTTTGGCGGGGCGTTCTTCGCTTCGTTCCCGTTGTTCTACTCCACAAGCTTCGGCGGAGCCTACTGGCTGTGGATGCTCATTCTGCTGAGCTTTGTCATCCAAGCCGTGAGTTATGAGTATCGGGCCAAGCAGGGCAATGTCTATGGCCGCAATTTCTACGACGTGCTGCTGCTCATCAATGGCATCGCCGGCCCGGTGTTGCTGGGTGTGGCTGTGGCCACGATGTTCTTTGGGGCTGAGTTCACGGTGACCAAGGGAAACATCCTCAATGTCGAGGCTTCGGCCATCAGCACCTGGGGGCCGATGCATGGTCTGGAGGCCATAGCCAACTGGCGCAACTTGCTTTTTGGCGTGATGGTCTACTTTCTGGCTGCAACGCTTGCCTCGCTCTATTTTATCAACAACATTGACGATGATGCTGTGCGCTCGCGCCAACGGAAGTTGCTCGGCATCCATGGCCCGATTTTTGTCATCTTTTTCTTGTGGGTCGTGGCTCTGCTGCTCACGGCGAGCGGTGTAGAGGTCGACGAGCAAGGCAATGCACAATGGGTTGACTACAAATATCTGACCAACTACCTGCACATGTGGTGGCTCCTGGTTATGTTCATTGTGGGCGTAGCCCTGGTGTTGTGGGGCATTGGCAAGACCTTACTCAAGCCGCACTACCGCCGTGGTATCTGGCCGGCCGGTATAGGCACTGTCCTGGTGGTTGTCACGCTGTTCGGTGTGCTGGGCTACAACCACACCGCCTATTACCCGTCGCTGCTCGACGTGCAGTCGTCGCTCACCATTCGCAACAGTTCCAGCAGCCAGTTCACCCTCACCGCCATGAGCGTGGTGAGCCTGTTGGTGCCCTTCGTGCTGGCCTATATTGCCTATTGCTGGCGCGCCATGGACCGCGGCAAGCTCACCCGTGACGAACTTAATTGAAGTGGTAGCGGCGCGGCGTGCCGCGTGATTATGGGGGGCGTGCCTCGCTTCCGGCTGTGCCTTCGGCGCAGCACTACAACCGAGATGGATTGTGGCTAATCACGCGGCACGCCGCGTCCCTACCTTGTCGCTCCTCACCTAACCTCTCCCCTGGGAGAGATCGGTTGGGGGGGTGAATCACAGCAGTTCATCAAGTGCTTGTTCCCCGATGTGAATAGAGCAGGACTGCATACGTGGTTTCAAGTTCCCGCCCGATTTAGGAAACATCGTGATAGACGAGCCAGACAAGGGTGACTATCACTTCTATTTTGAGTTGATTTCATGTTTAAAAATCAGCGAAATTCAAAAAAAAATTCGCATTTTCTCTGATTTTTAAACAATGGATGCATGAGTCTAAAATAAAAATTGTACTTTTTGTACTTTTGCTGAGCAATATCCTTTGGGTGGGAGCATCGCTGACTGTGACTGCCACAAAGTAGGGACGCGGCGTGCCGAGGCCACTGAAAAAGTACCCGATTTTCGGTAGTCGCACCTGTAAAATCGCACAAAGTCGGCTTTCTGCTCCTTTTTCTTGCCGCCGTGGTCGACTTTGTGCGTTTTTTCGCCTTGAGACCA
>JAFUVK010000172.1 GCA_017477555.1 Muribaculaceae bacterium
CCGCCAAGCTGATGTGTCACAACAATGTAGGGCTGCTGTAGGGACGGCACCCCTGTGCCGTCCGCCTCCGGGTTGTCGGGTGGATGTCCGCAGCCAGGCTGAAACGAAATTACCTTTTGTCAAGGCGGACGGCACGGGGGTGCCGTCCCTACCGCTATTCAACCCTCACCTAACCTCTCCCCTGCCAGGGGAGAGGGACTGCCGCCACCCATCGCGTCCCTACAACCCCTCACCTAACCTCTCCCCTGCCAGGGGAGAGGGACTAGGTTCCACGTGGCCTGGCAACAAGGAGCAAAATTACTGCATTTTGCTGGAAGTTGAGCAAAAATCGGGCAAAAAACGTGTGTATTTCCTCACTATTTTGTAATTTCGCAGGCGGAAATAATAAGTATGTCTAAATCATGAATAAAGTTTCAAACCAAAAACTCCTTATCTATGCCAAGGACTATGTGATGATAGTCTTTGGACTCCTGCTCTATGCCATTGGATTCACAACCTTTATCCTGCCCGAGAAGGTAGTAACCGGCGGCGTGGTGGGTCTTGCCTCGCTGTGCCGCTTCGCCTTTGGTTGGAATGTGGGTATCACTAATTATGGCATCAACATCTTGCTGCTGCTCATCGCCTTCCGCACGGTGGGCAAGCAGTTTGTCATACGCACCATCTTCGGTGCTACGGTCGCCTCCATCCTGATTATGCTCATGGACCCGTGGAGCTATGAGCCGCTGGTGGAGCAGCAACCGTTCATGAACATCATCATCGGCGCCGCCCTGTGCGGCATGGGTCTGGGCATCACCTTCTCGCACAACGGCAGCAGCGGCGGCACCGACATCGTTGCCGCCATGGTGACCAAGCACACCAATGTGTCGTTTGGCCGCATGATGCTGTACTGCGACATGTGCATCATCTCGTCGAGCTACCTCATCTTCCACAGTCCCGACAAGATTGTGTATGGTCTGGTGTTTATGCTGGTCGACTCGGTTGTGGCCGACATGGTCATCAACAACAGCCGGCAGGCCGTACAGTACATGATTTTCAGCGACAAGTGGCAACAGATTGCCGATGCCATCACCACCAATGCCCACCGCGGGTGTACCGTGCTCGACGGCACGGGTTGGTTCACCAAGAACCCGGTGAAGGTAATCATGGTCATCTGCCGTAAGTTCGAGAGCGTCAACATCGCCCGCATCATCAAGTCGGTCGACGACAAGGCGTTCATCACCAAGACCAATATCAACGGTGTGTATGGGTATGGATTCGACGAGATGAAGGTGCGCTTGAACAAGAAAGGGCACGTCCGCGAAGAGACAAAACCTCATGAATCGTGACGCACGACATATCATCCTTGCGCTGTGCGCGCTGGTGGCTGTCACGGCCTGCGCGCAACGGCCACGGCTCCGCAGTGCGGTGGCTGTGACCTACGACTATGCCACCGAGTACCGGCAGCACGGTGTGGGTGCCAAGCTGCGTCTGGGTCTTGACAGTCACTGGCGTCTCGAGCCCGAGATAATCTACTTTGCCGAGAGCCGCAAGGTGACCACGTTGCAGCTCAACGCCCATATTCACTACGTGGAGCATCTGGGCGGCCCGGTGTTGCTCTACCCCTTTGCCGGGGTGAGCTACAGCCACTGGGGCTATGAGGGCCCCAACGTCAACCGCTGGGGTGCCAATCTGGGTGCCGGGCTGGAGCTGAACATCGGGCGGGGCTGGGCCGTGGTGGGCGAGTTCCGCTTCATGCTGGTCAAGCAGGAGACACAAGCCATCACCACTGTGGGCCTGAGTCACAGTTTCTGAACACAAGCAATATATCTCTTACTCAATAATCGAAAAAATACTAACAATGATGAAAAAATTACTTCTTTTGGCCGTAATGGCCTTGGCCTCGATGGCCGTGAGCGCCGAGTCGGGCGACATCTGTGCCGGCATTCAGTTTAACTACGGATCGCGCCACTCGCTGATGGGTCTGGGTGCCAACTTTGTGATCGAGCCGGTGAACCGCTTCCGCGTGGCTCCCGAGTTTGACTACTACTTCAAGAACCACGGCTACCAGGGCTACAACGTGAACCTGAACTTTCACTACCTGGTGCGCGTACACAGCGCGTCGAACTTCTACCCCCTGCTGGGTTTCAGCTATGCCAACTACAAGTATCAGGAGCAGAAGGGTGTGGACCGCTTCGGTGCCAATATTGGTGTGGGGTATGAGTACCTTATCAACCGCGAGTTTCGCTTCTATATCGAGCAGAAGTTCCAAGCCTTGAGCAAGGACTGGAACCAGAGTGCCACCACGCTGGGTATGCGCTACTGCTTCTAGCCCCTGACCCGCAACTACCAATTAACAAAGGCTCCCCTCGATGGGGAGCCTTTGCTGTGTCGTGCGCAAGCAGTGTCAGTTACTTGACCAGCTTCACACCATTCTCGATGACGATGCCGCGATAGTTCTCGTCGACGGGCTGGCCCAGCAGGTTGTAGCGGCCGGTGCTCTTGGCAGTGTCGCTCTTGACATCTGTGATTCCTACACTAGTGGCAGCGGGAGTGACATAGACACTCTGCGTGCCATCGAGGGTGTAGATGTTCTGGTAGATGTGCTCCTCGTCCTGCACCTCCACGCCCCAGGTGTTGCCCTGGGCATAGCTGGGAGTCATCGTGTTGTTGAACCAGTCGCAGTGGGGATAGTCGTCGGTGCCGGTGTTGCCCACAAACACGTTCTCACCGGGGTTGTAGTCCTCGGCGTTGGGGTCGATGGCCGCACCGGTCTCGGCATCCACCAGCTTGCCGGCGTTGATGTCGACATTGTTGCCGATGATGGTCACGCCCCAGATGCTGCCCTCAATGTGGTTGCCGCGCATGTAGGCTTTGGCCAGAATACCCTCGCCCGTCGAGGTGCATGTGATGTTGATGCCGCTGCCGCCATTGTTGGGGTTGGCGATGTACCGATTGTTGCGCAGGGTGTTGTTCTCGATGCGCACATTGCCCGGACCGGTCAGCGTGATGCCGTAAGAGCAGTCCTGGACAAAGTTGTTGCACACATAGAGTGTGCCCGTGGGCGGATTGCCCAGCAGACACGACAGGGCGATGCCGCCGGCGCGGGTGTCCACGCCCGGGCCATACACCTCATTGCCATCGATGACGATGTCGTAGGATCCGGTGGCACTCATGTTCAGCCCCGGATAGAGGCGAGTGCTGGACTGGGGCTTGTGGATGACATTGTTCTTGATGGTGATGCCGCAGGCCACATTGGCTCCACTGCCCACTGCCGAGAGCGACGGGTTGTTGAACTCGCAGGCCTGAATCAGGTTGCCCTTGCTCAGGCTGGTGAAATTGATTACCGCATTGCCGCTCTTGCTGTTGTGGTTGTTGAACACACTGTTGGTGAGTGTGAGGCATCCCTCCTCGGTTCCGTTGCCATAGGTCATGCCCACATAGTTGAAGTCGCAGCCGGTGATGGTGGCCGATGCTCCCTCTTTGTACATACGGAATCCCTTGGCCGTAGCCTCTGCCCCCTCAGCCGCACCAAATGTGGCGTTAGTAGCGGTGAAGTTACCATTGATTTCCATCGAAGCTGAGCCACCGAACAGAAGCACCTCACCGTCGCTGACCACGAGGTCGCCGTTGATGGTAAAGTAACTCTTGGTCAGCACGATGTTGTTGTCGTCATAGCCGATGCCCTCAACACCATCGGGGTGCGAAGTAGGCAGGTTGACGACATAGGCACCATCGACCACGGCAACACCCGTGCCATCCTCCATGACGGGAACAAGCTGGGCCAGGTCGGCCAGGGTGTAGGTCTTGGCTTGTGCCATCACGGCACCAGCCAGCAAGCATAGTGTAAATAATTTTTTCATAAAATAATGTGATATAATTGTTAATAATGCGCTGTGCTACCAGGCTGATTGCCTCATAATCACAGCGCAAAGGTATGAAAAAGTTTTCTAATAACCAAATTTTGTGCCGCCCTGCAGCCAAGCTGCTTGGGCGGCACATTGCGAATTGGAGGTCAGCGTGTGGCCTCGACCTGCTTGATGAGCGCGTAGTTGAAGCGCTCGACATCGGTCAGCACCACAGGCTTGCCCGATTTCTTGTACCAAGGTTGGGCATCGAAGTAGGCCTGCGTCTTGGGGTTGCTAAAGGTGTCGCCATGGCGTGCATAGATTTCGCCACGCATGAGTGTGAGCACCTCGCTAGGCAACAGTCGCAGCACCTGGTGTGTGAGCGGCATGACCGATGCCACCGCCCATCGTCCCGGCAGCCCCTGATAGGGATTCTGCAAGTAGGTGAGACGGCTTCCGTCGGCCACACGCGGCTGGTGGTCGACAAAGGGCTCGTCGTGCACCACATTGACCAGCAGGCCATCGACGGTGGCCGTGACGCGCCACATCATCGGACCCATCAGGGCACCCGCTCCACCTCCACCGGGCATCTTATCGTAATTGGGGCTGCTGGGGTCGCCATGACTCACGCGTCCCTCACCATAGAGTATGCTCAATGCCGTGAAGTTGTCCTCGGGTCGGAAAGTGCCCCATACTCCCGGATCGATATAATAAGAGTCGGCCGTGTAGTGTTCCATCCTTGGCCCAAATACTGCCACCTTGCCGTCGGGAGTGTTGTAGCAGCCCGCCAGCAGGTGCTGGATGATGAAAATCCATCGGTTGGCGTTGTAATCGTCGTTCGACACCCCATAATAGGCTCTTACGGGCTGCCCCTGTGCATTGCGTCCCACCAGCATCACATAATCACCCAATTGCTCAACGGTATAACGGATTTTGCCGTCGCGGCTTGTCGCTTGCGCACCTTTTACCTTGAACGTGCCGATGGGGTCCCAGTCGGGTGTGGGCTCGCTCAATTGCGGATTAATGCCAATCTCTCGCGACTCTTCGTCGTAGTAGGTGTTGAAGACCACAAATCCATTGGTCCACCAGTTTACCTCGTCGAGGAGCCACTTCTTGCCAGGCAGAACTTTGAGCTTGTTGCCGCGTTTGGCCAAGTCGCGTGTGATGTTGTCGCGCATCAGCTTGTCGGCTCCGCGCATGTCGTAGTATGGATTGACAAATCCCTTGTCAAATTGCGCCTGCATCGTTATGCCCATCGCCATCATCGCCATCAGAGTCAAAATTTTCTTTTTCATATCTTATTACTTATTTTATCGAAGTTAAGGGAGTGAAGAATTTCTTGCCAGTAGTTGAAGGAATTACAACATTTAGACGTGACGCCGTGCAGCTATGAGGTGGTGAGATCTGGCGGCTAATCATGCGCCACGCTGCGTTTCTACCCCCATCATGTATCGGCCCTACTACTTTACTGCCCTACTCCACTACTAAAAAACAACTACTTTACCACCTTACTACTTAACTTCTTAACTACCTTACTACTTTACCACCTTACTACTAAATCAATGCACATCAATGCCATCGAAGAAGAGTTCGCTGATGACTGTGTCGTCATACTTCGAACCCTTGTAGACATCGAGAATCTCAAATCGCAGCTGCCACTTGGGTGCCTCTGAATCATGGTAGCCCAATGTCCCCACCTCGAAGCACTGCAAGTCGCGGGTATCTTTCAGATCCAATATTGCCAAAGGCTTGTTCTCATACCAGACGCGCAGCGACTTGACGCGGTTGTTTTCGCGCCAAGCTTTCTCGTTCTTGACATGACCATTCAGAATCTTTACCATGGTGATGCGCGGACACCCCCCGGCAAACTCATAGGTGAGCGACTCTCCTATGCCCGATCCGTCGGCTCCCTCGGCCCAGACGCTAGTATGGTCGAAGTTGTGAGCATTTTGTCCAATATAGGTATTTTTTCCTGCTGGCGGCAGAGAACTGGTGGCAGTGACCGTGTCGACCACACCCCCACAGTACCAACTGCACTTGCCGCTGTACAGGTCATCGAGCACCGCATTATCATCGACGATTTGCTCCATGCGCTGTGCCTCGGCACTGGTCAGCTCACGTGACTGCGAGGCGGCACCCAAGCGGTCAAACTCGGCCAACACGGCATCGGTCGGCAACTTATAGGCCTCGGTAGGCGCAATGTGTCTCACTTGCGCCGCAATGTTCATCGCCAGAAGCGACAACATCGCAATAGCTATAGTTCTCATAATAGTATTTGTTAGATGATTGGTGCAAATATAGGCATTTTTTTCGTGACATGCAAAAAACGTACCACAATTAATACCCCAATAGCTCACTCACACTCGCCCCGAACCACTAATGGCGGCCTGAATGAGCGAGCGCCATGCCGCAATACAATCAGCTCGGACTGTCGGTCGGGGCGATGGAGTCGATGACCATAGCTATGGCTCCGTCGCCCGTGACGTTGCATGCCGTGCCGAAGCTGTCCATCGTGATATAGAGCGCAATCATCATCGCCTGCTGCTCGGCGTTAAAGCCCAGCATGCTCTGCAGCACCGCCAGTGCAGCCATGATGGCACCGCCCGGTACACCGGGGGCTGCCACCATCATCACTCCCAGCATCATGATGAAGCCCAGGAAGTTGCCAAACTCGATGGGCGCGCCCTGAATCAGCATCAATGCCACGGCGCAAGCCGTGATTTTCATCGCGCTGCCCGACAGGTGGATGGTGGCGCACAGCGGCACTACAAAGCCGGCAATTCCGGGCCGCACGCCATTGAGCTGCGTCTGCTTGAGCGTGACCGGGATGGTGGCGGCGCTGCTCGATGTGCCCAGCGCCGTGAAGTAGGCCGGGAGCATCGTCTTCAGTGCCTTCAATGGATTGCGGTGCGCAACGATACCGGCGATACAGTACTGCACCACCAGCAAAATGATGTGCATGGCAAAAATCACACCGATAATCGAGACGAACACCTGGACGATGTGCCAGGCTTGCCCGCTGTTGGCCATGCTCATGAAGATGCCCATGATGTAGAGTGGCAGCAGCGGAATCAGAGCCACCTCGATGGTCTTGGCTACAATGTCGCGAAGCTCGTCGAAGCCCCGCTTGAGCGATGATGCCCCGAGGTGGGCAATGCCCAGCCCCATCGCGAACGAGAGCACAAGGGCGCTCATCACGTCCATCAGCGGCGGAATGTTGATGGTAAAATATGGCTCAATCTTTGACTCCTCAGCTGCAATCTGGGCGATGCCGTCGGGATTAATCAGGTGGGGAAAAACACTGACACTGGTGGCATAGGAAAACAGGCCCGAGAACACGGTGTCGCCGTAGGCTATCAGGGCTGTGATGAGCAGCAACTTACCGGCCCCTTTGCCGATGTCGGCAATGGCAGCAGTCACCAGTCCCACAATGATGAGCGGGATGAGGAAAGACAAGAAGTTGCTGAACAAAAAGTTGAAGGTCGCGAACAAGCGCATGGCCCACAAGGGCAGTACATTGCCCAGCAACACGCCCAGCACGATGGCGATAATCACCCGTACCAGCAGCGGAATCTTTTTTAGAATTTTCATGATATATATTTTTTAATTGCCCTGCAAAAGTACAGAAAACATGCCACAGTGCCAAATACTATCCTTCAATCCTTGTAATGCCGGGTGCGTGAGTCGTCGATGACACCGCTCCAGTTCAGTCCGTGGGCAAAATCGTAGGCATTGCCGTCGGTGTCGAGGTGTGGACGCATGTCACGAGGCACATCCTCGCACTGTGCCTCGACGGTGGCCATGTCGGCCGGCATCTGGAAGGGGAGCAGTCCCTGAGGCTCAAACTTGCCGGCAATGATGTCGAGCTTGGCCTTGTTTTGCACACCGAAACACAACAAGATGGCATCGGCAAGCGGCTCAAACTCGGCCACAACGGCTGGACGGGTGATGTTCATCGTCACAATCACGGGTTTGTTGCCCATGAGCCGGCGGGTCTCAATCACTAGGTCCAGGTCACACTCATTGGCAGTCATGACTGTCTTGTCGCGATAACTGCGGTCGGCGCTGGGCTCCAGTGGGTCGCCCCCCGCCAGACTGGGCTGTCGGGCTGTTGTGGCGGTGTAAGGCCTATATTGCAGACTGATGGGGACATAGCCATTGCCACCGGCCTCCAGGTCGGCACGGCTGTAGCCCCATCCCCCTGACGGCTCGTCAATGTCGACCAGGGCAAAATCGGCCTGGGCCGGGTCATCGACCACGGTGAAGTATTGCTCGACCAGGGCGCGGCGAATGGGGTAGTCGGTGTGCTCGTCATATTTCTCGCCCCAGAATCCTGTCATGGCGGGATAATGGCGGCGCGGCATATAGACACGTTCGCGCGACTGGCGAGGCAGGCAGTGGCCATGATTCTTGGCCATGACGATGGAGCGTAATTGTGCCTCATAGCCGGCTTGCATAAACTCTGGGTTGCCCACGATGCGTTGGGCTTCGGCTGGGTCGACGTAAGGGTTCTCAAACAAGCCCAACCTGAAGCTGTTGAGCAGCAACCGGCGGGCACTGGCCTCAAATCGCTCGCGGGCACTCTGCTCGCCGTAGTCGCGCACCCACATCTGGTAGGCTTCAAGAATGGGGGCTTTGTCCTGATTGCCGCCGAACTGGTCGACACCGGCCAGCAGGGCACGGTAGTGTCGCTCGGCCACTGAGAGGTGCTCCACACCCCAGGGCTTGCCCCAATGGCGGTCGATGGCGGTGTAGTCGCCAGTAACCACCCAGTCGGTGCACACCACACCATCAAATCCGTAGCGCTCTCTGAGCAGTTCGGTGATGATATAGTGGCTGTAGTTCATGGCCACATTTTCGCCATTGGGAGCGATGTTCCAAGGAATGGTGTAGAACGGCATCGTGGCGCTGGCCGAGCGTGTGGGGCCGTCCAAGTGGAACGCACCGTCGACAAATGGTCGCAGGCGAGTGTCGAACTGTCCACCCGGATAGACGGCAAACTTTCCGAACGAGTAGTGCGAGTCGCGACCCGCCTCCTCCGAGCCTCCGCCAGGCCAGTGCTTGACCATGGCGTTGACGCTGTGGTAGCCCCAGCCACCGGCAATGTGAGCATCGCCCTCGCTGGTCTGGAAGCCGTCGCAGTAGGCGCGGGCATAGTCGGTAACCAGTTGAGGGTCGCACCCGAAGCAACCCAGCACGCGTCGCCAGCGGGGCTCGGTGGCGAGGTCGACTTGGGGCGACAGGGCGGTGGTGATGCCCAGGGCACGGTATTCGCGCGAGGCAATCTGTCCAAACCGCTCGATGAGTGCCGGATCCATGATGGCGGCCATGCCGATGGGGCGAGGCCACAGCGAGATTTGTCCGCCGGCACCGGCCAGAAACTCGTCGGCTGTGGCGGTCTCATTGCGCGGGTCGCTACTGTTGTTGGCAGGGATGCCGTGTGGCAGGGACTCGACAAATGCTTGCACATTGTTGCTCCAGCGTGCCGCAACAGCCGGACTCTCGACCTTGGTCACCAGGATGGCGCGCACATGGTCGTCGCGCAGAAAAGACTTCTGCTCTTCGGTCAAGTCGCTGGCCTGGGCACTGCTCTCGCTCAGCATTTTGCCGCCATAGATGGGGCGGGCAGCCTGTGGCACTGGTTGGTGCAGGCTGTAGAGCATCAGCCCGGCAATCTCGTCGACCGACAGGCGGCTGGCCAGGTCGCGGGCGCGCTGTTCTGCAGGCAGTCGCCAGTCCTCGTAGGGCACAAGCCGACCCTCCCCGTTCAGG